>JAPLUN010000511.1 GCA_026397715.1 Verrucomicrobiota bacterium
TTTTTCAAACGTGAGCATGCGGTCCGCGCCGCGAACGGTCACGGCGAGGGAGCAAAAGAGAACAGCAGGCGTCAGCTTCATCAGGGGGAACAAACAAACGCCCCCAGTAGGCCCATTTTTGCGGGGGATTACTCCACCGCCACTTTGACCACCACCTTGAACACCTGCTCCGGCTTGTCCCACTCAATGCAGGGCCCATGAGCGTCCTCCGGGTAAAGGATGGCAAAATGGCCGCCGCTCATGTGCAGCGGGGTCACATCGGGGATCAGTTTCCACAGTGCGGCCTCTTTTTCCTCATTGTAGGCCATCGTCTCCTCCTTCATCGCCGCCAGCGGTGCCCAGAGGATGGTTTCACGGCCGCTGTAGATGAACTGCACATCAATATACTTCCGATGTGCCTCAAACTTCGCCTTCTCCATCGGCTTCGTTTCATACGTCTGCACCAGCGCGAAGCAGTGATCCCCATCCAGATCAAACCGCCCCAGCGGCTGCGTGCCGTCCACCGTGCGGAGGTAGGCAAAGGCCTTCGCGAAGCGAGAATTCAGGGATTCGTAACGGGCGGAGTTTTCAAGAGTGTCGAGGATCATGAGGCCGACATTTACCGAGTCACTTCGCACGGAGCAACTCGACAATCGTCTCCCTCATCACCTTTTCTGACTCCGGAGCCGCGAAGGCCTGCGTCGGCTCATAGCCACCCTCAGCGAAAGATTTTTCGAGCGGGATGTACCCCGGCCCGCCGTCACCATAGCTCGCTGTGGCGACAAATCCGCCAGGGCGCTGCTGCTGTGCAAAAAGCTGATACTCGATGAAAGTCTCGCCCGGCAGATGGAGCAGGCACACATCATCTCCCAGATGCAAGCTGGTAAACTGAATCGGCACACCCGCAGCACTCTGGCGGGCAAAGCCCACACGAAACGCGGCACTGATGCGCGTCGAGGCCACCGCAGCGGCGTTCTCACATACCTTCAGCATGCGCTCTTCGGGAAACTCGGGATTCGATTTCAGCACCACGGGAAGCGCGCGCCATTCGGCCTTCGTCAGAGGCACGCGTTTCATCTGCTGCTCGGACTTCACCATCGCCGCATGAATGTTCTCCCCCAGCCGCACCCGGTCCTCCTTGCTGGCATCATTGTATTTGCCCGCCCCGATGTTGCCACCGCAGCCGGTAAAGTACAGATGCGGCACGCCATCATCCTGCGTTCGTCGCTCGCGTGCGGTACCCACAAAGTCATACGTCACCATGCCATCACCGTAGTAGCTCATGGGATGCGTCGCGTAGTAATGCAGCACCGCCAGCTTCTTCTCGCCGTTCCAAAAGCTGATCGTCTTCAGCAGCGGATCGACCAACCCCTCCGGCAGCGCCTGCAGCGCCGCATCCTTCGTGGAGCTCAGCCGCATCTTCGCCACCTTCCCATCATCACCCATGATCCGGCGGTTGGACGCCACCTTCTCCACCGCCGCCTCGCCATGCGCGATGTGCGTCAGCGGCACCGCATTCTTCAGCCCCGCCTCAAGGCTCGCCGCCACGCCCTTCAGCGCGCGCTCCGCCCACTCAAGGTCCATCACACTTGGCGGCGAAGCAAAACCCGCCAGCAACCGGTGCGCCGCCGCATCTCCAATCGGCGCATTGTGCTGATGCAGACTCTGCACCGCCACGCGTTCCGGCGTCGTCCCCGCCGCCTGCGCCAGCACCTCCCGCCAGTGTACATGATCCCCCGCGCGAATCTCACACCAGTCCACCGCACACAGCACCACCGGCTCGTCATCGCTCAAAATCACCACCCCCAGCGCCAGCAAAGGCTCACTCACCCCCACCACCGGCTTCACCAGCCCCCCACACAACGGCGCACCGACCAGCGGCGTGACATCCGCACGAAACGTCGCAAGCCGCAGGGATTCGCCGAAGGCTGGGAAAGTCAGCAGCGCCAGGAAAATGATAAGCTTGTTCATGACTTCACTACGGGGGCCGTGCAGTAAGCTCTCAGACAGACAATGGATTTCGTCATTGAATGCTCTGCCCAATCGATTCAGTGGGGCAGCCTTCGAGGGCTTCCACGCAGAGCTGTATCTCCGCATCTGTCACCGGCTGACGGAAAACGATGCTGTAACCCAAGTCGTCATCCCGGCGGAAAAATTCAGGAGCGTGACCTCGGCACAGATCACAATCAGTGCAGCTGTTATCGACGTAGAAACGTCCGGGGGCATTTTGAGGGAGACGGTCTTCAATATTGGGCATAGGTAAAAGCGGGGTTGTCCGCGCCCACGCATTCGCACATTGGTTTAATTGCGTGAAATGCATTAAATACAGGTATTGTTGTGATTGATGCAACAATACCTGGCCAGGAAGCCCTTCGATCTCTACGCCCTGCACCTCTTTCATCTCGTGGTGAAGCACCGTAGTTTCACGCGTGCAGCACGCGAGGCCGGGCTGTCGCAAAGCGCACTTACACGGCAAATGCAGTCGCTGGAGGAGCGCCTCGGATTGGCTCTGATCAACCGCACCACACGATCCGTCGAAATTACCGAAGCCGGCCTCTTTCTCGCCGCTGAAGCCGCGCGCCTGATTGGCGGAGTCGCATCGGCGCTGGATGGATTGCAGGCAGAGTTTGGCTCCGTCCGTCCCGAAGTTCGCGTCAGCGTTTCGCGCACGCTGGCAATGGCTCACATGCCCGGACTGTTTCATGCCAATCACCAGCGTCATCCTGAAGTCGTCTGCCACATCAGCTACAACACCAGCAGTTCCATCCTCACCGCTCTGGAGGCGGGCGAAATTGACGTGGGCGTCATCTGCCCGCCCTCACCGCTGCCAGACTCCATCAAGGTCACCCACCGTTTCAAAGACGCCTTCGAATTGATCGCGCCTGCCACGATGGCCGCCAAGGCACCCGTCAAACGTGCCGAACGACTCCGGCTTTGGCTGGCGCAGCAACCCTGGCTCCACATCGACTCCACCACGCAGACCGGCAAAAACCTCCGTCGTTGGATGAAACGCCAGCACCTCGACCTCCAGCCCGCGATGGAGCTGGACAGCTTCGACCTCATCATCAATCTCGTCGCCTCCGGCTTTGGCCTCGCCTTCGTCCCTCGTCGGGCTCTCGCTCTCTATCGAAGAAAGGAATCCATCGCCACCCTGCCCTTCCCTGAACGCTTCGAACGCGACATCGTCGCCGTTACCAGAAAACATCGCAAACAGCCGCAGCACGTGCAGCGGTTCGTGGATAACATCCTGTTTTAACCCACCAGCCCCCGGATCACCTGCCCATGCACATCCGTCAGCCGCCGATCAATGCCATTATGGCGAACAGTCAGCTGGGTGTGATCAATGCCCAGTAGATGCATCATCGTGGCATGGATGTCGTAGCAGGTGGTAGGGTTCGCGCGGTCCAGCGGCTTGTACCCCCACTGGTCACTCTCACCAGCGGTGGCGCCGCCCTGAATGCCTCCACCGCAGAGCCAGTTGGTGAAGACGTAAGGATTGTGATCGCGCCCTTTGCCGCCCTGCGTGCTCGGCATGCGGCCAAACTCCGTGGTCCAAAGGATGATCGTGTCATCAAGCAGCCCGCGCTGTTTCAAATCAAGAATCAGCGCTGAAACCGCCTTCGCCATGCCCCATGCGAGCGGGCCGTGATCGCGCTCCACATCTTCGTGGCTGTCCCAATTGCGACGCGGGAAGCCGTTGTCATTGCCGCTCCAGATCTGCACAAAGCGCACGCCCCGTTCCAGCAGGCGGCGCGCCGCGAGACATTTGCGGCCCATGTAGTCGGCCTCTTCTTCGGGATTAATCTCCGTGGGCCAGACCTTGCGATGCTCTTGGATGCCATACATCGCCTTCATCGCGTCGGACTCCTTCGAAATATCCAGCGCCTCCGGCGCGGCGAGCTGCATCTTCGCTGCGAGTTCGTAGCTCTGGATGCGGCTCTCCAAACGCGAATCCTCCTCGCGCACCGCCATGTGTTTGCGATTCAGTTGCTCCAGCAGCGCGAAACCCTCGCGGTCGGACTTCGCACTGATGTAGCGCCCGGCCTTGTGCGGAAACAGATCCGCAATGGGCGTCTCCGCCCCGGGATAAATGATCGTCCCCGCATGCTGCGAAGGCAGAAACGCGCTGTCCCAATTCTTGGGCCCGTTCGAGGCAAAACCGCGATGATCCGGCAGCACGACAAACGTCGGCAGATTGTCGCTGATAGAGCCAAGCGCGTAGCTCACCCAGCAGCCCACGCCCGGAAAGCCCGGCAGATTGAAACCCGTGGCCTGCAGCAGCGTGCCCTGCGAATGCACGCCGGTCTTGCCCACCATGTTGTGCACAAAGGCCATGTCATCCGCACAGGCGCCCAGTGGCGCGACGGCATCACTCAGCATCCGACCGCTCTGTCCGTAGGGCTTGAAGTCCCACACCGGTTTTTTCCAAGGCCCGAGCCCGTTTTGAAATGCCTCCACCTTCTCGCCAAAGTCAGCGTCTTCACCATGGTGCTTGATCAGCGCTGGCTTGTAATCAAACAGGTCAATGTGGCTCGCCGCCCCTCCCATGAAGAGCTGCACCACGCGTTTCGCCTTGGGCACCACCACCTGGGAGCGGTGCGCGGTCTCCGCGCTGGCCAGCGAATGAAACGCGAGCGCGCCGAAGCCTTGTCCGGCGGTTTGCAGAAGCTGGCGGCGGGTAAACATGACAAGACAGTAGGTGTTCATACGCCGCTGGCGAGCCATCCCTTGTCACGCATTCGCGCGAGTTCTGTGAGGAAGCGAATTGCACAGTCGCGCAGCCGTGCAAAAACGTTATTCTCAGTACTCATGTCAGCCTGGTCTCCGCTCCGCAATTCTGTCTATCGTGCCATGTGGCTGGGCAGCATTGGCTCAAACATCGGCACCACGATGAATGACACGGCCGCCGTCTGGACAATGACCACGATGACGAGTTCGCCCTACCTCGTATCCTTGATGCAGACGATGTCGAGCCTGCCGCTCTTCCTCCTGGCTCTGCCCGCCGGAGCACTGGCAGATCTGGTGGACCGCAGGAGGCTGATCTTGATCGCGCAAACTGGTGCGCTGCTCACCGCCGTCGGCATGGCTCTGCTGGCGTGGTACGGCGCTCTCACGCAGACCCTGCTGCTTCTCGCCACCTTTCAGCTCGGCGTCGCCGCAGCCTTCACCATGCCCGCCTGGCAGGCCCTGATCCCGGAAGTGGTGGGCCGTGAGCAACTGTCCCCGGCGATTGCGCTCAATGGCGTGGGCTTCAACATCGCCCGCTCACTCGGCCCCATCCTCGGCGGCCTGCTGCTCGCGGCCATGGGTCCGGCACCAGTTTTCGCGCTAAACGCCCTTTCTTTTCTCGCAGTGATCGGGGTGATGTGCACCGGCAGCTACATCGCCACCCCGCGTAGCGCCCAGCAGGAGCAGATGCTCGGAGCCATGGCCGCCGCCATCCGCTACGTGCGCCACGCCCATGCGATGCAGGCCGTGCTCTGCCGTGGCGGCATCCACATGTTTGCCGCTGTGGCTCCCGTGGTGCTGCTGCCCATCATCGTTCATTCACGCCAATGGACCGCTGCAGATTTCGGCATCCTCATGGGCTGCTACGGTGGCGGTGCCATCCTCATGGCACTGGTGTGGCTGCCAAAACTGCGCGAACGCTTCACCTTCGATCACGTGTTGTTCGGAGCCAGCATAGTCTCAGCAGCCATGACGGCCATCCTCGCGCTGGTGCCTGGAAAGATCGCCATGGGGCTCGTCCTCGTGGTCACAGGTGCGGCGTGGATCAGCGGCATGAACACCTTCAGCGTCGCCTCTCAAAGCGTGTTCCCCAACTGGGTGCGCGCCCGCAGCTCCGCGATTTATCTGGTCGTGATGCAGGGCGCCTTTGCCATCGGTGCCCTCACCTGGGGTCAGCTCACCAGCCATCTCAATGCGCCCATCACGCTCGGCATTGCCGCAGGCTGCCTTCTCATCAGCGCCCTGCTCGCACGTCTGCTGCCCATCAGTCATGTGGAAAAGCTGGATCTCTCTCCTTCCGGCCACATGCTGCCTCATAGCGCGATCACCACCGAACCCGCCCCCAGCGACGGCCCGGTCCTCATCACCATCGAGTATCACATCAATCCCAAAGAAGCCCCCGCGTTTCGCGCCGCCATGCTGCATCTGCGCGAGGTCCGCCTGCGCGACGGCGCATTCCGCTGCTCCCTCTTCGCAGATCTGGAAGACCCAACCCACTACCGTGAAACCTTTCTCGTGGGCTCCTGGGCCGAGCACCTGCGGCAGCACGAACGCGCCACCATGGAAGATCAGCGCACCGAAGAGGCCGTACAATCCTTTCACCGTGGCTCCGAACCGCCGCGTGTGAGACACTTGCTCATGGTCAATCTGCGGGATTTGAAGCCGTAAAGACCTAAAGCCGCCGGGAAACGCATGGAATGATTTTTACTCCATTGTCGCAAAGAGTAATTGGCTCTAGGATCGGTGCTAGCCATTCCAAGCATTGCTGCTTTTTGCCAGTCTCATTTGAATGGCCGAGATTCGTCTTGCCGCGCGGCCTCTCAGACTGATCTCGCACATGAAAGCCCTTCTAGCTGTCCTTTCCGCGCTCGCGGTGCCTCCCGCCGCTCATGCCGCCACCGTTTATGACGTGGGTCCCGCATTTCCGAAAACCATGCTCAAAGATGTGTCCTGGGCCACACTGCAACCGGGAGATGTCGTCAATATCCACACCAAGCCAGGCGGCTACCATGAGAAAATCCAGATCTCGCAGGCCGGCACTAGCACGCAGCACATCGTCATTCATGGCGTTCCCGACCCCGTGACTGGCGCGCTGCCCATCATCGATGCCAACCAGGCAATCGAAGACCCGAACGTGCAATATCGTCCTGGCATCAGCAATACCTTCGGCCTCATCACGGTGAGCCCGCGGCAGACCGGGTACGTTTATGGCGGATCTCACATCGCTTTCGTGGACATCGAAAATCTCGACATTCGCAACGCGCTCTACACCAGCGACGGCAGCATCTCCTTCACCGACCAGTTCGGCTTAACCCACCCTTATAACACATTCGCCTGCGGCATTTATATCGAGTGGGCGCGCGACTTCACCGTGCGTGGCTGCGAGATTAACAACTGCGACAACGGCCTCTTCGCCAATTCGAAAAACGGTTCCGCACAAAGCAGCGCAAGGCTGCTGATCGAAGGCAACTACTTCCACGACAACGGCCTGCCATCCACCCCCGACCCAGCGCGCCCCGGCCAGGTGCTGAGCAATGGCTACCATGAGCACGACTGCTACATCGAGAGCGTCGGGGTCACCTACCAGTACAACCACTTCGGGCCCATGCGCGCCGGTTGCCATGGCGATGCGATCAAAGACCGAAGCTCCAGCATTGTCATTCGATACAACGAGTTTGACTTGGGCGAACAAGGCGCGGCAATGCTTCTGCTGGAGCCGCAGGGAGGCGCAGGCTTCATCGAATTTCAGCCAGGTTACGCAGACGCTTACGTCTATGGCAACAGCATCACGATTCGCAACTACGCCTCGCCCGTGAACATGCTCAGCTGGATCTCACAGGGTCCTGCGTCGAGCTACGACACGCTGCACCGGGGTACGCTGTACTTCTTTAACAACACCCTGGTCAATCACCACAACCGGCTGGCCCTCTTCGAACTCACGGCCACCACCTACACCGGCACCTCGCCCACGTTTGAGAATATCGATTGTCGAAACAACATCTTCTTCACCGACACGGTCTTCATGAACGCGACCTATGAGAAAATGATCTTCTCGACTCCTGGCGCGACCAATGGCGGCGGCGACATCAATCTCAACGGGCCAAACTGGATCAGCCCCGGCTGGGCGAAAGATTCTCCCGGGCATGCTTACGGTGGCGCGCTCAACGGAATCTCGAACCTCATCGTGGGAGACACCTTCGGCGCGAACAATCCAAACTTCGTCAACGCCAGCACTCGTGACTACCATGTGCTGACGGGTTCCAACATCCTGGATGCCGGAGGAACTCTTGCAGCCAACGCGATTGCGCTCGGCCACACGGACGCGCTCGAATACCTTGTCCCGCAGGGCTTTCAAACACGCACTCAGAATGGTGGCGCGATGGATCTGGGAGCGGTCGAAAGCAGTGGCATACCGCCACTACCGCCAGCCGGTGGCACGCTGGAATTCAGCGCCGCAGCTTATTCAGTGAATGAAAACGCAGGTGGCATCACCATCGATGTCACACGCAGCGGCGGCAGCACCGGTGCTGTGAGCGTGGCCTACAACGTGAGCGGCGGCACCGCGACTCAGGGCAGCGACTTCACCGCTAGCAATGGCGTGCTGAACTGGCCCGCAGGCGACCTGACCCCGCGCAGCTTCAGCATTACCCTCATCAACGACAGCACCCTCGAGAACGCCGAGAGCATCCAGCTCGCTCTTTCGAGCGTGAGCGGTGGCGCAGGTTACGGCGTGCCGAGTTATGCCGGCATCACCATCAATGACGACGACATTCCGCCTTCGCAGCCCATCGTCGCTGTGACGGGGTCCGGGAAACTCATCCGCTTCACCACGGGCGCACCGGGCACCATCATCAGCAACGTCACCGTCACTGGCATCGATGCTTCGCAAACCCTGCGCGGTCTCGCCTTTCGGCGCAGCACCGGACAGCTCTACGTGGTGGGCGCGGTTGGCGGCACCGGGCCGGTGGCCGCATCGCTTTACCTGCTCAATCCTGCCACCGGCGCGGTCACAAAAATCGCCGACATCACCAGTCCGCAGCTTGCACATCCATCGTTCGATCTCGGGATCGATCCCTCAACCGATCAAATGCACATCTTGGGCAGCACTGGGCAGCACCTGCGTTTGAATCCAAATACAGGTGCCGTTCTCGCTGTGGACACACCTCTCGCCTTCGCCTCAGGCGACACCCATTTCGGTGCCACGCCCGGCATCGTGGGAGCTGACTTCACACCCGGCCTCTCACCCACCGTCTATGCGATCGACAAGACCATCGACAGCTTGGTGCGCGTCGGCTCCGTTGGCGGTTTGCCTCTAAACTCCTCCAGCGGACAGCTCTCCACCATTGGCGCGCTCGGCACGGACACCGAAGGCCTCACCGGCCTCGATTTCTCGCCTGCTGGCGTAGGCTACGCTGTGCTCAATCCCGCCACTGGCTCCAGCAGCAATCTTTACGTGATCGATACCCTCAGTGGTCACGCCACTTCAATCGGCCAGATCGGTGTTGCAGAACAAGTACGCGACATCGTCGTGGCCGTCCCTGGAGACATCAGCTTCGTCAGCAATCCCTACTCGGTTTCTGAAAGCAGTAGCAGTGCCGCCATTGGCGTCGCCCGCACCGGAGGCTCATGGGGAGCGGTTAGCGTGGATTTTTCCACCTCGGGCGGCACTGCCAGTGCCGGTAGTGACTACACCTCAGTCTCTC
Organism: Verrucomicrobiota bacterium; assembly: GCA_026397715.1. Classification (GTDB taxonomy): domain Bacteria; phylum Verrucomicrobiota; class Verrucomicrobiia; order Verrucomicrobiales; family Verrucomicrobiaceae; genus Prosthecobacter. The sequence goes on from JAPLUN010000511.1 coordinate 9,411, forward strand.
AAACGGTCACCTGGCTCGACGGCGAAGTCGGAGTGAAAATTCTCAGCATTCCGATCAAGAGCGACACTGTGGTGGAAGGCAGCGAAACGGTGAATCTCACCCTGAGCAATGTCACCGGTGGTGCTCTGCTTCTACAGCCATCTTCCAGCATTCTCACCATCAATGAACCGCCTTATCAGAACTGGAAAAATCTGACTTTCGGCATCCATGCAAACAATCCCCTCGTCTCAGGAGATGCCGCCTGTCCTGCGGGTGATGGTGTGCCGAATCTCCTGAAGTACGCCGCTGGCCTTTATCCTTTCTCCCATGCGGGTGCTGCAAGGCCGGCAATCAGCATCAGTGGCAGCAAACTTCTGCTCACTTTTCAGCATGACCCCGCCGCGACCGATGCAACTCTGGTCGTCGATGCTACCAGCGATCTCTTGCAATGGTTTGCTGGCTCGCAGTACGGTCAATTAGGCGACATCCCGTCCAATGCGGCAAGCACCCAGCTCTCTCGCGTGATGGATCCCGCCACCGGTCTTGAGACGATCACCGTTCAAAGCAACGTGACAACTCCCACCACAGGTTTTCTGCGCCTGCGAGTCAGCCAGCCGTGATCGCTTGAACTCGAAAAGCATGAGCATACCGGCTCCGGCCCATGCCGGCCCAAGATAAATGCGAATTTATTCCTGCTGCCGGGATTCGTTCATGTGGCCGCCTCTAAATCGGGAGTAACCATCACCCAACCATGACCAAGCACATACTCTTGCTCCTGCTGATTTCTGCATCTCTGCTGCACGCCGACCCGCAGATCTCTTCTTGGGTTGCAGGCGCCTCGACCAAATACGCACGTATTTTCACGAGCACCGCGAACCGCACTTCCGGCACGACAGTCACAACGTGGACGAACGGCACCCAGGCACAATCCTCCCCCGCTTATGCTGGAGTGAACGAGGTGAACACATCCGCAAGCTGGGTTTACATCCGCACGACAGGCCTTGGAGCCCATGTCATGGGGCCGTGGAACAATCCGAACTACCCGAAGAATCAGGCGCAGATCTGGCGGTTTCCGCGTGGTGCCGCAGGGGCGCAAACCGTGAGCGGTCAATCGACGCTCACAGGCATGGGAGCGATCGGATATTTCGTTGACGGAGTGGCGGCCTACAACACCTCGGACGGCTTCTCCTACTCGACTACCAACAACGTTGACGGCACGCCCAACGGCACCGTGGGCACGGGTGATGGCATTTGGAATCGTGATGCCTTTGTCAATGAAGCCACCTCATTCGACTATGCACTGGCTCACAATCAACCGAGCGGGGAGTATCATTATCATGCCAATGCGATCACCGCGCGCTACTTGGTGGGAGACAACATCCTCTACAACAGCACGACCAAAAACTACGCGGAAAACACGGCCAACACGAACCTCCAGCATTCTCCGATCATCGGCTGGATGAAGGACGGTCTGCCGCTTTACGGGGCATATGGCTATGACGGCGGCAGCACCGGCGCAGCAGCGGCGGCGGCTGTTAGCGGCGGTGCGGTGACGGTGGTAAACGTGACGGCGGGCGGGACGCTTTATCAATCCGTGCCGCTCGTCACCTTCAGCGGCGGCGGTGGCAGTGGTGCCGCCGCCACCGCCGTGGTGACCAATGGCGTCGTGACTGCAGTGAGCATCACCAGTGGCGGCAGCGGTTACACCTCCGCACCTACGGTCAAGATCGGCGGAGTACGACGCATGATTTCCGGTTATCAACTCCGCGATGGAACGAATGGATCGACCAACCTCGACTCAGTTGGACGTGTCACGCTGCCCGTCTGGGCCGCAGCTGCCCAAGGCCGCTCAGCCACGCTGACCTCCACGCAATACGGTCCCGCAACCAACTACACCACGACCGGCCTCACCTACACACTGGGACATTACGCGGAAGATTATGCCTATCTGGGCGACTCTGCAGACTTCAGTGGCAATACTTATGTGCAGGCTTCGCGCAGCAATCCCAACGGCGTCTTTTACGACCTGAACAAATACAACGTGCGCTTCTGCGTGACGCCGGAGTACCCCAACGGCACCTGGGCCTACTTCGCCACGATCAAGGCGGACGGCACCTCCTATTATCCCTACATGGTCAGCCGCTGGTATTACGGCAATCCGACCGGCGGCAGCACAACAACCACGGTCATGTCAGCCGATGGCGCCACCAACCAGGTGCTCGCTGGTGCCAATGCGGCGGTGACTGTCAGCACGCCCACCGTGTCCGGCGGCACGGTCACTCTCACCTGGAGTTCGGTGGAAGGCGGCACCTACTCGGTGGATGCGTCACCGAATCAATCGACCTGGACGAGTGAGAAAACCGGCCTCAGTCCCACGAATGTGCCCGCCGCGCCCACGGCGGGAAATCAAAGCGTCACCACCACCAGCAGCTATACCACGCTGGCTTCATCCGGCATTGAATACGCACGCGTGAACCGTACTGCGCTGGCGACTTATGACAGCACGGGCCAGACCACTGCCACAGTCTCGCAAAGCACCATTAAACCCTATTCCGCTTCCGGCACGAACACGCCTCCGACCATCAGCGCCATCGCCAGTCAGACCACTGCACAAAACAGCACACTGAGCTCGGTTTCATTTACCGTCGGGGATGCTGAGTCGAGCGCCGCCAGCCTCACGCTTGCTGGCTCTTCGGACAACACCACGCTGGTGCCCGTCACAAACATCGTCTTCGGCGGCAGCGGGGCGAATCGCAGCGTCACAATCACCCCGGTCACCAATCAAACCGGCAGCGCCACCATCACGATCACCGTGAGCGATGGCCTCGACACCACGAGCACGAGTTTCACCCTCACCGTCACATCCGCTGCGCCGGGCATCACTTCCATCGCCATCAATCCGGCGTCACCCATCAGCACTTCCAATGTGGTCGTCACCGCCAGCGTGACACCACCGTCAGCCCGGACGCTTTCCACGGTGCAGCTCACCTACAACACCGGTGCGCAGTCGCTGAGCACGGTGTTCACCGAAACGATGACTGCCAGCGCGGTCTCGCCCTGGACCGGCACCAATGCCAACAATGCCTGGACCCTGAACTACACGCCGATCAATCCCTTTAGCATGACGACGGCGGCGAATAACGGCAGCGGCAATGCCAGCGGTCTGGAGTGCAACAAGGCCACGCCCAATCTGACGGATTGCTACATCACCACGACCAACGCGATCAACGCCACCGGCTCTTCCGCCTACGTGGAGTTCTACGTCGCCACCTCCAACCTGAGCGGCACCATGGGCTGGGATTTCCAAACCTCCATTGATGGCAGCACCTGGACCTCGCGCCTCAGTGAAACCAGCGGCTCCAACCATGTGTACCCCGGCACGCCGTATCACTACGATCTTAGCAGCGGCGAACGCGTGAGCACGCTGAAGCTGCGCTTCCGTTTTGCCGGATCAGGCGCAGGCACACCACAGGCGAAAATCAGCCTGGACAACATTGTCGTCAAAGCTGCCACCACCAGCGCACCGGTGACGCTGACGATGTATGATGACGGCGCGCACGGTGACGGCGCGACGGGAGATGGCACTTATGGCGCGACGATTCCCGCACAGGCGCTCAACACCGTGGTGACTTACAGCATCACCGCCACCGACAACACCACTGCAAGCACCACAAGCGGTACTGGCACTTACACGGTGGGCACTGGTGCGCCAGCACTCTCCGTCACTCCATCCAGCAACTTCTCCGCCACCGGCCCCGCAGGAGGCGCGTTCTCGCCGGCGAGCACGACTTACACGCTCACAAACTCCGGCACTGCACCGATGAGCTGGTCGGCCAGTAAAACGGCGAACTGGCTCACCCTGGATTCTTCGGGCGGCACGCTCGCAGCAGGCGCGAACACCACTGTCACCGCGACCATCAACAGTGCCGCCAACAGCCTCGCAGCGGGCGGCTACAGCGACACTCTAACCTTCACCAACAATACCAACAGTATTGGCAGCACGACACGTGACGTCAGCCTCAGTGTTCTTTCCACAAACGCGAATCTCTCCGGCCTCACACTCGACGGAGTCACGCTCTCCCCCACCTTTTCCAGCAGCACCACCAGCTACACCGCCACCGTTCCCAACACCGCCGCAGCCATCACGGTCACCCCCGCCGTGGCCGATGCCACGGCAAGCGTGAAGGTTAATACCGTAGCAGTTTCCTCAGGCTCCCCCAGCGGGTCGATAGCTCTTGCCGTGGGCAGCGGCAACGTCATCAACACGGTTGTCACCGCCCAGGATGGCCTGACCACAAAGGCCTATGTCATCACAGTCACACGGCAAAGCGGTGCGCAAACCTGGCAGACCACCTGGTATGGCAGCACCGTCAGCAGCAATGCCGCCGAAACGGCCGACCCATACCACACGGGCCTCTCCAACCTGGCGGTTTACGCGTTCTTTGGTCCTGGCCAAAATCCCGCCACCGCTCTGGTCTCGCAGCTTCCTCAGCCCTCGCTCAACGGCGGAAATTACACCTTTAACTTTACCGAGCCAGCAGGGGTCAGCGGCGTCACCTACGGCGCGGAATGGAGCAGCACGATGCTGTCCGGCTCATGGACCTCGATCACCGACACTGGCAGTGGCACCCAGCACATCTTCAGCGTGCCCGTCGGCAGCAACACCAAGCTGTTCATGCGCTTGAAGCTGTCGAGCCAGTAAACCTTTTGTGAAGCGGCATCACCTTGCCCTTCACATGCAACACGCAGCGTCTGAACTGGCCGAAGACGTTTTTCCCATTACGTTTCAAAGTCATGCCCCTCCGTTGTTCCGCCTTTGTCATTCGTCAGTTCACGGCGGCTTTGCTCCTCGCCACCTCCGCCTTCTCCTCCACGCTGCGCCTCGATGTCAGCCTGACAGCGGGTGACGCCCCTCTGCTGCTCGACTCCCTCCGCTATGCCAATGCGGCGGGCGAAACCTTCTCCATCACGCGTTGCAGTTTCCTCCTCAGTGGTTTCGCTTTGCAGCAGGCCGACGGCACCTGGCTGGAAATGCCAGGTCACATTGCTTGGCTGGACGCTGAGCGACGTCGTCTTGACACATCGTTGCGAAACATTCCCGCAGGCAAGTACCAGGCTCTGCGCTTCCATCTCGGCCTCGATCCCGCCACCAATTCCGCCGCGCCTGCGCAGTATTCGCCCGAGCATCCGCTCAATCCAAACCTGAACGGCCTGCACTGGAGCTGGCAGGGCGGTTACATCTTTCTCGCGCTCGAAGGCAGCTTCCGTGCTGCGGGGCAGTCCCCCGGCGGATTCTCCTACCACCTCGCACGTGATCCCAATCGCACCGCGCTTACCTTCACGGGCGACTATGATCTCACCGCCGATGCCGGTGCCTTTTTCACGTTCGATCTGCACATGTTGTTAGCCGGCCCAAAGCCTCTCTCCTTCGCCAAAGACGGCCTTTCGACGCACTCCCACGAAGGCGACCCCGTCGTGGCCGCGCTCAAAGCAAATCTCCCTGCGGCATTCACGCTGCACCAGATTTCCAGCAGCATTCCCGCGATCGCACGCCCCTCGCCCATCAAGCCGCTCTACCTGCCTGCCAAGCAGACGGCATACCGCTTCACGATGAGCCGCTACTTTCCCATCCCGCCGCTGCCACGGGACAATCCGCTGCTGGAAGAACGCGTCGCACTCGGCGAGCGTTTATTCAACGACACTGCTCTCTCCCGCGACGGCACGCTCTCCTGCGCAAGTTGCCACACCCGCGCCACTGCTTTCACCGATCCGCGTCGTTTCAGCATCGGCGTCGAAGAACGCATCGGCACCCGCAACGGCATGCCGCTCTTCAATCTCGCGTGGAAGACGAGCTTCTTCTGGGATGGCCGCGCACCCTCACTGCGCGCTCAAGCACTTATGCCTGTGCAGGACCACCTCGAAATGGATGAGAAGTTGGAGAACGTGGTCGCCAAACTGGAAAAGACCTCAAAAGCGGACTTCGCTCGCGCCTTCGACAGCGATGCCATCACTCCCGAGCGTATCGGCCTGGCCATTGAGAACTACCTGCTCACCCTCACCTCCTACGACTCCAAATTCGACCGCAGCATGCAAGGGAAGGAGCAGCTCACCGAAGAAGAAAAACGCGGCTTCGAACTCTTCATGACCGAATACGAGCCACGCATGGGGCAGAAAGGCGCCGACTGCTTCCACTGCCATGGCGGCCCTCTCTTCACCGACCACCAGTTTCACAACAACGGCCTCAGCCCCGTGGAATCAGATACGGGCCGCCACCGCGTCACGCAGAATGACCGGGACCTCTACAAGTTCTCCACGCCCAGCCTGCGCAACATCACCCTCACCGCACCCTACATGCACGATGGCCGCTTTCAGACGCTCGAAGAAGTCATCGCTCATTACGATCACAATCTCCGCCGCACGGACACACTGGACCCCAACCTCGCCAAACATCCGTCCACCGGCATCCGGCTCAGCGCGTCCGACAAGGCCGCGCTCGTCGCCTTCTTAAAGACGCTGACAGACGAGAAGTTTACGAAGTAGTTCTTCTAGCGGACAACCGTCCACGGCATCCAGTACGCCTGCACCATCACCAGCACGCCCATGAGAAGGGCCAGCGCAATGCTGTGCCAGAAGACGCTGCGCAGCACCGTGCCCGCGTCCGGACTGTCCGGCTGACCACCCGTCGCCACAGCAGCCACCACGATGCTTTGCGCGTCGATCATCTTGCCCATCACCCCACCAGAACTGTTGGACGCCGCCATGTGAATGGGCGAGAGATGGAGTTGGTTCGCCGTGACCTGCTGCAGATTGCCAAACAGCACATTCGAAGCCGTGTCACTGCCCGTGAGCGTGACTCCCAGCCAGCCGATCAAGGGCGAGAAAAATGGAAACATCATGCCGGTGCCGGCCATCATGAGGCCCATCGTCGTGTCTGTGCCGCTGTAGCGCGTCACATACCCCAGCGCGAGCATCAGCGCGATGGTCAGCAACGGCACGCGCAGTTTCCAGATCGTCGTACCATACAGTTTTGCGATACGCATCGGCGACAGTCCGAGACAAAGCCCCGCCAGCATTCCCGCGAGCATCGCCGCCGTACCGGTGGCCGAAAGGGCATTGAATTTGAACACCGCCTTCTCCAGCTCTGCATGCTCCACCACGGGCGGCACACGCTCCACCGCCCGATGCAGCATCGGCACCTTGATCTCCGCATTGAAAACACCGTTCAGCCCGCTCTTCACCGCCGGCATGCCCCAGGCAAACACCAGCGCCGTCAGAAACACCCACGGCAGCCATGCCTTCCACGCGCCAGGAGGGTTTAGAGACCGTTTGGGCAGCGGCTTTTTCGCCGTCTTCTTTTTTCCCACACGAAACATGTCAGCAATCACAGCCACAAGAGCAATGGCGGGAAAGGCAGCGCTCAACGTTCCGATGATCTCACCCGCTGCTTCTTCTGGGCCTGGCTTGCTTGATTCCTTCACATCTTTCGGTTTCCACACTTTCATGAACAGCACCAGCACCACCATCGCCACCACCGCACTGATGATATCCACCAGCCACGGGCCATGGTAGTTGCTCACAAGGAACTGCATCACGCCAAAGCTCAGCCCCGTCACAAAACACGCCGGCCACACACCCAACATGCCACGCCAGCCAACCTGGGCAGCGACCAGCCAGAACGGCACTACCAGCGAGAAAATCGGCAGCTGCCTGCCGACCATCGCACTGAGCTGATGCAAATCGAGATGCGTGATGTCTGCCAGCGTCGTCAAGGGCGTGCCGAGTGATCCAAACGCCACCGGCGCCGTGTTGCCGATCAGCGCCAGCTTTGCGGCTTCGAGCGGTTTGAAACCAAGCCCGATCATAAGTGCCCCCGTGATCGCCACCGGCGCACCAAAGCCTGCCGCCCCCTCGATGAACGCGCCAAAGCTGAACGCGATCAAGAGCGCCTGAATGCGCCGGTCGCCCGACACGCTCGCGATCTGCCGCTGCAGCACGGCGAACTGTCCCGTCTCCACGCTCAGGTTGTAAACAAACATCGCGTTCAGCACGATCCACCCGATGGGAAACAGCCCGAACACGGCCCCGTTCACGGCTGCCATTCCTGCAAGTCCCGCCGGCATGCCATAAACCAGCACTGCGATCCCCATCGCGGTCAGCAGTCCCGCACCCGCCGCAAGTTGTGCTCTCACATGCCAGAAGGCCAGCAGCCCCAGCAGCACCACCACTGGCACTGCCGCGATGCAGGAAGAGAGAACAAGATTGCCGAAAGGATCGTAGTTTTGAGACCAGGTCATTCGCTTAAAGAGCGTGCACCGCGCAAAACTTGCAATGGATGTTTCATTTCAATGAGCAGTGCCCTGCACTTCATGGCGTTTTGAGATGCGCATCCAAATGTAGGTGGAACCAGTCCGCCGCCAGCTTCGTGGCCTCGTCAAACTTCGCCTTGTACACGCCGTAGTGACCTATGCCTTCGAGCACGTGATACTCGCTCTTCACGAAATTTTTCTGCATTGCCTGAAAGGCACGCAGGCCGTTTTCCGCGTTGCTCATGAGGTCCTCCTTCTCCGCCACCAGGATCATAGTCGGCGCCGTGATCTTGGAAGCAGCTTCAAGAGTATTGTAACCGAGCCCCTTGGCCGGATTCGCACGCATCTGCGCATAGGCGGCCATCTTGCCGCCGAGCTTGCCCGTCTCGATGGGCACAGGCTCGGTCTCGCCGCGCGCCTGCTTCACCGCGAGATCATTGGCATACTTCAATGCCGCTGGCGGGCGACCTCCACCCATGCCGGGCACCTGCGAAACCACACACTTCACGCGCGGATCATTGCCCGCAACCCACACCACCAGCCCGCCGCCATAGCTGGTGCCAAACAGACCGATGCGTTCCGCGTCCACACAGGGCTCTCCCATGAGAAAGCTGATCGCACAGCGGATGTCGAGGGTTTGATCCGCCATGTCCATCTGCCAGCGGACCGGTCGGGCTTTGACCGTAACCGTACCATCTTCGTCTGCCTTCGGCATCGGCTCGGGCAGTGTGAGCTTGCAGTCGCTCTCCCCCCAGCCACGATAATCAAAGGCCAGCACGATAAAGCCCTCCTTCACAAAGCGATTCGCATAAAGCGCCCCGTTGCCCTTTTTCACACCGCCGGTCCCAGCGCAAAACAACACCGTGGCACGCTTTTCTCCCTCCTTCAGATCACGCGGCACATACAAATCTCCCGCCATGCGTGTGCCGTCGCTCCAAATGGTGATATGACGTATCTTGGCCTCCGGTTGCTGCGCGGAGACCAGCGTGGCACAGGCGGAAATCAGGAAGACAAGTTGGAAGACTCTCATGCGTTGGTTGGCGCATGAAACGTCCTTATTGTCGCAGACTATCAGTCCACAAAGCTGAATTCGTTCAGGTTCAAAATCACGCGGCAGGTGTTTTCCAGTCCTTCTCTCTTCGCGTATTCGAGCAGCGGGGCGATTTCATCCGCCGTCGGACTGCGTGAGAGCGCCAATACAAAAGCATGTCGCGTCTGTGCATCAAGCCCTTGCGACTCCTTCATCACACGCTCCGCAAAATGCTTCGCCATGGCAACGACAAGGCCGTTGTTCATCATGGCCAGTGCTTGCAGCGGGCTGAGCGATTCATTGCGCTTCTCCACCCGCATAGAGGGGTCGGCACAATCGAGCGTGGTCATGAAGGGCTGCTGCTGCGAACGCACAATGAAGCGGTAGATACTGCGCCGCCACGACTTCGGATCCTCAGGGTCGTGCAGCTGATACTCGTAATGCGGGCTGTGCTGCGGCTTCTCAATGACGAAGTCCTGAAAGCTCGGCCCGCCCATGGTGAGATCCAGCTTGCCACTCACGGCGAGGATGGAATCGCGAATCGATTCCGCATCGAGTTTGCGGCGGCTTTGGTGGGAGAGAAAGACCTTGTTCGCATCCGCAGGCTCCGCTTTGTCTGACGACTGCCGATACGTTTCACTCATCACGATCAGCTTGTGCAGCCGCTTTAAGCTGCCGCCGAGTTCATCACGGAAGGTGACGGCCAGCCAGTCGAGCAGCTCAGGATGACTCGGCCTGCCGCCCATGCGGCCAAAGTCATTCGCCGTATCGACCAGCCCCCGGCCAAAGTGATGCTGCCACATGCGGTTCACAATGCTGCGCCACGTGAGCACGTTGTTCTTGTCGGTAATCCAGCGCGCCAAGGCCGCACGGCGCGCGGACTCGCCCTCACCACCAAGCCTATATTCATCATGAAAAGCTTCGCTGAGCGCCACGATGGTCTGCGGCCCCACCTCCTTCGCCGGCTGTTTCATATCACCACGTTTGAGCACCTGAATCACCCGCGGCTTCCCGCCTTCGTTGCCCGTTCCTTTGAAGGCTCCCGTGCCCGTGTGAATAGCTCCCGCATACACCTTGCCCGGCTTCGGCAGCTTGCCGATCTCCGCATCAATGGCCGCACGCTGCTTGCGGACGTCATTGAGTTGCTGGCGCGTCACAGCATCGGCCTGCGCGAGCATGAGTGCATCACGTTCTTTGATGAGCCACTGCTTGTCCTCCTGCGTGCGTGCCTCGGGCGCTATGCCATCCGTCAGATTTTCCTTCTGCCAGCGTGGCGCGGCCTCAATGCTGTCGAGCGCCGTCACGGGCCTGCCTGCGGCGAGGTTCGGCCCGTTTTTATCCGCAAAGACTTCCATCTCCGCCAACGCCAAGATATAGTCGTTCTTGCGTTCCGCCAGCTTCACCGCCGTGACACGCACGTATCTGCCCTTGGCACCGTCATCTCCCGCCGTGCCCGTTTCAAAGGGGGTGAGACCGGGATTTTTGAAATCGTTCATGAACGTCGCATCATGCTTGCGCCAGATGAGTGTCACGCCTGTTTTAAACGCAGGATCATCACTCGCCTCCACCTTGAACCGCACCGGAAAACCAAAGCCGCTGCCGATCCCGCCAAAGTCATCGTAGCAGGGTTTCAACACGATCCGCTGGATCTCCACGCTCTTGCCAAGATCCACCTGCACCCACTTCACCGTATTTTGATCCATCGCGATGGCACTGTGATACCCAAAATCCGGCTTCACATTCGGGTTCGTGCTGGACGCCTTGTCGGCTGCTCCATCGATGCGCTTGCTGAGTGCCATGTAGGCTTCCCCCGCTTTCTGTTTCAGCGGCTCCTCCAGCGCTTTGACGCTGGCAGCGATTGTCTGACGCTGCTTTTCCAATCCCACGAACCGCTGCATCGAAGCATCATCCGGATAGTAGTTCACATCCGTGCGGTCGATGGCCGCAAACACCGCCTGCAGTGAATAATAGTCCTCCTGCGAGATGGGATCGAACTTGTGGTAGTGGCATTGCGCACAGCCGACCGTGAGTGAGCAAAACGCACCCATCGTATTTTGCACCATGTCATCGCGATCCAGATGCCGGGCAATTTTGCCATCCAGCTTCGACTCAGGCACCTCCGCATGTCCGATCAAATCCCACGGCCCCGCAGAGATAAATCCGAGCGCCGTGATTCCGTCCGTCGTTCCGTGATACAGCAGATCCCCCGCGATCTGCTCCTCCACGAATCGCGCATACGGCTTGTCGCTGTTCAGCGCACGGATGACGTAGTCGCGGTAAGGCCAGGCGTTCATCCGCGGCTTGTCCTTGTCATAGCCATGTGTCTCCCCGTAGTGCACAAGGTCCAGCCAGTGCCGCGCCCATCGTTCGCCATAACGCGGTGAAGCCAGCAGATCATCCACCAGCCTCTCATATGGCAGCGCTGCATATCGTTCCACCTCCACCGGAGAAGGCGGCAGGCCGGTAAGATCAAAGTACAGCCGGCGAATCAACGTACGCACCTCGGCCTGTGTCGCGGGCTTGAGACCATGCTCCGTGAGCTTCGCACGAATAAAGCCATCAATGGTTCCATCCTTCTTCGCCAGCGGCTTAAAACTCCACCAGTCCAGGCGATCCTCCACCTTGGCCACGTCAACACCCTCCGGCCACACGGCCCCTTCATCAATCCAGCGCTTGATCACGTCGACCTCCCCAGTGCTGAGCTTTGCCTTCGGCGGCATCGCGATCTTCTCATCCGCACCACTCACGAAACGAAATAACGGGCTCTCGGCACTTTTGCCCGGAACAATGTTCGGTGCACGATCCACTCCCCCCGCCAACGCGACGGCTCTGATGTCGAGCCGGTAGTCGTTCTTCTGTTTTTTCGCCCCATGGCACTCATAGCAGTGCTGTTTGAAAATCGGCTGCACCTCACGCACAAAATCGACCGCAAAGGCAGGCACGGCGGCAAAGAGGATGAAAACAGGAAGTCGCATGGATCACTCATACGGCGCTCAACCGCGCTTTTCATGCCACGCGAGCGCGGGACATCATACCAGCCCTTCCTTCAGCGCTTTGGCCACGGCTCCCGTGCGCGTATTTACCGCCAGTTTCTCGTAGATGCGTCGAAGGTAAGTATCGACCGTATGGACGCTGAGCGTGAGCCTGTCGGCGATCTCCTTTTTGATCAGCCCAGTGGTCATGAGCTGGAGGATCTCCTTCTCACGCTCGCTGAGGCCATAGTCGTTCTGCTTCGGGGCGAACTTGGAAAACATCTCGAGCACCCGGCGGGCGATGCGCGGATTCATCGGCGATCCACCAGCCAGGGCGTCTCGCACCGCCTGGGTAATATCGAAGCCACTGCTGGTTTTGAGAAGGTAACCAGCCGCACCAGCGCAGATGGCCTGGAAGACTTTGTCATCGTCCTCAAAAACCGTGAGAATGACGACGAGCGCCTTGGGTGCGCGCTCTTTGATCAGGCGAATGCCCTCAAGTCCGCTCATGCCGGGCAGACCGACATCGAGGAGGATCAAATCGGGCACGTCCGGCCTGGCCAGGGCGGCGAGCAGTTTTTCGCAGGAGTCGAAGTCGCGAGTGCACTTTAGGTCGGTTTCGGTGTTCAAAACACGCACCAACGTGCGCCGAAATGCAGCGTGGTCTTCAACGATCCAGAGCGTGTTCATGAGAAGTCAGCCTCCAAGGTGATGCAAGTGCCGCTGCCAGGCCTGCTGGTGATCTGTAAAGTGCCGCCGAGGACCGTGGCGCGGTGCTGGAGATTGGCGAGGCCATTGCCTGCGGTGACAACGGCAGCATCGAAGCCGCAGCCGTCGTCTTCGATAAGGAGATGGAAGTGTTTTGCCTTCCATTGCGCTTCGATGCGCACCTGTGCAGCATGCGCGTGACGGGTGATGTTGTGCGCGGCTTCGCGGAAGAGGAGGAAGACCTGGCGGTGGAATTCGAGGGAGGCAGTGGCGGAATTGTCATGTGTTGCCTCAAGATGCCAGTTGATGCCTTTCATCAACGCATCTGCACTTTGGCGCATGGCTTCGACAAGGCTGGCAAGAAGTGGTGAATCGCCCTCGCGAACGAGCCAGATGATGCCGCGCATGGACTCGGCGGCTTCACCGGCTAGACGGTGGATTTCTTCGAGGGAATCGGAGGCGGAGCCATCGCGCAGGGCCAGCTCGGACATGAGGCGGATGCTGCCGAGGTGGCTGCCGATTTCGTCGTGGAGATCTCGGGAGATGCGGTGGCGGAGGGATTCCATTTCGCGACGGCGGGAGCGGCGTGACCGCTGGACCGCAAGCCAAGCGATGACGATGCCGAGGCAAAACACTGCGCTCGCGAGCCATGCTGCGCGGCGTTTTGCAATGGAAAGCGCTGTAATGCGCAGAGTTTCCAAAGCGGCGAGTTCGTCTGTGAATTGGCGGCGTTGGGAAAGATCGGCGAGCCACGAGGCTTCATCGAGAAGAACGCCGGAACTGCTGCGGCCGTCGATCAGGCCTGCGCGGCTCCAGGAGGGGGTGATGGTGTCGTCGGAACTCGTGATGACGGCATCTAAGGCGATGTTTTTTCCTGCGTCGAAGGCCTGCAGTTCTGCAAGCGCATACACAAAATCGCCGCTGCGTTCCCAGAGTTGCTTGGCGGTGCAACGGATGGTCTGGGCATGCAAGCCGGGTGTGGGGAACGCTACGGGTGTATCTCCGGGATTGCTGAATTCTGAGCTGTCGAAGATCGTTTTGCCATCAGCTTCCACTTTGAAGCGGCGGGGGAAACCGAAGCCGAAGCGCTCGGGGTAGTCGCGGGGGTGGGCGGGGATGAGGCGGATCTCCTGGATGTCGCGCGGTGCGACCAGATCGGCCTGCACCCATTTGGTGGTTTCAGCGGTGCTGGAGATGCCGCTGTGCCAGCCGTTGCTGTTTATTTCATCCGGATGCACTGGAAGACCCAGTGCATAAGCGCCATCGACGAGATGACGGGGGGACCAGGTGGGGAGGGTTTCGACGGAATTGGGGGCCAGCACCTGGGCGTGCAGGGCTACGTTGCGGCCATGACTGAAGACCAGGAGTTCACCGAGGCAGAAGATGAAGCGCTTGGTTTGGTGGGGCTGGGCGGCGAGCTTGGTGGCGGTGAAGCGGATGTGGCGGGCTTTGATATTTTTGGCGGCGACGCACCAGGGTGCAAGGGATGGAAGGGCATCGAGGACATTTTGGTCCAGAAGTGTGTCGGATTCCGCAAAAAGGGGGTCGTTGGAGGCGTCGATGCGGAAGCGTTTTGGAAAGCCGTAGGCTTCCGCCACGCCGAGCATGGCGGGGATGACGATAACGGTATCCAGGGGGTACTCGGAACCGAGGTCGATCTGGACCCAGCGGACGGAATCGGCTTGGGGTGCGAGGCCGCTGTGAAATCCGGCGTGCTCTTGAGGCTGGGGTGCGGGCAGGGCGGGAAGTTTTGCCAGCTGCGCATGGAGTTCATGCTGTCGATGGTCCAGGCTGGAGAGCTGTGGATTCAACCACGTCCATGAGATGGACGCAAAGATGAGCAGGGCTGGTTTCAAAGGGGGAACCATTCCTGACAATGTGACGAGTGCAACCCACGCGAAGGCGGGACAGTGCTGTTAGGTCAAGCCTGTGAGTGTGCCGGTGCTGGAGCCGAATTTGTCGGACTCAACGCCGAGGCGTTGGAGGAGGGCGACGAAGAGGTTGCTGAGGGGGAGATTGTTGTCGCGTTTGAAGGCGAGGTGCTGGCCGTGTTTGAAGCCGCCGCCGGCAAGGAGGATGGGGAGGTTGTAATTGTCGTGGGTGTTGGCGTCGCCCATGTTGCTGCCGAAGAGGACCATGGTGCGGTCGAGGAGGCGGGCTTCGTCTTCGCGCTTGGAGGCGAGGGTTTGAATGAGCTTTTTGAAGAGGCGCATTTGTTCGCGATCGGCTTCGGCGAGCTGGCGCACTTTTTCCTCGGACTGGCCGTGATGGCTGAGGCCGTGGTAGCCTTCGGTGGTATTGTCAGCGCCGGGCAGATGGAAGGCGGGGGTGGCAAAAGCATCGACCATGAGGGTGACGATGCGGGTGGAGTCGGACTCGAAAGCGAGCTGCGCCATGGAGAGCATGAGATCGAGTTTTTCGAAGATGAGCTTCTTGTCTTGAATGTCTTTAGGCTCGGGCTGGGTGGCGACGGGCTTGGGCTTGAGCTCCCATTCGCGGGCGGTGAGGAGGCGTTCTTCGACTTCGCGGACGGAGGTGAGGTATTGATCGAGGCGAGCGCGGTCGGTGGTGCCGAGGTCGCGGCTGAGGCGCTTGGTTTGATCCATGAGCGTGTCGAGGATGCTGCCGCGTTCGTCGAGCTGCTGGAGTTGTTTTTTGACGGCGGCGGGATCGCCCTGCACGAACATGCGGCGGAACAAGGCGGGAGCGCTGTCTTCTGCGGGAAGGAGGACGCCATCGCGGGTCCAGGAGAGGCTGCGGTTGGCCTTGTCGATGTTGACGCCGAGGTTGAGTGTGGGATAGCGGGTTTGCTGGCCGAGTTTTTCGGCGATGTATTGATCGAGGGAGATTTGATTGCGGAAGCCGCTCTTGGTGGGGCCGCGTGCGGCGGTGAGGAAGCAGTTCTCCGCGCTGTGGCCGCCGTTCACGTCGGGGTGGGAGAGGCCGCTGAAGAGGGTGAACTCGTTGCGGACTTCGGCGAGTGGCGCGAGGGTTGGTGAGAGTTCGTAGTCGCGTCCGGTGTTCTTGGGGAAGAAGGGTTTGGGGAGGAAGCCAAGGTTGTTCGAGATGATGAGGAGACGCTGGGGGGCTTTGACTTGTGCGGCGCGGCCGAAGACGGGCTTTAAGCATTCCAGCATCGGCAGTGCGAGCGTCACTCCGGCGGTGCGTAGGAATCGGCGGCGAGAGAGGGGTTTGGCGATGTGAGGGGCGTTCATGGGACGATCAGACAAGGCGATGGGGAGACAGTCGGATGACAGGTGGTTAGCGTGAGCGCAGATGTGCGGCGGGGCGTTTTGCAGACGCTGCTGGTGACCGGTGGTTGCGAAGGAGCGATGGGTTTGCTTCCCGGTCGCTTATTGCCATACCCAGGGGAGCACTCGCTAAAGCTCGGCACCCCTGGGCTGTATTACGCAGCCCCTTTGGGGCTGGTGTACAGTGGAATGTAATGGCGAAAGATGGTGGCGGCCAGACTCGGAGGTTCGTGAGGCAGTGAAGTTTCATCGTTTAATCATCTCGTTGTCTGATTGTCTCACTCTTTTCCATCTACCTGTCCGAGGAAGATGGGGCTTTGGACCAGCACGAGCAGCAGATCGCGCACGCGATAACCATTCTTGGCGCAGGCGTTGAGGAGGGATTCGATTTCGGGGCGGTCGGAGAAGCGGACGGGGGTGCCGGTGGCGTAGATGGTGAACTGGTGGAGGAGGTTGCGAGCGAGCTGGCGGGGATCGGCGGCAATGAGGGTTTTGAGGTCGTTGATGTTATTGAAGGTGCGGCCGTCGAGGAGTTTGCCGGCGGAGTCCACGGGGGTGGCGACGGTGTAGCTGTAACTGTGTCCGGCGCGGTCGACGCCGGTGACGCGCTGGCCTTCTTCGAGGCCGCGATAGTGGGTGCGCCAGCCGCCGAGGATGTCGAAGTTTTCGAGGGCGAGGCCGACGGGATCGAATCGGGCGTGGCAGGCGGCGCAGGATTTGGATTTGGTGTGGAGGGCGAGTAGATCGCGGATGGTTTTGGCACCGCGGATGTCGGGCTCGACGGCGGGCACGCTGGCCGGGGGTGGGGGAGGTGGCTGGCCGATGAGGCGCTCCATGACCCAGGCGCCGCGCACGACGGGTGAGGTGGTGGTGCCGTTGGCGCTGACTTTCAAGACGGCTGCCTGCGTGAGCAAGCCGCCGAGAGGGCTGTCTTTGGGCAATGTGACTTTGCGCATGGCGGAGCCGGTGAGTGGTGGAAGCTGGTAGTGCTTGGCGAGGCGGTCGTTGGCGAAGACGAAATCTGTTTTTACCAACACGCGGGCGGGCAGGTTGTCGCGGATCATCGCGGTGAAGAAGGTGCGGGTTTCGCGCTCCATGCTTTCCACAAGGTATTCGTCGAAGCGGTACTCGGGGAAGAGGCGGATGTCGGGGTCGTCGCGACGGACGTGGCGGAGGTTGAGCCAGCAGTCGGTGAAGTTTTTGACGAAGCGGTCGAAGCCGGTGCTGGCGATGAGGCGTTCGGTTTCGGCGCGGAGAGTCTGGGGATCGCGCAGTTTTTTGTTTTGCGCGAGGTCCATGAGCTTTGCGTCAGGACGTGAGTTGGTGAGGAAATGGGAGAGGCGGGAGGCGATGGCGAAGTGGTCGTCTGCCTTCACGGGTTCGCGGACGTAGATGAAGTCGCCGGAGGCGAGGAAGGCTTTGTAGCCTGCGAGCATGGCCTCAGCGAAGGAGGCGTTCTTGGCGAGCTGGGCCTGGATGAGTGCATCGAACATTTGCAAGTCTTCCTCGGGCACGGGCTCGCGTGCGGCGAGTTTGACGAAGCGGCGCAGGAGGCGCTTGGATTCTTGATGCGGGTCTTTCGGTTTAACTTCCACGCCGAGGTCATCAAAGAGGACGCGGTGGGAGGGCGGAGGCCAGGTTTGTGATTCAATGGGGCCTTCGATTTCGAGCCATTGAACGGCGAGGCCGGGCTGACCGCCTTCTGGGAAAGGTGGGTAGCGGTAGGTGGGGGCGGAGCCGTTGGGGTTCATGGCCAGCGGCATGGGCTGGCCGAGCAGGCTGTACTCCATGGCTTCGCCTTCGCGGAGACGCACGGTGGTTTCGTAAACGCGCTTCGTCGGTTGAATGTCGATGATGCCGCCGGAGTCGTGGACTTCGTTGATGATGTCCACACCGGCAGGCTTGCGAGTTCGGAAGGTCATGGGCAGGGGCTGCGTGGCCGGGGTGATCACGTAGCCGGGCTGCTGCAGGACGGCGCGAGCGGAGAAGCGGACTTTGTAGTTGCCGGTGCGTTTTGCGGTGAAGTGTTTGGGGGTGCCGAGGTAGGGCCAGCTGGCTGAACGGAACAGGGCCATTTCGAGGGTTTCGTCGTTGGCGCTGTCTTTTTCGGTGGGACCGCCCTTGTCTTTGCCTTTGAATTCCACGGCCTTGTTGTCGCGAGTGAAGAACATGGCCTCGCGATTGCCGAAGGTGCCGGTACCGGGGAAGAGATCGGTGCCGACGGCGCGATATTTTATGACCGGTGGTGGGGCTGCCTCGGTGGCCATGGCAGCGTGCAGTGCGGCCTCTGCGGCGTCCAGATAGGCAACGAGCTGCACGCGGGACATGTCGAGCATGTCCGTGGTTTTGTTGAAGCGGTGGCCTTCGCGGTCCTCGGGGAGGATGTCGCGGATGTCGAGGTCGGGGAGTTGCAGTATGTCGCGCAGGTTTTGTTCGTACTCGTCGCGGTTGAGGCGGCGAAGCGGGCCGCGACCGTGGGCGAGGATGTCGGCGTGGTCGGCAGCGGTGATGGATGCGGACAGGGATTTGACGAGGGCTGCACGCTCTGTTTGGGGCAGGTCTTCGGACTTGGGTGGCATCTCGCCTTTTTCGACGCGGTCGTAGATGCGGATCCAGCGTTCGCGGGTGGCGGGAGTGGTGAGGTCAAAGGGGAGCGTGGTGAGATCGAGGCTGCCTTTGGTGTTGTCCTTGTCGTGGCACTCGAGGCAGCTTTTCTCGATCTGGGTGGGGGCTGATTGAGGCCAGGCCGCAGAGATCGGGAAAAGACAGAGGATGAGGAGGGGGCGGTTCATCGGTTCACCTCCAGGCATTGGTTCACACGCTCGCTGTCATAGGCATGCACGTGGGTGATGCGCATCTCC
>JAPLUN010000104.1 GCA_026397715.1 Verrucomicrobiota bacterium
AAAGCAAGCACACAGGCGTCACCAAATTCGAACTCACCCCCGATCCTGTCGATAATACTTTCAGCTTTGGCAGGAGAGTCTACATTCGCTATCACCACAGTGCCGTGGATGGCAGTATGAAGCTCCGCACTGATGTGGTCATGAAAACTTGTTGGATCGAAGTAAAGTGTTTCGTTGGCAGAGAGGTACGTGACCCCATAATTCAGACCATCCTTAGCCATGAGCTTTCTGGGCACCGCCGAAAGCTGCTTCACCTCCTGCCGTAGATGGGGCATCCGTCCCTCCAGCATGACATTCACTTGTTCGATAGGTTCAGGCATGGCATGTTTTTTGAGCTACGAGCCAAAGAATCCACATCGTCAACCTTTCGTCAACCTCCATTCACGTGTGGCTGTAGAGCATCTTGGGCGTTGCCTCGCTCACTTGATCATGTAAACCGTGCCGGATTTCAAACGGGTGGGCGGCTCGATCGCCTTCACCACCTCCTTGCGCCCGTCGGGAAAGACACGATAAACAAACGCGCCTTCGCTCTGCAGCACGCTCTGCCCAGAGGCCAGCACCTGCGCACGAGCTGCCGCAAAAGCTTGACCCGACAGGGCTGTGAACTGGCTTTCGAGCACTTGGATATCGTGGTCGGACATGCCGTGAGGTTAATGTCTGAGCCTGGCCAGAAAAACCGCGTTCTTTCATACGGGATGCATGTTCTCACGTCCCATGAGAAGGGCTGAAGAGCCACGCATGCTCACGCGGAATCCCGCCCACCGCTCCCCAAAGACCATTCAAGCTATCTTTTCACCCACGAGCTGTACCGGGGAGGCTTCCCGGCCATGACCGCCTGCAGGTTCGCCTGGTAAAGATTCAAATCAGCCAGCGAAAATTCGTCCTGGTGGGCAAGGTGGTGATTTTTGGCTTTGACCACCCCCTCCTGGGCCGCATCCCGTTGCATCTCGCGCAGCGTCAGCTGCCTCCGCGCATCGATCCACCCCTTGGCGTTGTTTCCATCAATGACGCTGATGGGGTGGTGTTTGCCCGGCTCCAAGGCCTCGATCTTCCGCTGGATCAGCATCAAGGCCACCTCCCCGATCGTCGGTTGGTGCACAGCCATCCGTCCGGTTTGAGGATCCCTTTCCATGCTGGAACCTTGGAACGGGGATTCGGGCCAGCCGCAGCCGGAGTTTGTTTGAGGATCCCTTTCCATGCTGGAACCTTGGAACGGCATCGATCCATTCGACTTCGCACCAGCAGTTTGAGGATCCCTTTCCATGCTGGAACCTTGGAACGCCGCCGCCGCAGGCGCCTTGCTGTCAATGCAGCGCACCAGCTCGAAAATCACCTGCGCATCGTCGGCATCCAGAAGCCTCAAAGCAGCATCCATCTCTTTGCGGGAGGCACCCGCCTTGCACGCCAGGATCGCCTTTTGGTATGCCTCCGGCTTTCTCTCCTCAGCAGCCTCCTCCTCGCTGCAAAACCAATGGAGAAAAAAGAAGAGCGAGTGCGAGTTCATCTTCAGGATTTAAAAAGCTAAGCCGATTGTCTCAGTTGACCCCGTCATTGTCGATTCCAATCAACGATGACCTTTCCAGCATCTTCAGCAAAGCATCCCGCCGCCTCTCCAACCTCCTCGCAGTACATGACACCACTCGTCATTGCGGCACGAAGCCATCCATCACGACTCAGCGCAAGACCCACCCCACGCGCACCGTAACCTCCGGTACCCCCTTTGAAGAATCCCCCGATGCCCCCACGTTTCCAGCGGCCTGAGCTCCGCGTCATCCTGCCCGTCCTCTGCTGCGCCCTCATCGCCCTGCTGCCCGCGCTCCCCACGCACGCACAAACACCCGCGCCAGCCAAGGCGCCTGCAGCCCCCGCCGCACCCAGCGCCCCCGCGACACCTGCGACACCTGCGACACCCGCCGCCAAGCCACTCACGCCTGCTGCAGCCCCCGCACCCGCCTCGATCAAAGCGACCGCTGCACAGCCACCCGTGCCATCCGCAGCCAAGGAGGCCGCTTCTCCCGCTTCTCTGTCCAAGGCTCCCTTGCCCCTTGTTAAAAAAGAACCCCCGGCTCCTCCCACACCTCCAGCTTCCCTGTTCCGGGCTCCCCAATCCTCTGCTAAAAAAGAAGCTCCCGCCATCACAAAGGCACCCGCAAAGACCGCCCCGCCCGCGCCCAAGCCCTCCATCGCACTCGCCTCCCTCACCCCCGCCGACGAAGTCCGCCGCACCTTCAAAGACAAGATCACCCCCTTCATCAAAACCTACTGCTTCGAGTGCCACGGCGACCGCAAAATGAAAGGCGGCGTCACCTTCAATCCCGCCCTCAAAAACCCCTCCGATCCCGCCAACTCCCGCCGCTGGAAACTCGGCCTCGCCACCGTCAACGCGCACGACATGCCCCCTGACGACGCCGACAAACAGCCCACCGACGCCGAGCGCGAGGAGTTCATGGCCTGGGTCGGCCGCCTCAAATTCCTCAGCCCCCAGGACCCCGGCGCCTTCGTCATCCGCCGCCTCACCAAAACCGAGTACGGCAACACCCTGCACGACCTCTTCGGCGTCTCCCCCGACATCGTCAAAGAACTCCCCGATGAAGTCCCCGGCGAAGGCTACCTCAACACGCTGTCACCGTTACAAATGGAGCAGTACCTCGGCATCGCCAATGCCGCGCTGGAGCAGGCCTTCTCCCCTGGTTCCAGCTTCCCGCTCCTGCACCTCTTCCTCGGCCCCAAACCCGCCCCCGGCACCGACCTCAATGCCGCCGCCCGCAGCACCGCACGCACCCTCGCCCGCGCCACCTACCGCCGCCCCGCCAGCGAGTCCGAAATCGACGTCCTCCTGCAGGTCTACCACCTCGCCACCCAAAACAAACTCCCCCACCAAGACGCCCTGCGCCTCATGCTCAAGGCCACCCTCGTCTCCCCCCAGTTCCTCTACATCACCCCCGCCAGCATCACCTCGTCCTCGTCCTCGTCCTCGTCCTC
>JAPLUN010000366.1 GCA_026397715.1 Verrucomicrobiota bacterium
GGCGCTCCGGCTCGGCGGCGGACAGGAGCGCCGCGAGAGCAAAAAAAACGGCGGGTCCCAAGACCCGCCGCGTGAACTGTGGAAGTGGCAGCATGCCAGCGGATGGATTCGACTAGGAATCTTCGACGTTGGCGACGGGCTGGCGCTTTTCCTGAGGAGGGGTGATTTTTGGACGCTCGACTTCTTCCTGAGCGTTCTGGAGCTCGGCTTCGAATTCCGTGCGGGCCTTTTTGAACTCGCCCATGCTCTTGCCCAAGCTGCGGGCAAAGGTGGGGAGCTTTTTCGCGCCAAACAGGACGAGAATGAGAATGCCGATGATGATCATCTCAGGCGTGCCGAGAGGACCGATTGCAAGGATGGATGTGGGGTTCATGATGGTACTAGGTTTGCATTGTTCGTGGTGACGTGCAACGCGGACTTTAAGTCGTTCCCAGTGGGGCCATGGTCCTTTGCGCGGAGTGAAAACGACCCGGCGGGAACGCCGTGGTGATGTCTTCTGTGTTATTTAACGCCGCAACAAGCTGGAGGTTAGCAAAAAACACCCAATTTAAGATATTTTTGTTCGGCTCAGGTGCCTGAATGGCCCTGTCTCCGTCTGGTCCAGCGTTGGAACCAGAGTTTGGCGATTGCACAGGCTCTCTGTGCGCGTACCAATGCGCTCACTATGATTCACAACGTTTATTTCTGGCTCAAGCCTGATCTTTCTGCGGAACAACGCGATCTGCTCGAAATCGACTACCTCGTGCATGCCTTTGTGGGCAAGCCGGCGGACACGGAGAAGCGGCCGGTCTGCGATCACTCCTTCAGCTACTCGCTGACGCTGCATTTCAAGGACCTGAAGGATCATGAGTTCTACCAGAAGGAGTGCCCGAAGCACCTGCGCTTTGTGGCGGCGTGCAAGACGTTCTGGGAGCGGGTGGTGATTTACGACAGTTCTCCGCTGCATTGATTTCACCCTTCCACGGCCATGTCCTACACTTTTCCGAAATCCGCGGAACTCTTCGCCCGCGCCCAGCTTAGCATCGCTGGTGGCGTCAACAGCGGCATCCGCAAGATGGAGGTGCCGGTGCCTCTGTATTTTGACCACGGCAAAGGCTCGCGCCTTTTTGATGTCGATGGCAATGAGTACATCGACTTCCAAATCGGGCAGGGGGCCATTCTCTACGGTCACGCACCTGAAGGCATGGCGGATGCGATTGGCACTCAGGCGCACAAAGGCACGCACTGGGCGGCGCAGAGCGAGCTGGAGATCGAAGTGGCCGAGCGGCTGCAGAAGATGATCCCTGGCGCGGAACGCGTGCGCTTCAACAACAGCGCCACCGAGGTGGTGCTCTCCGCGCTGCGACTTGCACGTGCACACACCGGCAGGTCGATGATTTTGAAGTTTGAAGGTCACTACCACGGCTGGGGTGATGAAGGACTCGTGGGATACGCCCCACCTCCGGGCCAGTGGGGCACGGAGGATGATCCTACCCGGCTGCATCCCAGTAAAGGGGTGATTCCAGAGGTGCTTAACACCTTTGTCGTGGCCCGCTGGAATGATCCTGCGCATTTGCGTCAGCGGGTGGCGGAGCATCACGATCAGATCGCCGCGATCATCTTTGAGCCGGTGCTGTGCAACACGGGCTGCATGCCTGCGGTCGCTGGCATGATCGAGACGATTCGTGAATTGTGTGATGAGAACGGCATCGTCATGATCGCTGATGAGACCATCACCGGCTTCCGATTTGGCGCGGGCTGCGCGCAGTCTTACTATGGCTTCACGCCGGATCTGACCATTCTGGGCAAGGCCATCGGCGGCGGTGTGCCGTTTGCCGCGCTGGTGGGCAAGGAGAAGATGTTTGCCAAGATCATGAGCGGCGAAGTCGTGCATGCGGGTACTTTGAATGCGAACCCGCTCTGCCTCTCCGCTGCGAAGTGGTGCTTGGATGAGGTCATTGCGCTCGGTGACCAGCATCCTGCCGGTATGATCGCGCTCGGCGAGCAGTTGATGGCTGGTTTGAGCAAACTG
This sequence comes from Verrucomicrobiota bacterium, assembly GCA_026397715.1. Taxonomy (GTDB): domain Bacteria; phylum Verrucomicrobiota; class Verrucomicrobiia; order Verrucomicrobiales; family Verrucomicrobiaceae; genus Prosthecobacter. The sequence continues at coordinate 2,012 of JAPLUN010000366.1, forward strand.
GCTGCGCAGCACGGCATCCCGCTGCAGCCGCAAGGGCCCGGCCTCGTCTTTCATGCCACCATGCTCAAGCCTGGTGCGCCGGAGGGGGAGATCACGAACTACCGCGACTACGCTCTGCGTCAGGATGCGCCGCGCTGGGCTCACCTGCGCCGCTGCCTTCTTGAAGAAGGTGTGCGTGCCATCGAGCGCGGCCTGTGGTTCATCAGTCTTGCTCATACTCAGGCGGACATCGATGAAGCTCTGCAACGTGCTGCGCCCGCATTTGCCCGCCATGCGGTGGAGTGGAAAGCCCCATGATATGAGCCATGATCAGAGCGATGCTGCTTTTCCAGGCGGGGTGAAGACCTCACCTGTATCTATCCTGATCGCGATGATTTCCTGTTTGGGCATCCTTCTGGGCATTTGGTATTCCTGGGAAGAATGCCTGCATGGTGAAATAGTGCCGCAAACAGCATCCCTGCTCTTTGCTCCAGTCGTTTGGATCGCCTCGCGTCTACCACTTGTGGATCACCGACTCCATCGCTTCGCATTGGCCTCGGCGTTGTGTTGTTTTGGGCTTGGATGGTTTGTTTATCTGACTGGCATTCGTATGGGGTACATGGACTGGATCATTGCACGCGGAGCGGTGCAGAATCCGCATTCGCATAGTCTGCTACTGGGTTATTTGGGGTTCTCGCTTTTGGTCTGTACCCTGGCGGTTTGTTATCCTTTCAAAGCAAGCAATACTCTGGAGCCATGCTGATCTCCGAGACCTTTTATTCAGTCCAAGGCGAAGGCTCGCTTGTGGGCGTGCCTTCTGTGTTTGTGCGGACTTCGGGCTGCAATCTTCGATGTACATGGTGTGACACGCCGTATGCGTCGTGGAAGCCGGAAGGTGTCGAGATGAGCGTGGAGGAGATCGTTGCCGTGGTGCAGCGTGAGCCGACGCGCTTTGTCGTCGTCACCGGTGGTGAGCCGATGGTAGCGAAAGGGATGCCGGAGCTGCTGACGCAGCTGCGGGGAGCGGGGAAGCATATCACGATTGAAACGGCAGGCACCATCGCGCCGCAGGGCGTGGCCTGTGATCTGGCCTCCATCAGTCCGAAGCTGGCGCACTCCACGCCGAGCGAAGCGAAGGCCGGCAATGCATGGGCGGAGAAGCATGAGCGTCTGCGTCTGCAGCCTGAGGTGTTGCGTGCGTGGTGTGAGAGCTACGACTTCCAGCTCAAGTTTGTCGTCGCCACCGAGGCAGACGTGGAAGAAGTGCGCGCGGTGGTGGCGTCCATCGGTGTGCCGGTGCCGCCGGAGAAGATTTTGCTGATGCCGGAGGGTATCACTCAGGAGGCGCTGCGAACGCGGCAGGCCTGGCTGGTGGAGGTGTGCAAGCGCACTGGCTGGCGCTACTCCCCTCGGCTGCATATTGACCTGTTTGGCAACAAACGCGGGACATGAAACGGCGGTCGTCGAGCGGGTCGCGATTTTTGTGGGGGCTGCTGTGGCTGTCCCTCGCGCTGCTGCAGGCTTGGAATCATTACCGTGACAAGCCGGTATCAACCCAGCCGCCGGAAGCGGAGAGCCGGTTTGTGGCATTGGCCAATGCCCAGCTCGTCGATGATGCAGGCAATGATGGCGACAGCTTCAAGATCGCGCATGATGGCAGCGAGCACGTGCTGCGATTGTACTTCGTCGATTGCCCGGAAAAGCGGTTGTACCCGCTGGTGAAAAACCGGCTGAAGGATCAGGCGGCTTATTTCGGGGGCTTGAGCATTCCGCAAACGGAACACTTGGGGCTGGAGGCGAAGGTCTTCACTGAGAAGCTGCTGCATGAGCAGCGCTTTTCGATTCAAACACGTCGGGAGCGTGTCTATGACAGCGCCCGCTCCTATGCGCTGGTTTTCTTTGATGATGGCGAGGAACTCTCTGAAAAGCTGGTGAGGGCGGGGCTGTGCCGGATTCACACCAAGGGGACGTGGATGCCGGATGGGCGCAGGGAATTTGACTTTGAAACGCATCTGCGTGCGCTGGAGAAAGAGGCGAAAGCCATGAAACGCGGGGCGTGGGGGAAGCTGAAGCCGGTGGAGTGAGGGGTGTTGCCATTGCTGCTATCAACGATCTTTGAAGGAGCGAGCGTGCTGTAAGATGGGAATGGCAATGGTTTGCCGGTTTGTGAGCGTGGGGAGACTTTGCGTGGCTCGGTGCCGCTGGAGTCGGGCGGTTTGGCGGAGGAGGGTTTTGGGGGATGCGCAAACGTTGTGCGCCAAACACACCCAACGTACGACCGGATTTGGGGTTGTGCGCGGATGATGGAAATGGCGGTGCCGCTGGTCGACGGACAAGAGTGTCCATCGTACTTTTACATCAGCCCTGCCAATAGGGGTACATCCGCCGGGGCGAGGTTGTAGCTCCTCAACTGCGAGCGCTCCACCCACACCAGGGAGGTGTGCTCATGAGGATGGGGTTCGGAGCTTTCAGGAGTGAGTTCGCAGATGAAGGGGATGAGTTCGATGCTGCCCCAGTCATAAGCGTGGACGAAGGGCGTGAGGGTTTGCGTGATGCGCACGGTGCAGCCGAGTTCCTCTTGAAGTTCACGGTGCAGGGCGGTCTCGGCGGATTCGCCGGGTTCGACTTTGCCACCGGGGAATTCCCACAGGCCGCCGAGTTTTTTGTCCGGCGGACGTTGCGCCAGCATGATGTGCTCGCCACGCACAATGATGGCGCAGACGACGGGCACGGGCGGTTTAGGTTCCATGGGCAAAGCTCAAGCGGTCGCAACGGTCAGCGCGGCCTTGGCGGTGCGCACGGCGGCGTCGGGCATGCTGATCTTGGCCATGTTTGCCCGCATGCGGCGGCCCACGGCGCTGTTGTTGGTGAGGATGCTTTCGACGGCGGCGGCGGTTTCTTTGGCGCTGTTGGTGACGATGCCGCCATCGTGCTTGGTGAGCATCTCGGCATTGCCCTCCTCCTGGCCGGGGACGACGTAGTCGATGACGGCGGGGATTTTGGCGGCAAGCACCTCATGAAGGATGGCTCCACCGGCTTTGCAGATGACGACGTCATGCGTGCGCAAAAATTCCGGAATGCGCTTGGTCCAGCCGATGATCTCGATGGTGTCAGGCGGCATGGAGTCCATGAAGCGGCGCAGGACGTGGTAGAGGCGCTTGTCATGCTTGCCCACGGGCAGGGTCATTTTCACGCCGCTGCGGAAGAGAGGCTTCAGTGCCTCCAGCGTGGCTGCGACGCGCCGGCCAGTGGTGGAGGGCAGGTAAAGAATACGGGCATGCGAAACTGGCGGCAGCACGGGCAGTGGCTCCGTGAAAGCGAGATCCACAGGAAAACCAGTGACGCGGATCTTTGACTCAGGCACGCCGAAGCCGACGACCACTTTTTTCGTCTCATCATCGGCCACGCAGAAGAGTTCGCTGCCAGACATGACCCAGACGCGGTTTACGCTGATGGAGTCGGTGATGACGGTGCACAGCGGCGGCACGGCCTGACGTTTGGACAATGAGTCCAGCAGGATGGCATACAGCGGGTACGTGCTGATGATCAGGCGTGGCTGCTCCTGCTGGATGCGCGCTTTTAGAGCGTTCACCATGGCGGTCTGCCAGAGGGCATCAGGTCCGGTGACGGAAGGCCTGCCCATCAGATCATAGGTCATGCGCCAGCCGGCCGGCCAGTGGGTGATGGCGAATTGGTAAAGGCTTTTGCACACATCGGATATCAAGGGCAGGGCCTCGCTGATGAGATCGCTGGTCTCGATTTTCTCTTCGGGGCATAGACGGGTCAGAGCCTCCGCCACAGAGCGTGCGGCGGTGTTATGCCCATCGCCAAAACCTGCGGTTAGGATCAAAATCACCGCGCATCGCTGGATGATAAACGAATGAAAACAAGTGAAAAGGGCAGGCAAACTCGTGGGTTGACATTATTTCGGATTTGTTAATAATTAATATTTAACATGACCCGGCAACGTGCCAGAACCACGAGCCAGATGCTCGCAGCCACCGTGACCCTCGCAGTGGTGCTGATCATGCTTACGCCGCTGCGCCGAGGGGCACTGGAAAATCAGTCGCGGCAGGCGGGTTGGACACCGCTGCTCAATCTGGGGGGCATGGCAGACAGCGATTCATTCCACCGTTTGCACAGCTCTCCTGCTCACTTTGCGGCGAGCGATCGGCCACTGGCCCGCCAACCTTCTTCCATTCCGGTGCCATGAGCGGCCGGTTCAAGCCTCCGGGGCAGTGTCCGGTGTGTGGTGAATGGGTGCCCCGAGGAGCCGCTGCTTGTGATGACTGCGGAGCCTGTGCCAAGTCTGGCTGGAGTGGCGATACGCATGCAGACGGTCTGGATCTGCCGGATGACGAGTTCGACTACGACGAGTTTGTGGCCCGTGAGTTCGGCGGCAAGACCTCCAAGCAACCACTGGGCATGAGCCTCTGGTGGTGGGTGGCGCTGGTGCTGCTGCTCATCCTCGTTGTCGGCGTACTGCTGCCGCTGTTTGGTTAAGTGGGGGGCTCACTCCGCTTTACCTGGGGCTTACGCAGACAGGGGAATGAGTGAGGCGGAATTCTCATGAAGTCCTATGTGCAGATGGGGCCGAAAAACCTGAGTGGACTTATCTTGAGGAGACGCAAAGATGCGGCTGAGAATTTCTGCAAGCTGATGTTCATCACAGGGTTTGTCCAGAAAGCTGGTGACCCCTAATGCTCTAAATTGGCTCTGGACCTCATCCTCCAGGCGACCGCTGGAAACGATGATTGGAATTTCGGGCAGGATTTTTCTGAGCATGCCCACAAAGGAGAGTCCGTCCTGGTTCGGCATGTGCAAATCGGTGATCACGGCGTGGACAGACGGATGCTCAGTCAGCCATACCAAGGCTTCGAGACCGTCCCGGGCCAGCACGACTTGGAAATTCATGCGCTGCAGCACTTCACGGGCGATCTCCCGCACCGTTGTTTCATCGTCCACAAACAAGATGATCTGGCCCTGGCCGTAGAAAGGCATCTGCTTCTGAGGCGCCTGCTCGGGCTCGGCGGCGGAAGAGTCGGCGGGCAGAAACGCGGTGAAAGTCGTCCCTTGGCCGGGGGCTGACGACACTTCAAGAAAACCATCGTGCCCCTTGATGATGCCCATGACGGTGGACAGGCCCAGTCCGGTGCCTTTGTCGGGTGATTTGGTGCTGAAAAAGGGATCGAAAATGCGGTCGCGAATTTCCGCCGAAATACCTGTGCCTGTATCATTCACCTGGATTGCCACAAAAAGACCGACCCTGGCATTCGGGGGCATGCCAGGATGCACGCTGCTGATTTCCACCTTCCTTGTCGCCAGTGTGAGCCTGCCACCCGAAGGCATGGCGTCCCTGGCGTTGACGCAAAGATTCAAAAGAACCTGATGAAGCTGTGTGGCATCTGCCAGTACAGGAGGGAGGTTTTTTTCACGCTCCACCGTGATGGTGATATTTTTTGGGAAGGTGCACTCGACGATGGCCCCCATTTCCTGGAGGAGGTAGTTGACCTGAATGGGACTGCGTTCTCCCTCAGAGCCCTTGGCAAAGGTAAGCAGCTGGCGGATCATGGCGGCTGCGCGTCTGACGCTGCTGTCAAACAAGTCCACGATGCCGGGTGCGCCCGGATACTTCGCTTTCAGCAGATCCACTCCCATCATGATGGGGGCCAGCGCGTTGTTCAGGTCGTGTGCAATTCCTCCCGCCAGCGCGCCGAGGGCTTCCTGTCGCTGTGAACGAAGCAGCTGCTGCTCCAGCGCCTTGGCTTCAGTGAGGTCATGATTGACGGCGAGGATGCCGTCAGGAATGCCTTGTGCGTCTGTTAGCAGAGTGAGCTGACAAAAGACGATCAAGGCACGCCCTTCCTTGTTCTTTTGGCGTGTCTCACCATGCCACTGACCGACGCGCAGCACTTCTTGAAAAATGGAGCTGATTCGTTCCTCGGGTTCGCGGAATATCACACGTAGCACGGAATCGCCGCAGATCTCAGCCTGAGTGTAGCCGTAGAGCTTGGTGGCCGAGGGATTCCAGAAG
>JAPLUN010000003.1 GCA_026397715.1 Verrucomicrobiota bacterium
GGCCATTGAGAGGGAGATCAAGCCTCTGTGGAGCGAACCCCAGCGGGTGCGCTCCCTGGTTGGCGACGGCTGGATCCGCTCTCAAGTAAACGCTATCTCCGGCTGAGGAACAGACCCGTTTTTAACTGATTGTGGTATTACTTGGTCATGGCCAGACGCGCTGAAAAACGCAGGGGGTGGGCTTCGGCCACGCAGACTCCGAATCGTGCAAAGCAGACGCTCTTTGTGCGCTCCACTTTAGGAGGAATGAGCCACCCGGCTGCGATAAGTCAGCGGGACGCAGTGCTGGTGCTCTCTGAACTGCCGCTGGAAATGTGCAGGTGATACAAAACCGCAGTCCATGGCAATCTGGCTGACGGTTAGGTCCGTTTTAGTGAGCAGGAGGCACGCTCGTGCGATGCGAAGTTCATTCACATACTGAGGTACTGTCCGGCCCGTGCTTTTCTTGAAAAGACGGCTGAAGGCGCTTTTACCTAAACCTACGATCGCCGCCAGATCTGCCACATAAATGGGCTCCGGCAGATGAGATGCGATGAATTCACAGGCCAGGCTGATGCGGTCGGAGGTGCCGGGTCGTGGCTGAGGCAGTACGGCAGATGAGATTTCTAGCAGTTCCTCCGAGTTTGACAGAAGATCGAGCAACTGCAGCAGCAGGATCACGCGCTTCATGCCATGCACATGGAGCATTTCCTGAACGATGCGAGTGGCGGTCAGCCGGGTGATGCCTGTGACTGCCAGGCCCTGGTCAGCACGTTGAAACAACCGTCGCACGGTTGTCATGGAGGATCGCTGCATCCAATCCTCATGTCCTGGCAGTTGTGGCATAAACTGCACGACGATGGCCTCCACTTCTGTGACAGGCGCGCCTGATGCGGGCTGGTTGCGGTAATCGTGCGGCACATTGGAGCCCAGAAAGACGAGATCTCCCGGCTGGATGGAAGAGATGTTGTTGCCGACGAGCCGTTCTGTGCCGCCTTTCAACACCAAAGTGATCTCGCATTCCGGGTGGTAATGCCACACACAACCAAAATCCTGACCGCGCACAATTTCGCAGACCACCGGTTCGGCGGCTGCAAGCGGGGAGAGCATTTCAACAATGGGTTTCATCAGTTGCTCGTGCTGAGAACAAGCAGGATTCCGTTTCTGCAATGACGGAGGTCGAACGTATCAAATCGTTCATGTAAACAGATACGAATCAAAGCTGCGTACAGAAGTTCATTTCTTGGATGAAGGATGAAAGGCAGAGTCGATTTTATGCGCAAAAGAGGTTTCACAGTGCGGGGTGAATAAACATTCAGCCGAGGCATCAGGCTATGTACATGGCTATGCAGCATGCGTGCCACATGCTGGCTCTACGCGTATCATCCGCACAGATGTGTGTTCATCTGCGACATTCGTATCACTCCAGCTTTACTGGTTCCACGCCTGCAAGCCAGTCACTGGCAGCAGTGCATCGGCGGCGGCACGCCATGCCGGAGTGCCCGCTTTTTGGAAGAGTGCGTAAATCAGCTTCCTGCTGTGAGGATCTGCAACAGAGTTTGGTGCATTGCGCCATAAACCAAGCCTGAGGCCGCCTTCGTGGGCGTGATCTACATGACGGTGGTAAATAAAGGCGTCGACGGTGGGCAGGGTTTGAATCTTCTCCCAAGCATATGCGTAGGCAGCAGCCTGAAGTTTTTCGCCCTCGGGCGTGAGCAGTGTGTGGAAACCCTGCTCGCTGAGGATGATGCGGCGTGGCTTGCCGTTGAAGAGAAGTTCAGGACTCTCCAGATGCTTTGGTAGCACCTCGAGGTTTTTAAAAGTGACCTTGTTGGTGTTGTCATCGTGCGTGACGGTTTTGTCCGCCCAGGCACGTGGATTGCCGAGGTCTTCGGGGTATGGATGCCAGGCGACGTTCCAGTCGAAGTCGCCACGCTCACGCACGAGTCTTGCAAAGGTATCGAGGAAATTGCTGCCCGGGGTTGCTTCCTGCGGGCTCACGTTGTGCATGCTGCTGCTCCAATGATGATCTGAGGAGAGATAGGTGCGGGCGTTCAGAGAATGTTTGCGAATGGCGTGGTGCATGATGCGGAAGGCCTTTTCATATTCGCTGGCGGCGGTTTCGAGCGGCACGAGGCCCATGTTGTTCCAGAGGAAGTGAGAATTGATCTCGTTGCCGATGATCCAGCCCCAAACGCGTCCGTGGTCGGGATGACCGCCGCTCCATCGTTCTGCGAGCAGGTTCATGGTGGCGTTCAGAAAACCACTCGTCGTGTTTACGGCCCCGACGCTGAATTTGTAATCTTTGCGATGTCCCGGATGCAAGACGACAGCGTCGATGGCGGGGTTCTTCGAGGGATAGGCGATGATAATGAGATACACGAGCACGCCCTTGTCGGAGAGCGGTTTGATCTGGCGGTCCAGTGAAGCGAGATAATTTTGATTGAAAATAAACTCGCCGGTTTCCAGTTTCGATTTGGGATCAAACAGGCCGGTAATGTTCACATTGATGCCCGCATGGTGAATGCCGAGCGCCAGCGCATCATCCACCATCTGCACTTGAAGCCCCTTTTGATTCGGCGGCGTGGGAAACGGATCGCTGTTTTGAGCACAGGCGATTTGCGCGAGGAGGAGGCCGAGAAGAAGATGACGCATGAGTGATGAGACAACCACCGCGGCGAATGAGCAACTGCAAGCTGCCTGTGAACGCTGCGGCAAACCGGACGCGGTGAAGTTTGGCGATGAGTTTATCTGCGACGAGTGCTATGCCGCCTGCGGGTCTTGTTGCGCAGGGGAAGAGGGGTGAGGACGGTTATTCCGTTTCCCGTACGAGCGATTGTTCGGGCGGACCAGCCCCGGACCACCCGGCAAATATTCAGGATCAGCATTGTGCCAGACCACCACATGGTCCTGGGCCAAGGGTTCAGCGGCGTGAATGCAGCACACACTGATGAAGATCCAATCAAGGAGTGAAAAGCGCGGGGGAAAGGGGGGCAAGCCGCAACAACGGCCTCTGAGATTCGATGTTTCAAGCGGTTCATGCATATCGATCCAACCAGTATGATCACAACAATGCACAACATGCGTTGAGACGTGGTCCAATCCATTCGTAGGTTCCTGTATGTCTCTCACCTCCTTCTTCCAGCCTCACAGCATTGCTCTCGTCGGAGCCACGGAACGAGAAGGTAGCGTTGGCCGTGCGATTTGGGACAATCTGCGCGGCTTTTCAGGCCCGGTGTTTCCGGTAAATGCGAAGCGTGCGGAGGTGTGCGGCGTGAAGGCGTATCCAAATATTGCGGCACTGCCGGAAGTTCCTGAGATGGTGATCATTGTGACACCTGCAAGCACGGTGCCGCAGCTGGTCGAGGAGGCTGGGGTGGCGGGCGTGAAGGCGATGATTGTTATCTCCGCAGGGTTCAAGGAAACGGGGCCAGAAGGTGCCAAGCTGGAAGCGGAGGTGCTGGCGGCGGCGAAGCGGCATGGCGTGCGGCTGATCGGGCCAAACTGCCTCGGTTTGATGAATCCGCATGCAGGGCTGAATGCGACGTTTGCCAGCAGTGTGGCGCAGCCGGGAAGGGTGGCCTTCCTGAGCCAGAGCGGGGCGCTATGCACGGCCATCCTCGACTGGAGCCATGATCAGCATGTGGGTTTCAGCGCGTTTGTTTCCACCGGCGCGATGGCAGATGTGGGCTGGGGCGATCTGATCCGACATTTTGGAGAAGATCCCAATACGAGCAGCATTGTGGTTTACATGGAGTCCGTGGGAGATGATGCGGCTTCGTTCCTTGCGGCGGCACGGGCCGTGGCGGCGCAAAAGCCCATCGTGGTGATCAAGGTCGGTCGCACGGCAGAGGCCTCACGTGTGGCGGCTTCGCACACAGGCGCGATGACCGGCAGCGATGCGGTGCTGGACGCGGCGCTGCGACAAAGCGGTGTGCTGCGCGTGGATACGATCGAGGAACTCTTCGATATGGCTGAGGTGCTGGCCAAGCAGCCGCTGCCCACGGGGAGGAGACTGGCGATCGTGACCAATGCCGGTGGTCCCGGTGCGCTGGCCACGGATGCGCTGGTGCTTGGCCAAGGGGAATTGGCAGAGCTTTCGGCGAAGACGATGACGGAATTGAACGCGCTGCTGCCCGCTCACTGGAGCCATCACAATCCAGTCGATGTCTTGGGCGATGCAGACGCAGCTCGGTTTGCAAAGGCATTAGGGATCGTAGCTGGCGATCATGCTGTGGATGGTGTGCTGGCCATCTTGACTCCGCAGGCCATGACTCATCCCACGAACATCGCGCAGGAGGTCGCGCTAATCGCAGGCCAGATCAACAAGCCGCTGCTGGCGAGCTGGATGGGGGCTCAGAGTGTTCAAGAGGGACGCAGCATTCTCAATACGGCCGGGGTGCCTACGTATGACTACCCCGACGAAGCCGCACTGGCGTTTGTTCGCATGCGGGAGCATCGGCTTCGCTTGATCTGGCTGAGCGAAACGCTGAGCGCGCATGCCGACGATGATGACAGTGAAGCACTGCCTCTGGTGGGTGAGATGATTGACGCAGTGCTCAAGAGCGGGCGCACCCTAATGACGGAACAGGAAGCCAAGCAACTGCTGCAGGTGGCTGGAATTCCCATCGTTGAGACACGCACGGCTTACGATGAAGAGGCGGCAGTTGCCGCAGCTGAGACGCTGGGTTTTCCGGTGGTGGTCAAGCTGCTTTCCTCCACGATCACGCACAAGAGCGACTGCGGAGGGGTGCAGCTCAATCTGCTCAACGCGGCCGCTGTGCAGCAGGCCTGGCGGTTGATTCGGGACAACGTCACTCACCTGCATGGCTTGGCCGCTTTTGAAGGGGTGACGGTTCAGCGTATGATCACGCAGAAGGGCATCGAATTGATTCTTGGTGTGAGCACAGACTCGCAGTTTGGCCCGGTGCTGCTAATCGGTGCGGGGGGGACGTTGGTGGAGGTGCTGCAGGACCACGCGCTTGCGCTGCCGCCGCTGAATCACGCGCTGGCACGGCGTTGGGTGGAGCAGACGAGAATCGCCAAAGTGCTGCATGGTGTGCGTGGCCAGCCGGCGGTGGATCTGGCTGCGCTGGATGATACGCTGGTGAAATTTGCCCGGCTGGTGCAGCACGAGCGGCGCATCGTTGAACTGGACATCAATCCGTTGCTTGCGACGCCGGACGGCATCATCGCGCTGGATGCGCGAGTGGTGGTTCGGGCATAATGGGTCATAGGTACGATGGAAGGGAACACACCTCACGTAATGATATTTGCTCGCCTAAATGTGGCGGCAGCCGCCTGTTTAAACTGAGAGCAGCGGAAAGTTGGCAGATTCGCGGGTTGCTTGTATTTACGTTTGCTGCGTGAGATCAGCGACGTCCAGAAGGACGCAAGAAACGAATTGTTTGAGCATGAATACACTTTTTAAATACCCTCTTTTCGTGCTGACGCTGCTGCTCGCGAATTGCGGGCGCACTCCTTCGGGGCCTCCCCCTGCAGCTCCTGGGCCCCCCGGCCCCATGGAAGTGGGGGTGATCACCATTGCAACGACGCCGGTGACGCTGACGCAGGATCTGCCAGGGCGCATCTCAGCTTTCCGAGTGGCCGAGGTGCGGGCACGCGTCAGTGGCATCGTTCTCAAGCGTCTTTTCAAGGAGGGCAGCGATGTGAAGGAAGGGCAGGTGCTCTATGAAATCGATCCGGCGCAGTATGAGGCGGCGCACGACAGCGCACTGGGAACACTGGCCAAAGCCGAAGCGGGGCTGAACTCTGCTCAGTTGAAGCTGAACCGCATGAAGTCTTTGATCGACTCCCATGCCGTGAGCAAGCAGGACTATGATGAGGCCTCAGGCAGCCAGCGAATCAATCAAGCGGAGGTGCTGCTCGGCCAGGCGGCGGTGAAGACGGCGAAAATCAATCTCGACTACACCAAGGTGATCGCGCCCATCACCGGACGCATCGGTCTTTCGCAGGTCACGGAAGGGGCTTACGTGCGGACAGATCAGGCGACCTTGCTCTCAACGGTGCAGCAGATCGACCGGGTCTATGTGGATGTGAATCAGCCCAGCAGTGACCTGCTGCGCCTGAAGGCCGCCCTTGCGAGCGGAAGGCTCAAGGCGGATGCCTCGGGACAACCACGCGTGAAGATGGTGTATGAAAATGGCGAGATCTATCCCGAGGAAGGCACGCTGGAGGTTTCTGATGTGACGGTGAACACGCTGACCAATTCCGTGACCGTGCGGGCCGTGTTTCCAAATCCACGCAACGATCTTCTGCCCGGCATGTTTGTGCGCGCTCGGCTGGAAGAAGGCACCACGCCAGATGCCAGAAGATACGTCCAGGCGCGCCGGTCAAAGCGGCTCCGCAAGCTCCGGCGCAGCCTGCTCCAAACCCCAGCGCCGCCAAGTAATCCACGATGTCACGCTTCTTCATCGACCGGCCTGTTTTCGCGTGGGTCATCGCCATCATCATCATGCTGGCGGGGGCGCTCTCCATCGAGAGTCTGCCCATCGCCCAGTATCCGAGCATCGCGCCGCCCACCATCGCCATCATCGCGACGTATCCCGGCGCTTCCGCGAAGACGCTGGAGGATACGGTGACGCAGGTCATTGAGCAGAAGCTCAATGGCATTGACCATCTACGGTACATTGAATCTTCCAGCACCTCGGATGGCACCGCGACGATCACCGTCACCTTTGATGGTGGAGCCAATGCCGACACCGCGCAGGTGCAGGTGCAGAACAAGGTTGCGCTCGCCATTCCATCGCTGCCGCTGGAAGTTCAGCAGCAGGGCGTGCAGGTGAACAAATCGGTGCGCAACTTCCTCATTGTCGTGGGTCTCATTTCCACGGATGGCAGCATGTCCAACACCGACCTCGCCGACTACAATGCCAGTGTGATGAAGGATCCCATCAGCCGTCTGCAGGGCGTGGGTGAAATCCAGGCCTTCGGCACCCAGTATGCCATGCGCATCTGGCTGAATCCCGACAAGCTGACCAAATACCAGCTTTCCACGAATGACGTCATCGCCGCCGTGCGTGCCCAAAATGCGCAGATTTCAGCCGGCGCGCTCGGGGCGCTGCCTGCGGTGGAAGGCCAGCTTCTGAATGCCACGGTCATGGCGCAGAGCCGCCTGCAGACGCCTGAGCAGTTCGGCGCCATCCTCCTGCGCGTCGGTCAGGATGGCTCACGTGTCTTTCTGCGTGACGTCGCGCGCACAGAGCTCGGCAGTGAATCGTACAACGTCATGGCGCGCTACAACGGCATGCCTGCCAGCGGCATGGCCATCCGGCCTGCACTGGGTGCCAATGCCTTGGAGACCGTGAACATCGTGAAGAAGAAGGTGGAGGAGCTCTCGCAGTTCTTCCCGCCAGGCGTGAAGGCCATCTATCCCTACGACACCACGCAGTTTGTACGCATCTCTGTGGAGGAGGTGGTGAAGACGCTGATTGAAGCTGTCATTCTCGTCTTCGTGGTGATGTTCGTCTTCCTGCAAAGCTGGCGTGCCACGCTGATCCCCACCATCGCCGTGCCTGTCGTGTTGCTTGGCACCTTTGGTGTCATGTCGGCGGCCGGGTATTCCATCAATACTCTGACACTGTTTGGTCTGGTGCTGGCCATCGGCCTGCTGGTGGATGACGCCATTGTCGTGGTCGAAAACGTCGAGCGTGTGATGCAGGAGGAGGGGCTCTCGCCGAAGGAAGCCACGCGCAAATCCATGGATCAGATCAGCGGTGCGCTCGTGGGCATCGGACTGGTGCTCTCAGCGGCCTTTGTACCCATGGCCTTCTTCACGGGGTCCAGCGGTGTCATTTACCGGCAGTTCTCTCTCATCATTGTCAGTTCGGTCACGCTCTCCGTGCTGGTCGCGCTGATTCTCACACCTGCTCTCTGTGCCACTCTGTTGAAGCCAGTGGCCAAGGACCACGGCATCAACAAACGCGGCCCCTTCGGCTGGTTTAACCGCGCCTTCGAGCGCACGGCGGATCATTATACGAATGCTGTCGCAAAGTTCCTGAAGCACTACGTGCTTGCGCTCATTCCTTACATCGGCATCGCCGTGGCGGTCGTCTTTCTCTTCGAGCGCGCGCCCACCGGTTTCCTGCCGGATGAAGACACCGGCGTGCTCTTTGCCATGGCCCAGCTCCCGCCGGGCTCCACACGGGACCAGTCGGATGAAGTGCTGAAGAAAATGGAAAAGCATTTCTTCGAGGAGGAGAAGGACGTGGTCGAAGGCGGCTTCGGCGTGCTGGGTTTCAGCTTCAGCGGCAATGCGCAGAACCAGGTGCTCATGTTCGTCAAACTCAAGCCCTGGGGGGAACGCAAACTGCCAGAGCAGAAAGTGAAGGCCATCCAGATGCGGGCATTGGGCAAGTTTGGGCAGATCAAGGAAGCTCTCGCCTTCGCTTTCGCGCCACCCGCCGTACTGGAACTCGGCACCGCGACCGGTTTTGACATGCGCCTTGTAGATCTCGGCGGGCTGGGACATGAGGCACTCATGGATGCCCAAGGGCAGCTACTTGGCATGGCCGCGAAAAATCCACTCCTCGCCTCAGTGCGCCCCAATGGACTTGCGGACACCGCCGCTTATCAAATCGAAATCGACCAGGAAAAAGCCAGCGCGCTGGGTCTCTCACTGGCAGACATCAATGCCTCCCTCAGCACCATCCTCGGCTCCACCTACATCAATGATTTCATCGACAAGAACCGTGTGAAGCGCGTGATGATGCAGGGTGACGCCCCCTTCCGCATGCTGCCAGAGGACATTAACCGCTGGTATGTGCGCAATGCCCAGGGCGGTATGGTGCCATTCTCCGCCTTCTCCAGCGCCTCTTGGAAAATGGGCTCGCCGAAGCTTGAGCGCTTCAATGGCTCGCCGTCGCTTTCCATTCTTGGTGAACCGTCGCCAGGGCACAGTTCGGGTGAGGCCATTCATGAGATCGAGCGACTTGCGAAGTCACTGCCGCCCGGCATTGGCGTTGCCTGGGCCGGTCTTTCTTATGAAGAGCAGATGTCCGGCTCCAAGGCCTCCTCGGTTTACATCATCGCTTTGCTCATGGTCTTCCTCTGCCTTGCCGCGCTGTACGAGAGCTGGGCCATTCCGTTTTCGGTGATGATGGATATGCCGCTCGGTGCGCTCGGGGTTGTCGCCGCCACGCAGTGGCGTGGTATGCCCAATGACATCTACTTTCAAATTGGCCTGATCACCATCATCGGCCTCTCGGCCAAAAACGCGATCTTGGTCGTGGAATTCGCCAAGGAGCATTTTGATCAAGGAGCCACGCTCATTGACGCGGCGCTGCATGCTGTTCGCCAGCGTCTGCGTCCGATCTTGATGACCTCCATCGCGTTTGGTCTTGGGGTGCTGCCACTGGCGATCAACACGGGCGCAGGGTCGGGAAGCCAGAACGCCATCGGCACCGGTATTGTCGGCGGTGCGGTGACGACCACGTTGCTGGGGCTGTTCTTCGTGCCGCTGTACTTTGTGGTTATTCTGCGGCTGTTCCGGGTGAAGCCTCTCAATGCGCCTCAAGCAAAGTAGCCCTCTCGCTCCGCGAGAGGAGCCCAGCGCCTGCGCAGGAGGAGAACGTCTGCGAGTGATGAATGCCATGCGGCAGGGCGTGAGCGCTGTGCTCATCTCGCGGAGCGAGGATGGCTACTTTGCTGGCGCGCTGGCAGCAATCACACTCACGCCTTGATCACACCCTTCAGGACCTTCATCTGCGAGGCCGCGCGTTCTTCGACAAACGCCATCGCTTTTTTGACCTTGGCCTGGGCGGCGGGGTAGTCTTTGTGGATGCTCATGAGGATGTCGAACATCTTGGTGGCGGGGGTGGCGTCGAACTCGGGGGCCCATTCTTCGAGTCCGATGTCCTTGAACATCCAGCACTTCGGCGAGTGGAACTCGGAGAAGGTGTGCATCATCGGCGTGCCATTGGCCAGGGCCATGATGGGCGTGTGCGGTTCGTGGCAGATGACGGTGTGGGCGCGGGCGTAGAAGGAGCAGGCTTCGTCCACGTTCCAGAACTCGTCGAAGTTGACGACGTAGGGCTTCAGGTCGTCCGGCAGGGTGTCGTAGATGAACTTCTTGTTGTACTCCATCTCCTTGTTCACCTCCGGGGCGATGACCACCTTGAACCCGGTCTCCTTCACCCACATGGCGATGAGGTCCTGGTACACTTTCGCGCGGCGGGTGTCGTCGGCGATGTTCTCCGGGGTGGGGTGCAGCGGGTTGAGCTTCTGCGGGCGCTTGTCATCCACGCCGGGGCTGCTGGGTGAGTGGGTGCGGAGCTGGAGGGTGATGAACTTCTTTTCCTCCAGGCCGTGCTTCTTCATTCGCGCCAGGGCTTTCGCCTCATCGCGCACGTCGATGCCGAAGCAGCCATCGGGTCCGAACTCCAGCACGGGCGGCTTCACGCCGACGTCCTGAAGCAGCTTCAGTGTCTTGGAATCGCGGCAGTAGATGTAGGCCGCGCTGTTTAGCAGGGCGATGCGCTTCTCCGCATCCTTGCCGGTGACCATGTCCGGGAAATACGACTGCCCCTGCAGTCCCCAGGGCTTGCCGAGCTTCTGGCAGTAGATCATGAAATCCGTGCTCTGCCCCATGCCGGGTCCGCGCAGGAAAAAGTCGCTACGTTTCACCGCCTCCTGCACCGCGCCGCCTTCTTTGGTGAGCGCGCCCTTCACGATCTCCAGCTTGGGGAATCGCTTCATCAGCATCGCATCCACCGCTTCAGTCGTGTTCATCGCCCACAGGATGACCTTCGCTTCCGGCAGATACTGCTCCAGAAAGCGAAGTGTGCCTGGGGTGTGGCCGATGTCGCCGATGTTCTTCGTGGCCCAGCCGCATTGGAGGAGGACGGTTTTCTGCGCGGAGGGAGTGATTTGCGCGATAGAGGTGAGGGCGGGGGAGCCGAGGGCGAGCGCGGAGGTGTGGAGGAAGGAGCGGCGGGAGATCATTTTGAATGATGGTGCTAAAGGTCAGATGGCAGCGATTGTAGAGACCCGGCGGCATTTGAGCAACGGAAGAAGAGGCGGGCAGGGAAGTGAATGAGCGATGGTGTTCAATTCATCGAGAAAATTGCTCGCCGTCGTCAAGCGACTCAAAGTAATGGCCAGTGGTCAACCGATGGTACTCACGAAACCATTCGAAGAATGTTTTCCAAGCGAGTTCAGAGCTTGGAAAGTTCAATCGAATCAAACCGAAAGCCCCATTGGCGGGGCCTCCAAGTCGCGGGCGCTTGTTTGCGGTGACCCATTCAGCAAACTGAAGACCGACCAGCAACTGAGGCAGGCCGTTCACCTGGCAAGCGGCGTCATAACCCAGCATGTAATGCTCGAGACCTTGTAAATCATCATCGGAACCCAAGTGCATCCCGGGGCGACGCTCAATAT
>JAPLUN010000677.1 GCA_026397715.1 Verrucomicrobiota bacterium
CCTTGGGATTCACATTCGAGTAGAAGCCGTATTCCCCCGGATTCGCGAGACTCCAGGTGGTGGGCGGTTCGCGGTCCATGAGCGTGATCTTCACCACCGACTTGATGCTCTTGAAGCCATACTTCCACGGCACCACCAGCCGCACCGGCGCCCCGTTTTGATTCGGCAGCGTCTTACCATACAGCCCGGTGGCCAGCAGCGTCAGCGGGTGCATCGCTTCATCGAGCCGCAAGCCCTCCACATAGGGCAGGTCTATGCCCGCATAGCGTGAGTCAGGCATCTGCTTGATGTCGTAGTAAGTCTCAAACGCCACATGTGTCGCGGCGCTCAATGGCTCCACCTGGTTCAACAACTTGGACAATGGAAACCCCACCCATGGGATGACCATCGACCATCCCTCCACGCAGCGAAAACGGTAGGTGCGCTCGACGGATTCAAACTTGAGCAAGTCCGCCAGATCAAACGTGCGCGGCTTCTGCACCAACCCGCCGACCTGCACGCTCCAGGGATCCGTCACAAAGTTCTTCGCCTTCGCTGCGACGGCGGATTTGTCCGTCGAAAACTCGTAGTAGTTGTTGTAGCCCGCGATGTCGGTGAACGAGTTCACCTTCTCATCCGCCGCCAGCGCCGTCTGCAACGCAGGCTCAGCCACCGTGGCGATGGCGGCTCCCGTGTTCGCCACTTCGGGCCGTGGACTGAAGGTACGGTAAAGCCCCGCCGTGGCCAGCGTGGAGCCCGCCCAGATGGCGGACTTCATGAAGAAGCGTCGGTTCAGAAAGGTCTCCTCAGGTGTGACCTCGCTGGAGGGAATGTGAGAGCGGTCTTTCATGACGGACAGAGCATGCAGTTCCAGGTGTGAGGCGAACTCAGCGGTTCTATTCCCGCACAATGAATGCCAACTGGCAAGTTGCATCCGCCACCATCATCTCGCAGGCTTTGACCTTCCATGTCCCTCCTCGAACGCCTCTTCTCCATCGGCCCCGTCCGCAAAGCCATCTGGCAGCTGTGGTATCCCTACCTCACACGGCGGCTGCGCAGCGAAGAAGTGCTGTTTTTGAACTACGCCTTCGAAACCGACCCGCCCGTGGGCTTGAAGCTCGACCCCGCTGACGAACCCAACCGCGCCTGCATCCAGCTCTACCATCACGTGGCCACGCAGGTGGATCTGCAGGGCAAGAACGTGCTGGAGGTGAGTTGCGGCCATGGCGGCGGCGCCTCCTGGCTCACCCGCACGCTCCATCCCGCGAGCTACACGGGGCTCGATCTCAATCCCACCGGCATCGCCTTCTGCAAGAACCGCCATCAGGTGCCGGGCCTCCGCTTTGTGCAGGGAGATGCACAGTCGCTCTCCTTCCCGCCGCAAACATTCGATGCAGTGATCAATGTCGAAGCCTCGCACTGCTACCCCGACTTTCCCGGCTTCCTGGCCAAAGTCGCACGCGTGCTGAAAACGGGCGGTCATTTCCTCTACGCCGACTTTCGCTTCCGCGATCAATGGGCCGAGTGGGAGCAGGCCATCGCCCAATCACCGCTCGACATCGTGCAGACCCGCGACATCCGCCCCGAAGTGCTGCGCGGCATGGAGACCAATGCCGCACGCAGCGAGGCGCTCATTTGCCAGCGCCTGCCCAAGTTTCTGCACTCCCTAGGCCGCGACTTCGCCGGACTGCCGGGCGCACGCGTGTATGAGGCGTTAAAGTCAGGCGAGCTCTCCTACCGCTCCTGGTGCTTTCGCAAACCGTGACCTACGGGCCGATGGCCAGCCAGTTGAATTCGGCGGCGTACACGCGGCTGCCCGCCCAGGTGGTGATGGTGGCCTGAAAGCCGTATTCGCTGATGCATTCGGCTTTCAGGATGAGGCGCGCGCTGTCCCGCTGATCGATGTCAAAACCGCTGAGTCCAAGCTGCACCACCGGCACAGCAGAAAACGCCGTGTCAAAAATCACGTCCACCGTGAACTTTCGGGTATCCTCTTCCGCCCCGGCATCCGGGCTGGCGAGAGTCCAGCCCTCCGTGAGAACATTGACAGAGACGTTCGACGACAAAACTTTCCAAGGAACAGAAGATGAATACATGCGCCCAGCCATACAGCAGCATCCGGGCCGCCCACCATCATCTTTGTCGTCACACAGAAAAATGAGGCCTCATGCCACCACCTCCAGCAGCGCTTTCTGAATGTTGTTCTTCCCAGACTTCGGAAACGGGCGCGGCATCGGCTGCGCATGGCCGTTTTCATCAATCGTCCGGCAGCGCAGTTCGTACTTTCCAGGCGCAAGCTTGACCGGCTTCGCCGTCCAGCGGCACAGCGTGTGCCGCAGCGGCCACTGGCGCGGCTTGCGCGTCACGGGATCAAACTGCACCGGATGCAGCGGCGCGCCTTTGAATCCCGCAATGCCGCTGCCATCAAACGGCACGATCTGCGCCTCCTGCCACGGCGCCTGCGTGAAGTGCGGATCATTTGCAGGCAGCGGCTCATTCACATTACGCAGCCAGTACTGCACCTGCTTGAGGCCTGAGATGCCCACCTGCGCATTGCCATGCAGTGTCAGCGTATCCTTCGCGCTTAGCTTGTCCGGCAGATGATCGCCGAAGCGGGCGAAGGTCTTGAGCCAGGAGTTGATGTCGTTGTTGCCGTTTGCGTAGGTGTCGTCGGACTGATGCGCGTTGGTGAAGCCGATGCGCTGCAGCCACTTCACCGATTTAAATCCGTAGGCCTCCGGCACAATCATGCGCACCGGACCACCGCGCTCGCCGCTAAGGAATTCGCCATTGAGCTTGTAGCAGAGCATCACGGGCAGCTCTCCGGGCGGATCTTCAAAGACGCGGTTCATCGGCAGGTAGCATTTGAAGATCTGCTTGGGGTCCTCGTTGTGATGGCCGTGATACCAGACGTGGCGCAGGTTTTCCACCGGCCCGCAGTGCCACAGTACATCGCGCAGCGGCACGCCTTCCCACAGGCCATGCCCCAGCGGATCAGCGAGGTTGTTGCAGGTGATGACTTTCAAATAACTGACCGCCTTCGTCTTCGCGATCTCCATGAGCTTTTCAAACGTCAGCGCCGTGCCATCGCTCCGCAGCATGGGACGTTCGATCTTGGAGTTGCTCGCTGCATCGGCGATGATTTCGAGCTGCCACGTCTCGCGCACCATGCCGATCTCGCGCAGTTTTTCGATGGGCAGTTTGTACGGCAGCGGATTGCCGCGCTCCACATTGTAAAAATCTCCCGAGGGCGTGATGCAGCAGCCGCCCTCTTCGCACACCGGGCCAGCTTTCTTTCCTGCCGCTTGCACTTCAGTGCTGGCCAGCACCGCAGCACCTGCGGTGCCGAGCTTGAACAGATCACGACGGGAGAATGATTTGGCCTTCATGCCGGTGATTTAAACCCGGACTGCCGGCGAAAGACAAGCCCTCAATCCGGCAGTTTGTTGACCGCAGGAGCAGAAGGCGCTGCACCTTTCACCGTCACGCCATTGCCTGCGTTTTCCAGGGTGGGATCAAAGCCAGGCCCGGCTTTCCGGCTCATCGAGCTTTTTGCCGGTGCCGATGGTCAGCATGCCATGCTTCTGCCCTCGGGCGGCTTCGATCGCCTCGATGCGCTTTGCCATCTCGCTTTCAAACTCAGGCGTGTTCATCAGCTGCTCAAAGCGCTTCATGAACGGGGCCAGCTCTCCGCTCTTGTTCAGTTCTTCGGGAGGAACGTCTTTGTAGCGGCGGATGAAGTCATCCACCTTGCGGCGCACGGCTTCAGACACCTGCCTGGGCCGGTAATGCTTGGGCTGCGGGTCTTCCTCTTTGGGAATCGTTTCCGCACTCGCCGCAGGAGGAGGAGCAGCTTTTACAGGGACCGGCTTATCAGCCACCATGGGAGGCTTGGGTCTGGCTGGCTGCCAGTTCAGCCACACCAGCGCAAAGCCCCCCCCCGAGGCCAGCAGTAGGACAAGGCGCTTGTTCATAAGCTGTGAAGCGGATTATTTCGTCTGGAAGTACCCGCGCTGCTTTGCGCTGATGGGCAGGCCCAGCTTTTCCATGACCTTCAGCATGTCCTCCCACACGGCGCGCTTGGCACGGATGCCGTCCCCCGTCTGCTCTTCCCGCAGCAGGTAGGACGGATGATAGGTGACCATGGTCGGAATGCCTCCGGTGCTGTGAAATTTCCCGCGCAAACCGCCGACTGTACAAGGAATGCCGAGCCCCTCAGCTGCCGTGGCACCCAGGGCCACGATGACCAGCGGCTTGATGAGATCAATCTCCGTGAGGACGAAGGGCACGCAGGCGCGCATCTCTTCGGCGGTGGGCTTGCGGTTGCCGCTGCCCTGGTTGTCCATGGCAGGACGAAATTTACAGATGTTGCTGATGTACACCTTCCGGCGTTCGAGCCCCATCGCCTTGATGATGGCGGTAAGTTTCTGCCCCGCCGGCCCCACGAAAGGCTCGCCCAGCTTTTCCTCCTCTGCTCCTGGCGCTTCACCGACAAACATCAGCGATGCCAGCGGACTCCCCACGGCAAAGACCATCGTCTTGCGCAGGCTGCTCATGGAGAGCGCAGGCTCCCACGGCTCCGCCATCACGCGCAATGCCGCGAGTTTTTCTTCGAGCGTCTCACCAGCCACTTCGAGCAACTCCGCCTTCTTCGTTTCCGGCGGCGGAGTCTCGATCAAGATGCGCGCGGCAGGCGCTGGTGCCGCAGCAAAAGATCGGGACGGCTCAGGCGCGGGAGCAGCACGCACCGCAGGCTCACGCACGACACCCGTCAGCCTGTCCATTGTCCCCGGACGCAGCGCGACGTGCGTCTTCCCCAGCATCTGGCGCTGCTGAAGGTGCTGTTTGAGGAGTTGCGAGGCGGCGGACATGAGCGAAAGAATGGCGAAGGAGTCACGAATGTCGAATGGGGAGATTCGGTGATTTGTCAGGCCTTTGGAGTCATCAGCATGCTCCATCTTAAGATGCTGACTCGATGGAGAAACCACCCATGGTAGTGGTGGGCGCGTGCACCGTGATGACCTTGAGTTTGCCCGGATCTGCCTCGATCCATGATTCCTCTCCTAAATAGGCCATGGTATGCACCCCGTCGGCGGTGACTGCGATGTCACCCGTCTGCAGCTTTGAATAGTCGAGATTCTTTAGATCAGCGCTGTCGAAGAGGCGTTTTGTCAGCCCTTGATGTTCTTGTCCAAGAGCCCGGGCACTCGTGTCATTCCACCACATGGAGAGGCCATGACGGATCAAGCCTGGATCGAGATTGGCAGCTCCCGAATAAAAGCAGGCATCAATGAGTCCTCTGCGGATCAAACCGGAGCAATCGATGCCACGACGGGATTCTCCGCCCCAGTAGTACAAGCAGCCTTCATATGTCCGAAGGCGTGCCACATAAGAAACGCGCAAGGCTTCTGGAGACGTGTGAATTTTCCAGGGAAAGACCAGCAGCAGCGCAAGAAAACCCAGAGCCGTGAGGCAGACTTTCCTCATGCGTTTTCGAGGCCATATGAATACAAGACACGTGGCCAGTGCTCCTAGAACGAACCCGACAGCATTCAAGCGCGAGACTCGATTCGCCTCAGGCTGAAGCGCTACAATCGCCATCGCCGCGAGTGCCGAAAACCAAAGCACCAAGTACAAGCGTGAAATTCCAACCGGCTTGTCAGTGCTCATGGCGTGTTTTCGTTTATTGCTTCCGGGAGAGGCGCATGTCCATCCAAACGGCGAGAATCAGCACCACACCACGCGCGATGAACTTCCGCTCCGGTGGCACGGACATCAGTGTCATGCCGTTCAGCAGGCAGGCGATGATGAGAGCGCCCAGCAGCACGCCCAGCACATTGCCACGACCGCCGCGAAGGCTGACACCGCCGATCACACAGGCAGCGACGGCATCCAGTTCCATCAAATCTCCCACGGTCGTCGTAGATGATCCTGCATAGGCCGTCTGCATGAAGCCCGTGAGGGCCACGATGGCCCCCATGCCGCTGTAGGCGGCGATCACGCTGCGTTTCATCGGCACCCCGGAAATCAAAGCCGCTTCCGCGCTGCCACCGATGGCATACAGGTGTCTGCCCAGCGCCGTGTGCTGCGTCACCGCATACACGATCAGCGTCACCCCACCGAGAATGAGCGAAGGCAGCGGAATGCCACGAAACTGCCCCGTGACGAGCACAAACAGCGCGATGGCCTGCGCAGTGATGAACAAACGCATGAACGCCATCTCCTTGTCCTCCACCGCAAAGCCATGCTCCATGCGGCGTTTGCGCGCACTGAGCGTCGTGAACACCAGCGCAAGTACAAGCCCCGCAGCCAGCAACCAGCCCAGCTGCACCGGCAGGTAATAAGTAGTGAGCAGTGAGTAGAGATTGCTCTGCCCACCGGGCGCCACAGGCACGGTGGCGTTGTCGATCACCAGCCAGAAAAGACCTTTGAAAATCAGCAGCGCTCCGAGCGTGACAATGAAGGCAGGCATGCGCTCGCACACGATGAAGGCCCCCATGGCCATCCAGATCAAAACCCCGCAAAGAAATCCCACCCCCAGTGCCGCAGGCGCCGGCAGGTGAGAGTGAAACACCAGCACACTCGCGATGCCGCCAAGCAATCCGACCCCGCTGCCGGCTGACAGATCGATGTGCCCCGGCAGCAGGATGAGCAGCATTCCCATGGCCAGCGTGGCAGTGATCGACAGCTCAGTCACAAGCATCGATAAATTGCGCGCTCCCAGAAACGCCGGCTCCTTGATGGCAAAGAACGCGCAGATCGCGAGCAGCGCGATGGCGATGGGCAGTTCTCGAAAGCGGAAGTTCACGCAGGTTCAGTTCTGCGAAGACATAAAGATTCCAAGAATGATCAGGGCGATGATGACCGCGATGGTGATCTTCACCCAGCTCAGCGGGTATTCGCCACCGATCTTGCCCGTGGCTCCATTCACCGTCACCTGATAAGTCTTCGTGCCATAGGTGTAAGTCAGCAGCCAGACCGGCAGCAGCACATGCTTGAAGGTTTGCGCGCTGTAGTCCGGGGAGATTTGCAGATTGCGGCTGGTATCTCCAGGGATCTGCTCGGAGCACTGGCTGCGCAGGGTGTTATCCATGCGGCCGCGTGAATCCTGTGCCGCCTGCACGAGATCGATCTGATACTGCTCCACCACCCAGCCGGAGAGATAACCCGGATCATAAGGCAGCAGGTCCGTCGTGGTGGGGAAAGGCTGCAGCTTTTCCAGCAGTGCCGTGTGCACTCCTTTCGAGGCAGGCACCAGCACATCGTCAAAGTCGCTGCTGACATGGCCTGAGGCATACTCCCAGCGCGTGTGCCGTGTGCGATTTCCTTTGCTGTCGGTCGTGTAGTAATAGTAGCCCGCCTCCGCCTCCCAGGGGCATTCTGCATGCGCATCAAAGGTCCAAAACGGCAGGTACATGCCATGCAATGTGTCTGTCATGGCCTTCTGCCCGAGGGCATTGGGTGCCCAGAAATGGCTGGAATACCATCGGCGGATGTCCTCCCGCACCTGGCTTTCGGCAATTTTGAATGGCAGCTGGCTGCCAGGCCGGATCGGCGAGCCGACATCGTCCATGGCGATGATGGCCGGTGAGCCACAGAAGTCGCAGTTCTGCGCCACCCGCTTTTCATCAAAGACGGAAATGGCCTGGAAGCTCTGGCACTTCACCGTCTTGCGCACCGCCGCCCAGCCGCGCTGGTCGTCGGGAATGGCCCGCAGCATGGCCACGAGGTCATTCTCCTCCACCAGCGAGCCGTCGTTCTTCAGCTCTGCCGGAGACACCGTGCCGCAAAAAGGGCAGACCAGTGCATGCTTGGCAGGCGTCCAGACTGCCTCGGCACCGCAGGCCGGACAGGCAAACTTGGAAATGGCGGTGACTTCAGACATAAAAAGCGCGTGGGTGGAGCGTGGCACGATTTACCGGAGAAAACCGAAGCCTGTCCATTCCAAAAACCGGCTGAAAAAAAATCCCGGCTTGCCTTGGCCCCCGCAGACTCCTCAGAATGCGGCCATGAAGCAACTCCTGCTGCTCGCCTCCCTATTCCTCATTC
>JAPLUN010000670.1 GCA_026397715.1 Verrucomicrobiota bacterium
AAATCCAGCGGAGCAGCGGCAATGTGGTTTTTACCACCGACTGGTGGGACGATCTCAAGGGTTTCTGCACGGGGTTGTTGTTCTTCGTGGAGATCGTGCTGGCAGTATGGACAGCGGCCCTGCTCTACTCGGGCTTTCCCATTCCGATGTGGCTGGCCTACACGCTGGAGTCCGTGTGGGCACTGATGCTGATCACGTTCAAGTTTTCCATGGCAAAGCTGACGGCCTACCGGCTCTTCCTATGGTGTGGCACCTGTGCCACGACGGTGGCCTGGCTGGTCTGGTCTCCCTGGTCGCAGGACTTTATCGCCAAATTTTCGGCCTACTTCTTCCGCACGTAGAGCAGCGCGCGGTCGTGCGTGAGCAGGCAGAGGTCCAGGCGCCCATCGCCATTGAGATCCAGGGCGGCGTAGTCATGGGGCTCGTTTTCGAGGCCCGTTTTGCCGCGGAAATGCGGATCCGTCTCGAAGACACGGAAGTACATGGCGCTCTCCCATTTCTGCCCGGTGGCGGGCTGGAAGATTTCGATCACGCGGCTTTTGGCCGTGTCGATCAGGGCGATGTCATCCACATCTTCGCCGGAGAACGAGGCGGCGATGAGGTCTGAGGGTGTGGTGTCCTTCAATTCGCTGTCAAAGGTGGCCACGGTTTCGAGTTTGAGCGTGGAGCCGTCCAAAGGAGCGATTTGGAAGCTGGTTTTGCCAAGCAGCAGCAGCTTGGTGCTTTTATCCTCAGTCATCAGGACGCACTGCTCAGGAGTCATGGCGGGCAGCGCATGGGTGTGGTCCGCGCGATAGACGCGGTCAGTGCCTGCGGTGAGTTCGTGCAGCTTGCTGTGAGTGGCGTCAATCAGCAGCACGGAGACCTTGCCGTCCTTGCGGGAGACCAGCGCGCTGTGCAGCTCGGCGGCGGCATCGGGGGCGTTGAACTGCTCCACGATGGTCGCCTTGCCTTCGGCATCGACCTTGAACGCACGCGCCAGCTGCTGATGGGCGATGATGATCTCCGTCTTGCCGTCGCCATCCAGATCGCCCGTGGTCAGCGCGGCGGGGGTGAGTTTGCTGACAAAGGAGTCCGGGATGCCTTCGACGCGCTTGTAGGGCGCTTTGGCGTCCGTGCTGCTCAGCAGCAGCTGCATGGGGCCGAGATTGGAAAACAAGGCGAGATCGCCACGGCCATCCTGGTTGGCATCGACGACGCGGATGCCGTTGATGCGACCGGTCTTGATGGTGAGCTCCTGCGTAGTGGCGGTGAAGCCTTTGGCTCCGGCGGTCTTGCGCAGCGTGACGAGCTGGGGCTTGGACTTGATCTCGGTGACGCAGAGAACGGCAGAGTCGGTGGTCAGGGTGAGCAGGGTTTCGCCTTCTTTGGCCTGATAGATGATCTCGGGGTAGAGCAGGCGGTTGTCCTGCCAGTGAGCCACCCCGATGGACTGCTCTCCGGGGCTGAGCAGCACGAGCTCGGCTTTCTTGTCACCATCCACATCGGCGATGGCCAGGGACTCCACACCACTGAGGATGGGGAACTCGCGGCCTTCACTGAAGGCGCCGCTGGCGCTGCCCTGAAACAACCAGGCACGTGCTGCCTTGGGCTCGGACATGATGACGTCGGCATGCCCGTCGCCGGTCAGGTCTCCATAGGCCACGGCACCGCTTTTGGATTCCGTGGGCGGCATGGCATAGCGGATGGTGGCGGCGTGGTCGGAGTCGGGTTCGGCGGCGCCTTGAGTGAGCTTCGCGATTTCCACCATGTTCGTTTCATCCTGGATCCAGGCGACGCCGGATTTCTTGCCACCCAGGCGGATGGCATGCAGCCAGTGGCGCGCGGCGGGGATTTCCAGCCGCCACTCCTCGCCAAAGGTGGTGCCTTCATGCTGCAGGCGGACGAGCAGCGCGTCACCGTCCGGGGCGGTGTAGAAAATGTCGGCCCGTCCATCGTTGTTGAGATCGGTGCTGGCCAATCCAGCGCAGCCGCCTTCGCCCAGGGCGTAGTTTTGTGGCTCCGCCCACTCGCCGGGCTTGGTTTGCAGCAGCACCATCAAACGCGTGCTGGTGAGCAGGGCGATGTCATCGCGCCCGTCACTGTTCAAATCACGTGCGACGAGCACTTCGGTGTCATCCGCAGTGGAGTCGAGGGTGAACTCGCGCTTGGCTGCCCAGGCACCTTTGTCGTCCTGCATGCGCAGGACGAGTTTGTCCTCATCAGTGAGGAACGCGATATCCGCCTTCTTGTCACCATTCCAGTCACCCACGACGAGGGCAAGCGCGGCACGGCCGATGACGAGGGGCTGCTTGTCGAAGCGGGAGACTTCAAGAATCGGGTTCCAGCGGTCGGCGCGGGCGGACTTTTCCGGCGCACCGGTTTGCACGCCATCCTTGCGCTGCAGGAGAAATTCGATGCGCGCCCGTGAAGCATTGACGATGGCGAGGTCGGTCAGGCCATCGCCATTGAAGTCAGCGGCATGCGGGCTGGCGGTGTTCCAGTCGAGCTTCACGATCTCCGGGCCGTCGAAATACAGCGCGGGCTTGTCAGCAAGAACGCTGGTCGCAAAGAGCAACGGCAGGAAAGCGAGACGCATGGTGTGCGATGGGGGTGGGGAACTTACTTGGCCTCGACGGGAGTGGTCAGGTAGTGAACCTGAATGGAGTCCGGATGGGAATAGGTGGTGCTGAGCAGACTGCCAAAGTAGCGCTCGAAGGTCTCATTGGAAGGACGTGCGCTGGCATCAAACCAGCCGCCGGCAGCTGCGGCGACCGTTTCTTCGGGTGACAGGGCTTTCTTGCCGGGGCCTTTCTTTTTTGCGGCCGCCTTGCCTTTGGCTCCAGTTTTGCTTTCGAGCGTGGCGGCGGCGGTGGCGATCGTGTTCATCAGGCGGCCTGCATCCGTGACACCGACGCCGCTGTAGTTTTTGGGAACGAGTGAGAGGAGGTTCTGCACATGCGGATTATCCCAGACGCTGGGGCCGGAGGGATCCTTGATGCGACCCAGGACTTTGTTGAGCGTGTCCTGACCACCCACAGAGATCAACAGATACTTGCCAGTGTTGCAGAAGGCGACTTCGGTGGCGGCATTGGACGTCTGGGTCAATTTGAGCGTGTTGATTTTGAAGCCCAGATAATCACTCTCCTCAAAGGCACCGAAACCGGCACCGACGTAGCGTTTCAGACCTTCCAGCGCGCCGCCGAGTTTGTCGGCGTCCTTGATCTTGAAGCCCATGACCTGGCTTTCCTTGGTGCCACTGCCATCCTGTACCTGAATGACTTCATCGGCCAGACTGCCAAGGAGATCCTCACGGATCTTGAAGCCCAGCTGGCCTTCGAGCTGAGGAATCTGCATCGTCACCATCATCGCCATGGGGCCAAGTTTTGCAATCATGCCGAGGATGCCGTCATACACCGTGCCGAAATCCATGCGTGAAACACTGGCAGTCAGGATGCCGGCGGGGATGAAGGCGGGCAGCGTCACTTCGTTGCTGGAACCACGCATCAGGGAGAGAAGTCCCGTGGGCTTCTGGGGATGCAGGATCGTCACGTCCATGCGTGACTGGGTGTCCGTCAATTCTGCGGTGATGGCAAAGGCCTGCAGTTCCTGCGCGCCGAGCATGTCCATGATCATCTTCGGCTTGAAGATGTCGAGTCCGCCACCGGCTGCCCTACCAGCGGCAGCCCTGTCCCCGTCCGCTTTCTTTTTGGCTTCCGCAGCGGCGAGCGCCTGCTCGCCGAGTTCGAGCAGCTTCACGCCATTGAAATAAAGCAGCATGTCACCTCCGCCGTTGGTCACCTGGCCGATGCG
>JAPLUN010000109.1 GCA_026397715.1 Verrucomicrobiota bacterium
CAACTCAACCGGCGGTGCCTTTGACCAAATCGTGCTGCAACTTCCGGACGCCCCTGTCGGAGCGGTTCGGTTCCTGGTGGATAACATCCAGGTGAGTCCCGCCTCGAGTACTGGAGGCAGCCTGACACTGACCAATCCTAACTGGAACATCACGCTTACAGATTTCGGCTACTCGGATTTCCTGCTCGACAACACGCCCGGTTTTGTCGGACGTGAGTATCTCTCTGGCGAGTGGGGCAGCGCCGTGGCTTACCAACGCAACGGGCAGACTCAGACACCCACGTGGCTGGACCCCAATTTTCTCTATCCCGACTGGCAGACGAACTCGAACTTCCATGTCGTCACGGGCATTCATCTGGCGGGCAGCAATCTGGATGGTCTGCCCATTGCGGAATCAGTAATCGCCAACAACGATCTCGAAATCACCATGCGTTTTGAAATGGTGGACACGGTCGTGGGCACGCCCATGGGAGTCACGCCAGCCAGTGCGGCCAATGCGGGCGCAGCGATCAAGAGCAATCGATATGTGATGAATCAGACATTCATCGTGAAGAACATCAGTGGCGTCAGCATCACCAATCTGCAGCTGTTCCAACTCCTGCATGGTTTCATCTCGCAGCATGGTCAGTATGACAACCGCAGCTATGCGGGAAAGCTATCCGAGTATCGATACGACGCCACCATGTCGGGGGTGGACGCCAGCGCGGCTGGAGCCAAGAGCTCGGGCATCGGACTGGAAGACCTCATCGGGTTCCATGCCAAAGTGGCACCCACGGCATTCGAGATCGGCAGCTATGGAACCGAGGGCAATGGGATTGACGATCATTCCACCGGCAAGCCTTCGGACGGTGTTCATCTGTCGATTGAGAACAACTGGCAGAGCGGACCGTTCGCTGCGCGCAAGGGGCGCGACACATTTGCACCGGCGAGCCGCTGGATTGCTGGCGGCCAGCGCTGGGACATGGGCACGTTGGCTCCAGGGCAAAGTGCGAGCCTGGACATCGTGTTAAGCCTGCTTACCGGCACGAAGGTGGTCATTACCGGCGGCGGTTCTGGTGGCAAAGGTGGTGGAGGCAGCTGCAACGGCGGATCCTCGCATGTTGGAGGGGTCGATTTCGAATTCGACGACATCAGTCAGGAAGGGACCTTCTTCGGTGAGCACTCCGATGCCGATGACGCTGAAATGGCGGAACGAGAAGCGGAGGGTGAGTTTGTGCTTCCAACGGTTCAGTTTCCGAATACCAAACGCAGACAGTTATGGAAGCTGAATTACAACGGCGTGCACACGGGCAACATCAAACTTAAATTTGCCTACGACCCAAGCCTGCTGCCGGCAGGGTATGATGAAAACCAACTCGTCATCTATCACTTCCGCAACGGCAGCTGGGAAAAGCTGAAATGCAAAGTGGACGCTGCGAAGAATGTCATCGAGGCCATCACTCCCAGTCTCTCTCCTTTTGTGCTCGGAGTGAATGACGTGGTCGTGAAGCCACAGGTGGAGATTTCCCTTTCCACTCCTGGTTCACTTAACGTGACCTGGCCCGATTCGTTCACCGGCTGGACCCTGCAAGAGGCGGCGGATCTAAATCCATCGAGTTGGATTAATTCAACTCGTCCGATCACATCGTCAGGCGGCTACAACAGCGTGTTGGTTCCCATCAACTCTGGTTCAAAGTTCTTCAGACTGGTGCGGCCTTAGAGATTGTTGCCTGCTGATTAGCGCATGACGGGCAAGGCTGTCAGGTGCTGCTGCGGCTATAATGGCTTGCAGCGGCGCCCGGATATTGGGAGAATGCACTTGGAATGAATTCACGAAATACTGCCTGTACTTTGATCCTGTGTCTAAGCTGCATGCTGGCCACGGCAGGACGGGCGGATTTCCCACCGCTGGCGCTCAAAGCAGTGAGCCTGCAGCAGATCGTGTCACCCACGGACATCGCGAATGCAGGGGATGGCTCGGGTCGGTTGTTTGTCGCTGATCAGGCAGGGATCGTCTAC
>JAPLUN010000669.1 GCA_026397715.1 Verrucomicrobiota bacterium
CGACGGCTTCGATGAAGGCCATGCCGGCCACACCTTCTTGGATGGTCGGGTAATCCATGTCCAGCGGGTTGGGCTGTGTGCCGGCGCTGACGGCGCGGACGTGGTTGGCGAAGTTTTTGTAGATGTTCGCGAAGCCTTCCAGGTATCCTTCGGGATGGCCGGAAGGAGTCCGGGTGCAGGCGGAAGCGGCGCTGCCGAGGTAGCCGAGGCCGGTGCGGTAGATTTGCTTTGGCTTGTCCAAAGAAGTGACGATCATCGTGTTCGGATCGAGCTGGGACCATTCGATACCGCCCAAGGAGCCATAGACGCGGAGGCTGAGGTTGTTTTCACAGCCGATGCTGATCTGGCTGGAGTGCAGCACGCCTTTGGCGCCGTTGGTGAAGCGCAGCAGCACGTTGCCATCGTCTTCCAGACGGCGGCCTTCCTTGGCCAGGAAGATGGTGAGGTCGGCGGCGAGTTCCTTGATGTGCAAACCGGTGACGTATTCAGCGAGATTGATGGCGTGCGTGCCGATGTCCCCCATGCAGCCGGCGGCACCGCAGATGGCGGGGTCCACGCGCCAGGATGCCTGCTTCTGCCCGGTGTTTTCCAGCATGGTGGCCAGCCAGCCCTGTGGGTACTCGACCACGACTTTGCGGATCTCGCCGAGCTTGCCTTCTTCGATCATCTGCCGGGCCTGGCGCATGAGCGGGTAGCCGGTGTAGTTGTAGGTCACGCCATAGAGCTTGCCGCTGGCCTTCACGATCTCCGCCAACTCCTTGGCCTGCGCGAGGTTGAAAGTGGCGGGTTTGTCGGAAAGCACGTGGAAACCAGCCTCCAGCGCGGCTTTGGCGGCGGGGAAGTGCAGGTGGTTTGGCGTGACGATGGAGACGAAGTCCATGCGCTTGTCCGCAGGCAGGGCGGACTCCGTGCGGATCATCTCTTCGTAGTTGGCGTAGCAGCGCTCGGCGGGCAGGAAGAAATCCGCGCCGCTGTCCTTGGAGCGCTGGGGGTCGGAGGAAAAAGCGCCGCAGACGAGTTCAATCTGCTGATCGATTGATGCTGCGATGCGATGAACGCCGCCAATGAAGGCGCCGCGTCCGCCGCCGATCATGCCATAACGAATTTTCCGGCTCATAAGGATGCTGTGCTGAAGTTTGGGGTGGTTGAGAAAAGGGAAGGCGAGTGTGCGCAGAGGGTGCGGGGGGTCAAGTGCATCTGCGCCCGGATGCAGGGCTGCGGACGTTTCGGAGCGCGGCGTGTGGGCACAAAAAACCCCGGAGAGGGTAGCCCAACGCGCTCAGGCGGCCTCTCCGGGGCAATTGTCGTCGAAACACCGCAGAGCGGTGCGCATGGCGACAAAGTGTTATGCGGCCATCAGGGCCGGACCGCTGTGCTTCATGCGGCTGCGGAATTCCGTGGGGGATTCATCAGCGATGCGGCGGAAGCTGCGGTTGAAGTGGGACAGGCTCTGGAACCCAACGTCGTAGGCCACTTCGGTGATGCGGGCGGCGGGCTTCATTAGCATGCGCTTGGCCTTTTCCACGCGGGCGCGGTTCACAAAGTCCGTGAAGGTCAGGCCGGTGGCGCGCTTGAAGAGCTTGCAAAAGTGGAAGGGGCTCACGTTCACCGCGCTGGCGACGGCTTCAAGGGACATCGGCTCGGCCAGATGGGTGTGGATGAAGGTCTTGGCATTGCGCACGGCTTCAGGCTCATGCGTGGCGGTAGCAAACAGCAGGCGGTGCGCGCTGTCTCCCAGCTGCAGGGCAAAGGACTGCAGGATGGCCACGGCGGCCTCATAGCGTGCGGGCTCCATGACGGGAGCGTGTTCGAAGTGCACCTTGGCACCGCGGATTTCTGCGGCGGTGCGGTTGTCATCCAAGAGAGCCTTGGCCACGGGGGCGAAGTTTTCAGCATTGGCGGGCTGGAGGCGCACGCCGCCGGTCAGCATGATGGCGATGGTGTTTTTTCCCACGCGCACCGGCACCTGCGTTTCCACCACGCCAGCCACGCCTTTGCGGGTGATGATGCTTTCAATGGGAGAGTCATCCTTGGTGGCTTCCAGACTCAGCGGCAGGCTGGTCAGCGTATGGAAGGCCTTCTGGTAGTGCTGGAAGAGCTCGCTCTCAGCCAAGTTCAGAATGAAACGCTGGCGGGGGGAGGTGTGGGCAGTTGAGTTGGTGTTCATAGCGCGTTCGTGGGTTGTGTTCACGGCTGCTATGATGCTCTCCCGCAGAATTTGCGATATTGTGGTCCGATACGGTACGTGCCGTCGTGTACGACCGCAATTTTGGCATAGTGGTTTCCAGTAGAGCCGACTGTTCCTTGCGCAGGGTGCGTGGATATTGCGGCGCTTCCCGCCTGGCATCACACAGGTGTGTAAGCGGGTCTTCGGCGCTGCTCGGGAGCCATGTCAAACATCACCGTCAGGTGCCTGCGGTCCGCCGTGCAATATGCCCCCGGATGAATGGTGAGCTCGCGGGCACGCTTCCAGTCTGGTGCAAACATCACTTCCCCACCGCACACTGGGCAAAGGAGGTGCAGAGTTTCTTGAGGTGTTGCCCAAAGGATCTCCAGGAAAGCGGGGTCGGTTTTGAAAATGAGTTCTTCCATCGGGGGCTCGCCACACGTGCTATTCGGGCCCCGCAAGACGGAAGAGAAGGTAGCAGAGAGCGTGCAAAGTACGCCTGCCAATGAAACTTAAGTTCGTTTCGTGACGGGGTGGTTCCACACATGCATCACCGCATAGCTTCGCCACGGACGCCAAGATTGGGACAGTTCTTCCGCCTGCTTCGCGGTGACGCCACCGAGGTTGTTGCGGACGGCGATGTCTTCTTTGGGAAAGGCATCCGGCCAGCGCAGGGCACGCATGGCGATATAATGCGCGGTCCAAGGGCCGATGCCGGGCAGGCTCACCAATTGTGCGATGGCGGTCTCTGGATGGGCGCCGGGTTCGAGCTTGAGAGTGCCGGAGTGGAAACCATTGGCTAGGGCGAGGATGCACGTGGCGCGGGTGCGGATAATTCCGAGTTGGACGATGTCATCGAGGCTCGCGCGAGAGACATTGTGCGCCTGAGGTGTCAGGCGCGTGAGCTCGGGAAACGGAGTCTCGATTTTCTCACCGAAGGCTTCGGCATATCGACAGGCGATTTTCGTCGCTGCTTGCACGGTGATCTGCTGGCCCAGGATGGCGCGTACGGCCATTTCAAAGCCGTCAAATGCACCCGGCACGCGGAGTCCGGGATTCTGCAAGACGCTCTTTTTCAGCGAGGCATCCTGCATCAAATGCGCGGCGATGATGTCTGGGCGCGCAGCGAGATCAAACATATGACGCAAGCGGCCCAGCAATGCGGGCAGGACGGGCGTGAGCGAATGTGTGAACTCCACCTGCAGTGCGTTCTTCTCAGGAGCGTTGGATACTTTGATCCAGCCGGTGTGATCGCCTAAACGCACGGTGCGCGCATAGGTGCCGTCGG
>JAPLUN010000694.1 GCA_026397715.1 Verrucomicrobiota bacterium
TGGCCGTGCCGGTGCTCTACTTCATGGCCAACAAACATTCTCATCCTGAACCCCAACCCTAAAACACTATGAAACCCAACATCGGAACCGTGGACCGTGCCCTGCGCATCATCCTGGGCCTCGGCCTCATCGCCTACGGCATCGTCAATCACACCTGGCTGGGAGCCATCGGTGCCGTTCCTCTGCTCACCGCATTCATCCGCTTCTGCCCTCTTTATGCCCCCTTCGGCATCAGCACCTGCGGCAAAAGCGGCAATGGCAAAGGTGGTGGCTGCTGCGGAGGCGGCAAGTGCTGCTGAGCCACCCTCAAATCATATTTCCATGTCACGCTTCCTCATTCCCATCGCTGTCGGTGCCGCCATTGGCTCGGCATTGGGCTACTTCGGCCAGTGCAGTTCTGGCACCTGCCCGCTCACCTCGACCTGGTGGCGCGGAGCCATCTACGGCAGCGTGATGGGGCTGCTCATGGCGCTGGGGGCAGCCCGCTAAGAGGTGCATCACTCCGCAGCGTTTTAACGGCAAGAAAAAGCGGCATCCCGTTGCCAGGATGCCGCCGTGAATTTTCTTGGGGCCTTGGGTTGGAAGGTCAGAGGGGACGCTTAGTAGCGACCGCCACCGCCGCCACCGCCACCACCGTAGCCGCCACGGCCACCGCCGCCGCCACCACCGCTCTTGCCGCCGCCGCCACCGTAGCCGCCACGGCCACCGCCGCCGCCGCCACCACCGTAGCCGCCGCCGCCTGCTGGACGATCTTCCTTCGGACGGGCTTCATTGATGGTCAGGTTGCGACCACCGTAATCTTTTTCATTGAGGCCACGGATGGCTTCATTCATGGCGGTCTGGGAGTCCATGGTCACGAAAGCAAAGCCACGAGGACGACCGGAGTCGCGGTCCATCGGAAGGTGGATGTCGGTAACAGTGCCGTAGTCGGTGAAGAGAGCGCGGACGTCGTCTTCTGTGGCGGTGAAGGGCAGGTTGCCCACGTACATTTTAGTATTCATATCGATTTTCTTGAGTTCAGCCAGCCTCAATGAGGGCCAAGTAAGCTCCGTAATCGGATTTAAGAACACCAAAGGAAACAACCTGATGAACGACTTAGCTTAGCCTTTATCAGGTTAACTTGCGAGGTGACCCTCGTCCCCATTGGGGGAATAGCAAACGTTAGTTTGGAATTCGACGGAAGAGGCCCGGATGGCCATCTTTGCCGAGATTAACAGGGCTGGGCCGTGAATGACGAATGGACTTCCATTCGTCACTCCGCCGCAGGTGGTTAGTGCATTTCCACATCGCATTGGCCGAGGCCGCCGCGGTAGTAGTTGAACTGCACATTCGGATGTTCAGCGAGCAGCGACATCGGCACGGAGGCATCAGCAAGACGCTTGGAAATCAGGAGTGCGGTGAGCCGCTGGCCCAGCGGATTGTCGTGCTGACCGGCGTGCCAGACGCTGACCTTTTCAGCCATCCAGGTTTCCTTGGGTCCCACCGTGATGGCCTTCTGCGGCACCAGGGTGAGATTGCCACCACCCGATGTACGGGCATTCTGCATGAGGGTCACCGGATGCAGATCCACGAGACGTGTGGTCAGTTTGCGAAACTCCGCAGGCGGAGGCGGCTCGTTCTTGAATTTGCCAGTGCGCTTGGGCGGATCGTTGAAAGCCCAGTTTTTGATGTCGCCCTGACCGCACTGCATCACTGCGCAGCGCACACCGCTCTGCCAGCTCTTGATGTAGGCCGCCGTGTCTGCTTTCGGGAAATGCAGCTGTGTGTCCGGCATGCAAAGCTTCTTCTGCATGCGGTCAAAGCAGAGGTCGCGGTTCGCTTTTTCAAACGACAGCGGATGCTCCAGAGTCACTTCCTTCTTCGTGTGCTCGTCATACCACTCGTCCATGCCCCAGAAGTGGCCGTCTTTGATCGAGATGCCGAGATCATTGATCAGACGAGCCACGAGCGGGAGCTGCTCCGTGGGGCCCACCGGGCCGCAGATGCCGGCCGGATTGTCCGGAGTGGCCTGCTTCCAGGCGTGGATGTATTCCAGCGCCTCGGCCAGGTAAAAATCCTCCAGGGTGTCAAACATCACCACTTTGAATCCAGGCCGGGAGAGCTGGCGCAGATCTCGTTCCGTGAGCCGGGCGGCATCATTGATGAGATCATCTTCTAACGTGGTGTAGTCCCACCACTCCGGTGCGATATGGCTGATTTTACGCGGCATGGTATGGTTTGGTTGTTACGGGATATTCAGGGAGAACGCCCGTTTTGCCAAGCTCTCATCATGGGAGGCTAAAAAAATCTCGGGGTGCCAGGGGGAAAGACGATGAGGTTTAGGACGCCCGATCACATCTTGACGGGCGCAGCCTTGACCATCCCGACGCACCGCACTACCTGCCTGCATGGACGAAATGCTCAACCACCCCGATGCCCTGACCCGCCTGCGTTACGTCGTGCACCGCCTGCGCGCACCCGGCGGCTGCCCGTGGGACATGGAGCAGACCCACACCTCCCTCATCCCCCATGTCATCGAAGAAGCCTACGAGGTGGCCGATGCCATCCGTAGCGGCGATCCGGCCCAGATTTGCGATGAACTCGGCGACATCCTGCTCCAACCCGTGCTGCATGCGGAGATCGCCAGCGAGACCGGAGCCTTCGATCTCGACACCATGGCGCACGGCCTGACTGAAAAGCTCATCCGCCGCCATCCGCACGTTTTTGGCGACACCAGCGCCGCTACCTCCGATGCTGTGCTGAAGCAATGGGATGCCATCAAGCGCACTGAAAAAGGCACCGAGCACGAAGGTCTGCTCCACGGCACCGGCAATGGCCTGCCCGCCCTCATGCGTGCGCAGAAGCTGCAAAAGAAAGCCGCACGCGTCGGTTTCGACTGGCCAGATGCCACACCCGTCTTTGCCAAGATCCGCGAAGAAGCTGCTGAACTCGAAGAAGCCATCGCCTCAGGCGACAAAGCGCACATGGAAGATGAGCTGGGCGATCTGCTCTTCAGCGTCGTTAATCTTGCCCGCAAACTCGGCATCGAATCCGAGCCCGCCCTGGCCGCCGCCAACGAAAAATTCACCCGCCGCTTTCACGCCATGGAAACCCATCTGCGCGAACAGGGGCATGAACTCGGCAAGCTCTCACTGGAGCAGATGGATGCCGCGTGGGATGAGGTGAAGCATCGTGTCTGATCAGGCATTCATGGATCTCGGCAATTTCTCATTCCCCAAACTCTGGGTGCAGGTGCGCACGAAATCTTGGCTGTGGCTGTTTCGGCGGCAGCAGATTGAGGAGGGCGGGCGGCTGCTCAAGCACGGGGACATTGGTCTCGCGGGGGTGCATGTGTGCGCTGAAAATGAAGTGGAACTGATTGCGGGCATTGGCACGGGTTTGTTCAATTCAGCCTCCGTCACGGCGCATCTGCGGCTGCGGGAAGACGGCAGCATGGCGATGACCTCCCACTGCACCTGTGCGGTGGGCACGCTGTGCCAGCACGCGGCGGCGCTGATGCTGATGCTCGATCATGAGGAAGGACGCAAACGCATCGAAGCCATGGCGCGTGTGCGGGAAAAAACGTTTGTTGCCACTGATGATGGTTCGGAATCTCAGGTGGAACCGAAAGAGATCGAACTGCCACCGTCAGAACCCAAGCCCATCCTGCTGGTGCGGCGCATGACCGTGGACATGCCGCAGATCACGGCCAAGCGAAACATCGGCGGCTGGGCGCCACGCAGCATCGCCTTCATTCAACCCTGCGCGGAATACGACGACTGCCCGCTGCGCTTGGAAATGCTCGTGCGCAGCCCGGCGCATCAGTGGCTGGATGAAAACGAGACGCGGCATACCCTGGTGCGCAATCTTCGTTCGGAGCGTCTGCTCCTGACGGACTTGTCAGGCCTGGGTTTCAAATCATTCTCTGAAGCGCTGCCGGGGGCCAAGGCACCGGAGTCCACGCTGGGCTTCATGGCGGTGGCGGGTGATCAGGCCTTGTTCTGGTCGCAATTTCTCAAGGACCAGGTGCCCAAGCTGCGCGAGTCCGGCTGGCGGGTGGAGGTGCCGGAGGACATCGGCTTTCAAATCCATGATGCTGCTGAAGATGCGTGGTTCACGGATCTCGCGGGGGATCAAGACGGACGCGAATGGTTCTCGCTTGATCTCGGTGTCGAAATCGAAGGACGCCGCATTTCAATGGTGCCGCTGCTGGTGGATTGCATTGATCAGGGCCTCACCGCCGCCGTGCTGGAAAAGAATCTCGATCAACGCTTCCTGCTCTCACTCGGCGGTGACCAAGGCGATGTGCTCTCTGTGCCAGCGCATCGGCTGGTGGTGCTGCTGCGCTTCTTTGATGAACTGCTCGCCACGCGACCTGTGCGCAAGGATGGCAAGCTCCAGCTCGACAAACTGCGCGCCGCTCAGCTCGCCACGCTGGATGGCCTGCCGATTCGTGCGCCCGCAGAACTGACCGCACTCAGTCAACAGCTCGGCAGCTTCCGTGAGATCGGTCTTATTGATCCTCCAGCATCCTTGAAAGCCAGCCTGCGTGATTACCAGCGCGAGGGCGCGTCGTGGATGCAGTTTCTGCGAGAGTTCGGACTGCATGGCATTCTGGCCGATGACATGGGCTTGGGCAAAACGCTGCAGACGCTCACGCACATCCTGATCGAGAAAGAAAGCGGGCGCATGAAGCATCCCTGCCTCATCGTCGCACCGACGAGCGTGGTGCGGAACTGGATCAACGAGTCGATCAAATTCACGCCTTCATTGAGTCTGCTGCTCATGCAGGGGCAGTCACGCAAGAGCGACTTCAAGCACCTCAAGCAGTACGATCTCGTTGTCACCAGCTTCCCGCTTCTGGTGCGTGATGCCGATGTCATGCAGGCGCAGGAGTGGCACATCGTCGCGCTGGATGAAGCTCAAAATATCAAGAATCCCAAGAGCCTCGCAGCGCAAACCTGCAGTGGTTTGAAGGCCAAGCACCGCCTTTGCCTCACAGGAACGCCGATGGAAAATCACCTCGGCGAGTTGTGGAGCCTCTTCAATTTCCTCATGCCCGGTCTGCTGAGCGATGCCGATACATTCCGCCAGCACTATCGCAATCCCATTGAGCGTGAGGCCGATGCGGAGCGCCAGAAGCAGCTCAGCACCCGCATCCAGCCGCTGCTGCTGCGCCGCACAAAGGATGCGGTGGCCAAGGAGCTGCCGCCGAAGACGGAAATTCTGCACAGCATCGAACTCGGCCAGGCGCAGACGGATTTGTATGAAACGATCCGTGCGGCGATGGACAAGCGTGTGCGCGAAGCCATCGAGGTGAACGGGCTGGACCGCTCGCAAATCGTCGTGCTCGATGCTCTGCTCAAGCTGCGGCAGGTCTGCTGTCATCCGCAGTTGTTGAAGCAGGAGTCAGCGCAGGGTGTGTCGGATTCCGCAAAAACGGCCTTCCTTATGGATGAGCTGTTGCCCGAGCTTATCGAAGAAGGCCGCCGCATACTCATATTTTCGCAATTCACGGAAATGCTCGCCATCATTGAGGCCCGGTTGAAGAAAGACGGGACGCGCTATGTGAAGCTCACTGGAAGCACGAAGGATCGCGAAACACCGATTCAGGAGTTTCAGGCGGGCAAGGTGCCTGTGTTCCTCATCAGCCTCAAGGCGGGTGGCGCGGGCATCAATCTGACGACCGCAGATACGGTCATTCATTACGATCCCTGGTGGAATCCGGCGGCAGAGGCACAGGCGAGTGACCGTGCTTTCACGGCGGGGATGCTGATGCTGCGGTCGTCATTTGGCAGCAGGCCGCTGATGCGTACGCCGTCGCTGGTGGATTCGATGGCGAGGCCTGGCAGCAGGCGGCCGAGGGTGTTGGGTTTCTGGCCGAGCTGCTCGTCCTTGTCATTGGCCGGCATGGGCGGATTGGGAACTTCGGTGCTGATGAGGATGCCGGTGGCTGCATCAATGTAACCGCGCAGGGCGGTGGTCTGGGGCAGGGGAGACAGATCGCTGTCGAGGCAGAAGACGAGGCGCTCCTGGCCGGTGAGTTTGCCAATCGTACTGCGGGTGCAGAAGGCGACGATGTGGGTGGGGTGGGCTTCCGGTCCTTGATCGATGAACTTGGTGCCGGGCATCACCTGCGTGAGCGCTTTGACGGTGCGGTGGATGATGCTGCCTTCGGGTTCGAGGCTGAGGAAGACATCGCCGGCATGATGCCATTCGATTTCAGCGAGGCGGAGGGCGTTGGCGAAGGCGACTGTGTCTGCTTCGGCGTGGCTCCAACTTTTGCGTTTGAGGAATGCCTCGCTGCTCAGCGCGAGCATGGCGTGGCGCATCACCTCGGTGGTGGCGGCGCGTGCGCCCAGGGCCTCGCCAAAATGAACTTCTACAGGATAGCGGAGGTGCTTGGGGCGTTTGGTGAAGAATTTGCCGCCTTGGAAGGAGAAGATGCTGCCGTAGAGGCCGTCGAGGTAAACGGGCACCACCTGGGCATCGCCCTGGCGGGCCATGAGCTCGAAGCCTTTGAGCAGTTCGTTGACCATGCCATGGCGGGTGATCTGGCCTTCAGGGAAAAGGCAGACGATCTCACCCTCCTTGAGAGCAGCGGCCACGGCGCGGATGGCATCCTTGGCGCGTGTGGCGGAAATCGGCACGGTGCCGATGAGGCGCATGAGCCATTTCAGCCACCACAGATGGTAGAGTGCATCCCACATGACAAAGCGCACGGGGCGGCGGCTGGCGGAGCCTACGATGAGTGCATCGACATAGCTCACGTGGTTCGGCAGCAGCAGCACTCCGCCGGTGGCTGGAATGCGCTCCATGTGCACGGGCTTTACCTTGTAGGTGAATCGAACGGCGGCCAGCATGAGGAAGCGCACCAGATCCTGCGGCAGCAGGCGCATGATGTAAACGGCGGCAAAAAAGGTCGGAATGGCCAGCAGCAGGAACTGGGTGGAGGAAGTCAGCTCCAGCCATTTCATCAAGGCGACGATGGCCACCGCTACCAGCGTGCCGAGGCAGTCCATGAGGTTCATGCCGGCATGGATGCGGGCCTTCTCATGCTTTTCCGCCTTGTCCTGGGCGAAGGCATAAAGCGGTACCATGAAGCAGCCGCCTGCAGCGCCGGTGAAGATGATGCCTGCATACATCCAGCTGCTGCCGAGTGTGGCGAGCCCCGACCAGAGCAGTCCGGCCACAAGCCCGAAGCCACCCAGCGGAATCAGTCCCAGCTCAATGCGATTGCGGCTGACGTGGGAGGCAAAGATGCTGCCGCTGATCACGCCAATGCCGAGAATGCCGGCGACCTTGGCGAGTTCCATCGGGCCATCACCATGTCCGGTGTCGGGATGCAGCTCCTTGGTGAGCGTGACGAGGATGAAGCTCAGTGCGTTGGAGATGAACCAGAAGTACGTCACTCCCAAAGCCGCGAGGCGGATGGAGCGGCGGCGGAAGACAATCTTGAGGCTTTCGAAATGCTCCAACGCCATGCCTTTGCGCCAGTGGACTTCGGTGTGCGAGGGCGTGCTTTGAATGCAGATGGCGGCGACCAGCTCAAAAATGCCCATGATGCTGATGATGATCAGCGGCCAGAGCGCGGACATCCAGGCATCGCCCGTTTTTTCATACTCGGTGCCATACCAGATGCCACCCGCCCACATGCCGCCGAGAATGCCCGCGAGCATGGTGACCTGCAGCCAGCCCGAAACGCGACCGAGGCGGCGTGAGCCTGCGAGCTCCTTCATGATGCCCATCTTGGCCGGGCTGAGAATAGCTGCCTGAACGGCCAGCACGAAGAAGCCAACGAGTGAGATCTCGAGCGAGCCCGGCACACGCTTCATCCACAGCGCCAGCGCCAGC
>JAPLUN010000158.1 GCA_026397715.1 Verrucomicrobiota bacterium
TTTGGGATGCGAGCACCCGAACACGAATCGGTGAACCAGAAGTGGCATTAGGGGGCATTGAACGCCTGGAGTTCAACCCTGCGCGTTCCGCGAGCCTTGTCTTAATGATGAAAAACCGCACCGTTGTCATGTGGGATTGCGCCTCGAACTCCGCGTTTTTCGACGCCCCAAGCCATGGCGAAGCCCTTGATATCGGCCGCTTTAGCATAGGCAGAATTACAAGCTTCAGTCACAGTGCGGACGGCATGTGGCTGGGCACGACGGGAAATGATGGAACCGCACGAGTTTGGCGGCCAGACATGAGTCCATTCGGACACCCGGTTATGCGCCACGAAGGCGGCGAAGCAAGCTGCACACTCTGGTGTTTGAGCTTCGACCAAAGCGGGACTCGCGTCGCCACCGGCGGAGCGAATGGTCAGGCTTGCGTGTGGGATCTGGCAGCCAACATCGGCCTGGCAGAACCCGCGCTTCCTGCAGAAGTCAGTGTGCTCAAGGATAAACTCTCGCCCTTGGCCCGGCATGAGGGGCGCGTGGTGGACACAAAAGATGAGCAATTGATGGTCACTGGCGAAGATGGGCTGTCAATGTCCGGCCTGTTGGGCTTTGAGGCTGACGGTGCTGTGTTTGCCAGTGATGGAAATCGTGTTTTACTGCGGACTGGGGATGACCACAACTGGAATGACGTGCCCTTTGTTCGTGCTCCAGAGTGGATTCATTCATTCACAACTGCCATTTGCGGTGCGCGTTATCTCGACGGTGGCAAACTTAAACTGGAGTCGCTGGCCGCACGCCTCGACGAACTGGAAAAGGTAAAGGCAGCCATCAATGATAAGGACGATTCTTGGGCGAAACTTGCACGATGGACGATAACTTCCGCGTCCGCCAGGACGGTGAGCCCGCTGGCGAAGCTCACCACCGGCGAAATCGCGAAGGGCCTGTTCGATGCGCTTGATGGCACGGCAAACGCTAACGCAGATAAAGTCATGCGAGCCGTCATCGAAGCCCAGTGCCACGTGCCAGATCATCCGTTGGTGGCTCTGACTCAAGCGTTGCTTCATCCCGAAGAACGATCCACCACACTTCTGCGCATCGGCCTTCGACGATTGGTGACTTGGGTCGCATCTGGAACACTCGAACGCCGCACCGCTGGCACCATTCTGTCAAAGATCGAGGCTGCATGGCCTGGACAACTGCAGTCGTCACAACTCCGCCTGCTCGCGCTCACCGACACCGAGGCACAGCAAATACTCGCGCTGCTGCCACCGGGAAAGTGAATGCCGCCTTTTCACATGTATCCAAGCAGCAGGTAAGGGCCGGTCGCCGACGCAGTGTGTCATTGTGCCCCATCTCCGTGGGAAAAGACTGAATCTGGCCTGTCCAAACGCGATGATTGACAAAAACGCCACGCAATTAAATCATCTTGCCTAGAAAAGAGAATTGAAAAAAATATCAATACACCTAAAACCTATATAGCAACCTATGAACC
The DNA here is from genome assembly GCA_026397715.1 of Verrucomicrobiota bacterium. Classification (GTDB taxonomy): domain Bacteria; phylum Verrucomicrobiota; class Verrucomicrobiia; order Verrucomicrobiales; family Verrucomicrobiaceae; genus Prosthecobacter. The sequence goes on from JAPLUN010000158.1 coordinate 1,487, forward strand.
CCAGTAATAGCCCCACGACATTCCAACTGACAGGTCGCTCATTATTACTGCTTTGCTTAATTTGTCTCGCCGCACCATGTGTAGCACAAACGGAAACCGAAGCAGAAGATGCATGGCGGGCAATAAAACTAGACATCCGGCCCGATTTCGGATCATTTACTCCACAATTCCAACACATACCTCGAGAGCAGTATGCTGGCATTGTCGCCTTGGAGAGAAAATGGAGAAACCCCGAATTCAAGGCCATTCTCGACGTGCAAAAGAGAGCGGAGAAGTTCATTAGGGACAACGCTCCTGCGCTGATAGCCATACGAAACGCTACGCGAAATAACCTGTCTCGAATAGTGGTTAACGCAGGAATCGTTGCTCCTCAGTCGGCGGCTAGCTTCGTTTTCGTTCCGTTGCCATGTCCATCATTGGAAGTTTACGAGAAAGCCAGTTCATTCATTGAGTTCGTTTGCGAGATTGCTCAAAAAGAGCACCTGAGCGTCGTTATTGTCCGTTCCTATAATGGGGACGAGGAAAGCGTGAAGGAGCCACTGAAAAAAGGCGAGTACTGGAATGACAAAATTCTCGAACTGCCAAAACAGTATGCTAGATTCGTCAATTCCGGCACCCTAAAGATTGTGGATTCGTTTCCGGGTGGGACTCAAACTCCTGAAGCATTCTTATTTCGGAACGGTGAGTGCATCTTGACTGGCAATCCACAGGACTGGGTAGAAAATCCAAAGCCGATTATCGAGAAATTCATTCAAGGCATGCCAAAATAGAGCACCGATGCTGAACCATCGAACAACAGTCCATCCGCAATAGATCGGTTTAATCGTAGGCACTTTGATTTCAGGCACAGCGAACCGGAGTGCTCTCCAAAACTGAGCCCGATGATATGAGAGCTTGAGGTGCTTGAAACGCGCTAACGGTTTACATAAAGTGCGAAGGACATGGTCCAGGAGAAATCATCAAGAAGCCTCGTGGCGTCATAGGTA
>JAPLUN010000291.1 GCA_026397715.1 Verrucomicrobiota bacterium
TGTGGTCCAGTCATTTGAGCCGGAGCACTACGCTGTAACCTGCGCTGTGAACCACGACTACCTGGGATTCTACAAGCAGGAGATCGAGAACCGGCAGGAACTGGACTATCCTCCGTTCGCGGGGCTGGTAGTCATATACTCGGTCGATCCGGTCGAGAAGACGGCTGCGGTTAGACTGTCTCGATTGGTGGGGGCGCTTTTGCGAGAACCGGAGGTTGAGCAGGGCAGCATAACGGTGGTTGGCCCTGCGCCTGCCGCTTTGGAAATCCCGGGAGGACACCGCACCCATCGCCAAAATCGTCTGCAAAGAGTGGTACGACGATGGCATCTGGAGACCTTGATTCCACGAGTCGTCGCCTGAACATCCGCAGCTTTTGAGGGCTAACGTTGGACTCCAACGTTAGCCCTCAAGCTCATCAACCGTGTCATCCTGCACTCCTTCTTGAAGCTGGATGTGCTGAACCCTGCATCTCCGACAACGTGAATGCCGCAAAAAACTGATCGCGCAGCATGCAACTGCCATCGTATAGACCGCGGCATTCACCAAAGTCCTGCCTGGCATGCAGAGTGCTTTGATCTGGCCTCCTTCAGCTTCACTTCCCAAATCGCATCAGCGCACCATGTACGTCGGCAAAGACTTCCGTTTGATCCTTCTCTGGCACTTCGCACGTCGAAATTTCATCGAGTCCCTGCTCATCAGCACTTTGGCGGTTGTCCTCTATCGTTTCGCGGGAATGCGCTGGATCGCCATTCCCTTCCTGCCCGTCGGCACCATCGGCACCGCCGTGGCGTTCTTCGTCGGCTTCAAGAACAACCAGGCCTTTGACCGCTTGTGGGAGGCGCGCCGCCTGTGGGGTGGCATCACCAATGCCTCCCGCAGCTTCGTCGCGCACCTGAAGGCCAGCCTTCCCGCCGACTCCGATGAAGTGCGCGAGGCCGCCTACCGCCACCTCGCCTTCATCAACATCCTCCGCCTGCAGCTGCGCCGCACAATCCCCTGGGCCACCAGCAAGCAAAACCTCCACAAGACCTTCGCCGGCGAGCGCCGTGAGCTTGAGGAGTTTGGAAAAGGTCTCGAGCGCATCCTCGGGGAGCATGACAAGATGGTTTACTTCGACCACCTCAAGAGCCTCAACAATCCCGCCTGCATGCTCCTCAAGGTCCATGCCGAGCACCTTGCCCGGCTGAAGAGAGAGGGCACGCTCGATGCCTTCGAGCACATCGAACTCATGCGCCGCGTCGATGAGTTCCACAATCTCCAGGGCGGGTGCGAACGCATCAAGACGACCCCGCTCTTCCGCCAGTACAGCATCTCCAGCCATATCTTCGTGCACATCTTCATCCTGCTGCTTCCCTTTGGCCTGCTGAAGGATCTCAGCGCCATTGTGGGCGGGCCCGGCGTCTGGCTCACCATTCCCTTTTCGGTCCTCATCTCCTGGGTCTTTTACACCATGGAGCAGACCGGCGAGTTCAGCGAAAACCCATTCGACAACGCCATCAACGACACCCCCATTTCCACCATCTGCCGCAACATCGAGATCGACGTGCGCGAGATCCTTGGCGAAGAGAAGCTACCCCCGAAGCTGCAGCCTGAAAACAACGTGCTGCTCTGACGGCTGGAGCGGCCACGCTGAAAATTACTTCACAGCAAGACCGTCCCTCTGAATTCCACCCAGATGAGATTGTTCCGTTGTTGATCAGAGCAGAGACCTCAGGCATGGAGGCGCTGATGAGCAGAGATGAAACACCTCCTTCCATGCCCACCTTCGGCCAGGCCCTGCGCTACTGGCTCAAACTCGGCTGCATCAGCTTCGGCGGTCCTGCCGGGCAGATCGCCATCATGCACAAGGAGCTCGTGGAAAAACGCCGCTGGATCAGCGACTCCCATTTCCTGCACGCGCTGAATTTCTGCATGCTCCTGCCCGGCCCCGAGGCCCAGCAGCTCGCCACTTATCTCGGCTGGCGCTTGCATGGCGCGAAGGGCGGCATCGCAGCAGGGGCGTTGTTTGTGCTGCCCTCCGTCTTCATCCTCTTCGGCCTCAGCTGGCTTTACATGGCGGGCGGGCATCTGCCGTGGCTCGCTGCTATTTTCCACGGCCTGCTCGCTGCCGTCATCGCAGTCGTGGCAGAGGCGGTGCTGCGTATCGGCAAAAAGGCGCTCAAAAGCCCCACACTGTGGTTCGTGGCCGCGCTGAGTTTTGTCGCCATCTACTTCTTCCAGGTTTCCTTCGTCCTCATCGTGCTCGGTGCTGCCGTATTAGGATATGTTGGCAACCGCTTGCTGCCGAAACAGTTCCCCGCTGGCAAAGGCCACGGTGCTGCCAAAGACAGCGCTCCGGCCATCACCTTGCCGCCTGCGCCCAAGGCCACCTGGGCGCGCAGCTTCACCATCACGGCCCTGTGCCTCACGCTCTGGTGGCTGCCTGTCTTTGCCATCGCAATGTGGCTCGGCTGGAGCAGCACGCAGGCACAGCAGGGCTTGTTCTTCAGCAAAGCCGCGCTCGTCACTTTTGGCGGTGCGTATGCGGTGCTGCCTTATGTCGCGCAGCAGACGGTAGAAATCCACGGCTGGCTTTCGCATCCGCAGATGATGAATGGCCTTGCCCTTGCCGAGACCACGCCCGGCCCGCTCATCATGGTGCTGCAATTCGTCGGTTTCGTCGGCGGCTGGCAGCATCCGGGCGTTCTGACGCCGTTGGCCGGAGCCACGGTCGGTGCACTCATCACCACTTGGGTCACCTTCATTCCCTGCTTCCTCTTCATCTTCCTCGGCGCACCCCACATCGAAAAACTTGGCGAGCAGCCCCGCCTCAGCGCCGCACTCACGGCCATCACCGCCGCTGTCGTCGGCGTCATTCTCAATCTTGGTGTGAAGTTCACCACCCATGCGCTCTGGCCTGCCAGCGGCGGCTTTGACACCTTCATCGCAGTGCTCGCCATCGCCGCATTCATCGCTCTACAGCGCTTCAAAATCGGCCTCATGCCGGTCATCGGAGCCTGCGCACTCATCGGTCTCGCCAAACAACTCGCGTTCGCCTGACCAGCATCATCGGCCAATCAAGCCACCGCTCCAAACAATGCACCTACGCCCGCCGTCAGCCCCATCGCCAAAGCTCCCCAAAAGGTAACACGCCAGGCGGACTTCAACACAGGCGAGCCACCCGCACGAGCTGCCAGAGCACCCAGCAAGGCCAGGAACAGTAGCGAGCTCAGCGACACCGTCCACAAGAGTGCGGACGCAGGGACCACCAAGACTAGTAGCAGCGGCAATGCTGCCCCCACCGCAAAAGTCGCCGCCGAAGCAAACGCTGCCTGCACCGGCCGCGCAGTCAGAGTATCCGAGATACCCAGCTCATCGCGGGCATGCGCACCAAGCGCATCCTTCTCCATCAGCTGCGTCGCAACGAGGTCGGCCAGTTTCGGCTCAAGCCCACGGCTCACATAGATCGCCGCCAGTTCAGCGTGCTCATTCTCGCCATCCTCGGCCAGTTCCTTGCGCTCACGCTCCATGTCAGCATGCTCGGTATCTGATTGAGAGCTGACAGACACATACTCACCCGCTGCCATCGACATCGCCCCAGCGACCAATCCAGCGATGCCCGCGACCAGCACATTGCTTTGGCTTGACTCTGCCGCCGCCACACCCACGATCAAACTCGCCGTGGAAACAATACCGTCATTGGCCCCGAGAACTGCGGCACGCAGCCAGCCGATGCGATGCGCACGATGATTTTCAGTGTGTCTCATGGCGTTGACCTTCCAGCCTGCGCACTGCATCTGCAAGGCACATCATGTCGGATGTGTCATGACAAAGCGGCCTCTTTGATTGCCACCAAGTGCAACAACTGGCCGGTCTGTTGGGTGTTGTTGCTTGATAGAAGCTGACCTCCCGGCCAGTTACCAGCCCCCCTTCCAGCCATTCGTCATTTCTCCCGCATGTCCCTTCCCCGCTTCGCCCTCCGCCATCCCTGGACCGTCATCGTCATCGTCGTGGCGGTCCTCCTCGGTGCGTGGCAGGCCAAGGAAAAGATGGCCCGCGATGTCTTTCCCACCTTGGGCATTCCGACCATCTACGTCGCGCAGCCCTACGGCGGCATGGACCCGCTGCAGATGGAAGGCTACCTGACCTACTACTACGAGTACCACTTCCTCTACATCGCCGGCATCGAGCACGTGGAGTCCAAGAACATCCAGGGCGCTTCGATCATGAAGCTCCAGTTCCATCCCGGTACGGACATGTCCGCCGCGCTCTCTGAAACCATCGCCTATGTCAACCGCGCACGCTCCTTCATGCCTCCAGGCACACCGGGTGCCTTCGTCACGCGCTTTGATGCAGGCAGCGTGCCGGTGGGCAATCTCGTCTTCTCCACGGAGAACCCCAACCGCACCGTCGGGCAGATGCAGGATGCCGCGCTCAACATGGTGCGCCCGCTCTTTGCCACGCTGCCCGGTGTTTCAGCACCTCCACCCTTTGGCGGCAGTGCGCGCACCATCTTGATCAATGTGAAGCCGGACCGTCTCCGCGCCTACGGCCTCTCGCCCGATGACATTGTGGCGGCGATGACTGCAGCCAACACCATCAGCCCCAGCGGTAATCTCGCGCTGCCCAACAGCTTCCCCATCGTACCCACGAATGCCGTCGTCAAAAACATCCAGGACCTCGCCGCCGTGCCGGTCAAAGTCACCGAGCAGGGCGCGGTCTATGTGCGCGACATCGGCGAAGTCAGCGACGGCAGCGACATGATGTACAGCATCGCCATGGTGAACGGCAAGCGCACTGTGTACATGCCCGTCACCAAGCGCAGCGACGCCTCCACTTTGAGCGTCGTCGAGCTGGTGAAACAAAACCTGCCCAAGTTCAAAGCCGCCTGCCCCGAGGACATCAACGTCACTTTCGAGTTCGATCAAAGTCCCTGGATCATCCGCGCCATCCGCGATCTGGTCAAAGAAGGCATCCTCGGTGCCGCGCTCACGGGCTTGATGGTGCTCATTTTCCTGCGCGATCTCCGCAGCGCTTTCATCGTCGTGCTGAACATCCCCCTCGCCATTGCCGCCGCCGTGCTCGCGTTATGGATCGGTGGCTACACCATCAATCTCATGACCCTCGGCGGCCTCGCACTCGCCGTCGGCATTTTGGTGGATGAAGCCACCGTGGAAATTGAAAACATCCATCGCCACCTGAAACAGGGCGGAGGCCGTTCGCTTGCCCGTCTTGTTTTGGACGCGTCTGAGGAAACCATCAGCCCGCGCTCGCTTTCCATGCTCTGCGTTCTCGCCGTCTTCGTGCCGAGCTTTTTCATGACCGGTGCCGCCAAGGCGCTCTTCCTGCCGTTGTCCCTCGCCGTGGGCTTCAGCATGATCGCCTCGTATCTGCTGTCAAGCACGCTCGTGCCGATCCTGAACATCTGGTGGCATTCCGCGCCGCGTGCAGAGGCGAAAGCCAAACCCGCAGGCGAATCCGCGCTGCGTTGGATTTTTCTTCCTTCGCTCACCACGCGTCACATCCTCGTTCCCGCCTACCTCAGTGGCGTCATCTTCGCCATCAGCATCCTGCTCCCCTTCATCGGCACTGAGATCTTTCCGCAGATCGACGCCGGGCAGCTCCAGCTCCGCCTGCGTGCGCCCACCGCCACGCGGCTTGAAACCACCGAGCAGATCTCTCTGCGAACGCTGGCGATCATTGGTGAGGAAACCGGCCCCGACAAAGTCTCCATCAGCATGGGCCTCGTCGGCGTGCATGCGCCGAACTATCCCGTCAATCTCATCCATCAGTGGAACAGCGGCCCCGAGGAAGCCATCCTGCAAATCCAGCTCAAGGACGGCAGTGGCGTTGCCGTCTCCCCGCTGCGCGAAAAACTCCGTGCGCGACTCGCCGCCGAGTTCCCGCAGGTGCAGTTCTCCTTTGAGCCTGCGGACATCGTTTCGCGCGTCATGGCCCTCGGTTCACCCACGCCCATCGAAGTGGCTGTCAGCGGCAAGGATTTCGCCGCCAGCCGTGCGCATGCGGAACTGCTCAAAACCAAGCTCGCTGAACTCAAAGACCTGCGCGACGTGCAGTTCAGCCAGACTCTCGACTATCCCAGCGTTGATGTGCTGATCGACCGCGAACGCGCAGGCCTGCTCGGTGTGAAAATGAGCGATGCCACACGCAGCCTCGTGGCCGCGACTGCCAGCAGCCGCTTCACCGTGCCGAACTTCTGGGCCGACACCAAGACCGGCGTCAGTTATTCGTTGCAGGTCCAGGTGCCACAGACGCTGATGAAAGGTCTCGAAGACCTGCGCAACCTGCCCGTCACCGCGCAGAACAGACCACCGGTCCCGCTACGCAATATCGCAAAGATCAGCGAAGGCAGCGTCATCGGCCAGTACGATCGCTACAACATGGCCCGAACCGTTTCCATCACTGCGAATCTTCATGACCAGCCGCTCGGCGTCATTGCCAAGCAGGTCGAAAAAGTCATCGCTGCCAATCCTGCCCCCGCCGGTGTAAGCGTCACGCTGCGCGGCCAGGTGCCGCCGCTCAAGGAACTCCAAAGCGGCCTGCAGACGGGTCTGCTCATCGCCATCGTGACGATCTTCCTGCTCCTCGTCGCCAATTTCCAAAGCGTGCGCCTTGCCCTCATGGTGCTCACCACCATCCCTGCTGCGCTGCTCGGTGTGGTGCTGGCGCTCATGCTCACCGGCACCACCTTGAACCTGCAAAGCTTCATGGGTGCCATCATGTCTGTGGGTGTCGCCGTCGCAAATGCCATCCTGCTCGTCACCTTCGCCCATCGCGCCCAGCTAACTGGTCTGAGCAAACGCGACGCCGCGCTGGAAAGTGCCACCACACGCCTGCGCCCCATCCTCATGACCACCCTCGCGATGATCGCCGGCATGATCCCCATGGCCCTCGCCCGCTCACAGACCAGCCCGCTCGCCATCGCCACCATCGGCGGCCTCGCACTCGCCACCGTGGCGACACTGCTCGTGCTGCCAGCCGTGTATGCACTGCTCGCGAGCAAGACGGCCAAAACCGCCACTTTGGAACCCACCGACCTCGCGTGATCTCCACACCCATTTCCCTTTCCTCCATGCGCTTCCTGATTCTCCTCTTTCTCGCGTCCACCGCTCTCGCCGTGGAACTGCCAGTCGCCAAGCCGACCACCGGTACCATCCACCGCTGGGTCGCCTTGCCTGCCACGCTCGCGCCATTTCAGCAGGCGGTGCTTTACGCGAAAGTCACCGGCTACATCGCCACCATCAGTGTTGATAAAGGCGATGCCGTCAAAGCTGGTCAGGTCATCGCCAAGCTTGAAGTGCCAGAACTCCAGGCTGACCTCGCCAAGAGCAAAGCCGAGGTCGCTGCGGCCAGCCTTGAATCCAAGCGCATGCATGAAGCCCGTGCCAAATCACCCGACATCGTGCTGCCGCAGTCGGTTGAGGATGCAGAAGCCAAGCTGGCCATCGCCAAAGCTGGCATGGACCGCGTCACCACCATGCTCGCCTTTGCGGACATCAAAGCTCCGTTCGACGGCATCATCACTGCGCGCCATGTGGATGTCGGAGCACTTGTCAACGCCCACACCAGCAAGGTCGTCGAGATCGTCGATGCCAGTACACTGCGCCTCCAGATCCCCGTCACAGAGATGGAATCCTCCCTCGTTGCCGTCGGCAAACCCGTGAAAGCCCAGATCGATTCCAGCGGCCCTACACCCGTCGAAGCCAGCATCTCACGCATCGCCTACGCGCTTGATCCCGCCACCCGCACCATGCTCGCCGAGGCCGATTTGAAGAACGCCGAGCTCAAGCTCCGCCCCGGCATGTATGCGATGGCGAAGATCGCCGTCGAAAAACATGACATGGCTACCCTAATCCCCGTCGCCGGACTCGTCATGGAAAAGACCAACGCCTTTGTCTTCAAGCATGTGGATGGCAAGGCCATGAAGACTGCGGTCAAGCCCGGCTTCAATGACGGTGTGAATGTCGAGATCCCTGATCTCAAAGCAGAAGACGTGATCCTGCTGCCCGGCACCACGCTGCTCACCGACAAGCAGCCTGTAAACATCAAGGCGCCCTGAACCATACAAGCATGAGCATTATGTCAGAGAACCCACACCATTCGCATCTGAAGAAACGAAACAGGGCATCTCTGTTATTGCTGGCCACTGCCTTTGCCTGGATCATCAGCTACCTGTCTTATTCTTCACATCACTCAGGTATTATGATTGGCCTTGGTTACGCCAGCCCCATTCCTACCTTTTGGGAAAGCGTGGTTCGAGAGCCTGTTACTTACGCATTTGCAGCCTTTGGAGCTGTCCTCGCACTGTGGGCTGGCTTCGTTCTCTTTCGCACTGCTATAACTCATTTCCTCATGAGATCCATCGCTGCACTTCTTCTGACTGCGACGCTGGCCAACGCCGCAGCCCCCTCCTTCGTCGATCTCCGCACCGTCATGCGCCTCGCCGGTGCCAACAACGACGAGATCCAACTCGCGCGCGCCAAGCACTATGAGGCGATAGCAGAGTCGAAGCAGGCATGGCAGCGCTTCTGGCCCACCTTGAGTCTGGGTGCAGGGTATCGTGGTCATGAAGGCCGTTTGCAGGACATCGCAGGCAATGTGTTCAATGCGAACAAGCAGCAGTACAACGTCGGCACCGGAGCCATGATCGACTGGTCTCCCGGAGACATATATTATTCCGCACTCGCCGCGAAGCAGCGCGCGCTCGCCGCCGAGCACCTCGCTGAAAAGGCTCGCATCGACATCGTGACACAGTCCGTGGAGCGCTACTACGACCTGCTCGCCGCCGAGGCCATGCTCACCATCATCGAAGACGACCTGCAACTTACGGAAGATTATGGCAAGCAGCTTGATGGCGCCGTCACCGCAGGCACCGCCTTCCGCGCCGACCTGCTGCGCGTCAAATCGCAGATCAGCCGGGCGAAGCTGGCGATTCGCCAAGGTGAGGAGCAACGCGATCTCGCCGTCGCACGACTCGCTGAAATACTCCGTCTCACTCCGGATGCTGTGTTGCGTCCGGCGAAATCGGATCTCGTTCCCGTCAGAATGATGGCAGGCAAGGGCGTCGCCACCATGATCTCGCTCGCGCAGCAGCACCGGCCCGAGATTCATGCCGCGCAGGCCATTCACAGCTCCATGGATGCTGAAAAAGATCGCGCCCGTGTAGCCCCCTTGATCCCGAGCGTGCAGGCCGGTTACACCGCCGGTGGATTGGGTGGTGGCCCGAACGTGGGCAATCAGTGGGGCAACTTCGGCAGCCAGCAGGACTACTATCTCGGTCTGGGCTGGAAGATCGGCCCTGGCGGTTTGTTTGACCGTCAGCGTCAAAAGGTGGCGGATGCGCGTGAAGAAAGCGCCTCCCTGCAAACCAGCCAGGTCAAGGCCGCCGTGGGTCGCGAAGTTGTCGAAGCCGCCACGCGTGCGCAGTCAGCGAATGACCAGATCAAGATCAACGACGAAGCCGTGGCCGCCGCCGAGGAGATGACCAAGCTGGCCAAGGAACGCCAAGCCAGCCAGGTGGGAGTGGTGCTGGAATATCTGCTGGCACGCGAAGAACTGACCCGTGCGCGCCAGAGCCGCGTCATGGCCGTGACTGATTTCAACAAAGCGCAGCATGCGCTGAAGCGTGCGGTGGGGAAATAGGGCGTGATCCATTCCCTGATGATTTGGGGTTCCAGTTGCATCACTGTCTGGCTGCCTCACACTCGTCCCAATGACGCCTCCCTCCATTCCCCATACCGCACTTTTTATTTACAGCGAGTGCTTCGCTGAAAGCGAGGAGGGTCGCCGCTTTCATGTGTTTGCCAGGCTGGAAGACAGTGATCAGTGGGTGATTTTTTACACCCATGACATGCCGGATTCGCCGATCACTGTCTGGCATCAGCTTGATCTGCCGGAGCCTCTCGCCACTCGAATCGAAGCCACTTTCAATGCGCTAAAAATCCCGCTGAATCCGGGCGTGCGCGCATGCGACAATCTGCATTACCATCGCGGCCTTGAGCTGCAGGCACAGGGTGCCTCCCTTTGTCTGGGCTGGGATGCAGCCGACAGTGAACTGGCGGACGCATTGGCTCCTCTAACCAGACTTCTCCAGCCGCTGGTGGATGAAATGAAAGCCGGACTCGAGGTCAAATAGCCCGCCTCAATCCCGCAGCACTTCATTCGGCAGTTCGTTCACATCGTTTCCCAAACGGGGGAAATGCGCCGCTAGCGCGCGGCCGATGTCTTCGATCAAGCGCACGAGCGAGCTGGTGTAATCGCCCGCTTTAAAGCCTTCGGACAACTGATGCGCGAGCTGGTTCCAGAACGCCTCTTGGCAGAAGTGATGGATGCCTTCATCCGCCACAATGGCAAACTTCCGCGCCTTGGGGCCCACGAAGATGAGAACGGCGTTTCGTTGCTTTGTATTTTGCATGTTCAGACGCGCGAAGGTTTTCCATGCCTCCGCAATCGGGTCTTCAACGAACTTGTCCGTCACAAAAACACGCAGTTCTCCGCTGGATTGCACTTCAGCAGATTGGATCGCCTGGATAACCTGCTGATCTGCAATCGTGGCGATGAATTGGTTCGCGTTCATGGTTACCATCCTCCGCTGGCACCGCCTCCGCCGGTGCTGCCACCACCCCCGGAAAATGTGGAGCCGCCGCTGCTTCCTCCGCCACCGCTTCCGCTACTCCATCCTCCACCTCCACTGCTCCAGCTGCCGCTGCTGCTCCAGTTCCAATTGTACCAGGGTTGACCACCCTGCACGTGACGCCGCCCCTTCGCGTCATAGAGTTGGTCACCACGAATTCGAAAATAAAGATTTAGGCCGATGGCGAACAGAATGAACGTCAGGAAAAGGACCAGCACCCACACCTGTGGATTGCCATGGGACTCGGCCAAGGTTTTGCCAGTGCCTTGATACTCGCCCTTCGTCGCCTCGATCATTGCGGCCACCGCGAAGCTGGCACCGCCGGTGTAATCTTGTTTACGAAAAAACGGCTTCATGCCTTCAATGATGCGAAAACATTCCGCATCCGTCAGGCTGGCTTCCAGGCCGTAGCCGGTCTGAATGCGCATCTTGTGATCTTCAATGAAGATGAACAGCACCGCGCCATTGTCACGATCCGCACGGCCCACTCCCCATTTCTCAAAAGCACGTGTGCAGTAGTCCTCCAGGCTCGAATCGGTGAGCATGCGGGAATAGATGGCCACGAGCAGTTGATTTGAGCTTTCACGCTCATATTGGGCCAGACGCTCGTTCAGCTGATCGGCCACGCTATGGTCTACGACGCCCGTGGAATCATTGAAGAATCGCGCGGGCTTTTCCGGCAGTTGTTCAGCGGCCACCACAGCGGTGACGGCAAGCACCAGCATGGCGGACGCGAGCCGCAGCGTGCAAAGCCAGGATGTGGCCAGTCTATTCACGGCTGTTTGGGGGCAGCGCTGCCACCGAAATTAAAATCCACTTTGGGCGGCTCCTCAGAGCCCGGTTTCGCCTGGAAGTAGGGCCGCTCCTTGAAGCCGAGCGCCGCTGCATAAAACACAGCAGGGATGCTCTTGATCTTCGTGTTGTAACTCTGCACCACTTCGTTGAAGCGACCGCGCTCTACCGCGATGCGGTTCTCGGTGCCTTCCAGCTGGGATTGCAGCGACAGGAAACCCGCATTCGCTTTGAGATCGGGATAACGCTCCACCACCACGAGCAACCGACTCAGTGCTCCACTGAGCGCGCCCTGAGCCTTTTCGAACGCTTCAAACTGCGCCGGATCGGTCGGGGCGGTGCCGGGCTGAACCTTGCCGACAGATGCGCGCGCCTCGGTGATTTCCGTGAGCGTGCTCTTCTCAAAATTCGCCGCGCCTTCAACGGTCTTCACCAAATTCGGGATCAGGTCGGCACGGCGCTGATACACGTTCTGCACCTGCGCCCACTGCCCATCGACAGCCTGACTGCCCGAGACAAGACCGTTGTAACCGGTCATGACTGTGAGACCGATCACCGCAACAACACCGAGTACAATCAAGAGTGACTTCATGGGGAAGAGGATAGGGATCTACACCGATAAACGCGATGAATAAATTGCCGCCATTTTGTAAAGCTCCGGAACAGCCGTGCACTCGGCAAAATCTTTGATGACGATTTTGCTCCTTCTGCCACAATCGGACGTTTGGACAAGTCGAAGCCCTCCTACATCGGCGGCATTTTGGAGATGGCGAACCATCGGCTCTATCCGTTCTGGGGCAGTCTCACAGCTGCCGTGCGCACGGGTGAATCACAAAACGAATCCAAGGGCGGGCAGGATCCCTTCACCGCGCTTTATGCTGATCCGGCCAAGCTGCGCGAATTTCTACGTGCCATGTCAGGTGTGAGCCGTGGTGCCAACATGGCCATCGCGCAGAAGTTTCCATGGGGTGATTATCGGAGCTGTGCAGACATCGGCACCGCGCAGGGAGATCTGGTGACGCAGATCACTCTCGCACAGCCGCATCTGCAAGGGATCGGTTTTGATCTGCCTGAAGTGGGCCCCATCTTCGAAGAGTACATCGCCTCAAACGGTCTGGATGCCCGCGTGCGCTTTGCAGGCGGCAGCTTCTTCACTGATGAACTGCCCAAGGCGGACGTGCTGCTCTTTGGCCACATCCTGCATGACTGGGATCTGGCAACGAAGCGGATGCTGCTGCAAAAGGCCTACGCCGCACTGCCCACCGGCGGCGCTGTGGTGGTGTATGACTCGATCATTGACGATGCACGCAAGGAAAACGCCTTCGGCCTGCTGATGAGCCTGAACATGCTGATCGAGACCCCCGGCGGGTTTGACTACACCGGCGCAGACTGCATCGGCTGGATGCAGGAGGCTGGCTTTACCCACTGCCGTGTGGAGCATCTGGTGGGCCCGGATTCGATGGTGATCGGCATCAAGTAGGCATCAGCGTTCAAGCAGCCCCTTCTGGAGCGGAATGACCACTCGTGGCTGTAGAAAGCCCGCAGGATTGTCCGGCCAGTACGCGCCGTCCTCGATCCACTCATAAAGGATGTCCACCTCCGACCCGGCGAGCATAGGGCCGCCATGATACAAACCCGGGTGGTTGCCGCCCTCTGCCACAGCCGTAAGCAGCCTGCTGGCGTTGGGGTCTCCAGGGACGACAAACGCACGCCCATATCTACGCGGAGCATAAAGACCGCTGCGCTGGACCAGCGTCAGTCCGGCAGGAGGATGGCTGCCGCGATGACAGGCCAGGCAGTGGGTTTCGAGCACCGGTTTGACGTACTGCATGAAGTACCCATAACCGGCCACCGCTTCAAAAGGATGCTCAGGATCAGTCTTGTGCGCACACGCGGCCAACGATACCAGACCCAGGCAAAGACCCAAAAGAATAACAAGGCGATTCATCGCGCACTGCTAGCCTCTTGCGCTCCATCTGTGACGTCGAATCTGCCTCAGCGAGGAAGATCCTGCAGCGGGCGCTTAGTAGACCGGGCCTTTGACCGCCCAGCGCTTGAGCACGAAGCCGGGGCCGTGACGTAGCTTTCGCTGAGAGCGAAGAGATTGGACTGCTCATTGTCCCGGCTGACTTCAAAGCGAAGGCAGCCCGGCTCCAAACGCGAAGCGGCGGCGTTTTCGAGGATGACAGCAAGGAACTCATCGATCTTCACCGGATCGATCTCGAGGATGACAATAACATTGACCATGACAGCAAGAGAGAGGCGATTTTTGATGAACATGCAACCTGCGTTCTACGTATCATGGCCGTAACATCCTCCCAGCCATGAAACTTCGACTCGTCCTCCCCGCGCTGTTCGCTCTCAGTCTTCACGCTCAAGACACCAAGCCAGCACCGGCACCCACCCCACCACCGGCGGCGGCCCCCAAGGCAGAGACGAAGCCTGCCCCCGCAGCTCCAGCCAAGGTGGAGCCCAAGCCTGCGCCAACCACTCCTCCGGCCAAACCAGAAACCAAACCTGCGGCAGCCCCTGCGAAGCCTGCACCGGCCCCGGTTGCAACCACTCCTGCCCCCGCCAAGCCAGCCACGCCTTCGGCCAAACCTGCGGCGCCGCCTGCAAAGCCCGCTACACCTCCAGCCACGCCTGCTCCCGCCGCTGCCAAGCCACCGGCACCCAAACCCGTGGCCATTTTCCCCGACAAGGCACTCGAAGCCGCCGTGAGAAAGCAGGTCTTTGCCAAGCGCGACACTCAGGACGTGATCACGGCGGAAGATGTGGCGACGGTCTCCATCATTGAAGGCAAGAAGGCTGGCATCAAGGACCTGACCGGCCTGGAGAAATGCACGTCACTGGCATCGTTGACACTGCCAGAGAATCAGATCACCAACCTCGCGCCGATCAAAGGTCTGGAACGCCTGCAGTTCCTCGATGTCTCGAATAACCAGATCAGCGACATCACGCCGCTGGCCGCGTGCAAGGCGCTGCAATACATCGAGCTCACCGGCAACAAGGTGACGGACGTCTCCGCGCTCGGTGGCATCCAGTCCCTGACTTCCCTCTACCTCGCGAACAATCAGATCAAAGACGCCACGGCGTTGTTCAAGCTGCCCAAGGTGTGGACGCTGTATCTCGAAGGCAATCAGGTGAACAACATCACCGGCATCGGCGGCATGAAGTGGCTGTCCATGCTCTCACTCAAAGGCAATGGCGTGAAGGACATCTCCCTCGAAAACAACCAGATCACAGACCTCACCCCACTGCACCGCATGTGGAAAAAGGACAACGACGGCCCGCGTGAATGGGCGCCTTACTGCCAGATCTTCATCGACGGGAATGCCATCGACGATGCCTCCAAAAAGTTCGTCGAGGAGATGAAGAAGGCCGGGGCACGCATCACGCCCTGAGGTGCGACTCGCCATGCAAAGTGCTTGCCGTCACAGATGCGTGCGGCTTAGCATGTGGCATGAACGTGTTCCTTCGCTTTCTCACCCTCAGTTTGCTGCTCACCGGGGCGCAGGCTGCCGACCCACCACGCCAATGGACTTCCAGCGACGGCAAATCGAAGTTCATGGGCAACCTCGTCGAGTTCTCCGACAAGGAGGTCAAAATCCGCCGCAGCACCGACTTCAACCAGTACCGGCTGGCGCTGGACAAGCTCTCCAAGGAAGATCAGGACTACATCCGAAGCCTGCTGCGCGAAAAACGCCGTGATGCGGGCCTGAAGGAGGGAGCCTACGCCGAGAAGGTCACCGGTCAGTTTGTGAAAGGCGTGTCCAAGCAGGGCCTCAACTACCAGCTCTGGGGCAGCCCGTCATTGGATGGCACCAAGCGCTACCCCCTGGTCATCTGGCTGCATGGCTCCGGCCAAAGCGGCACCGACAACGAATCTCAGCTAGGAGGCGCACCAAAAATCTGGACCAATGATGAAAATCTGGCC
This sequence comes from Verrucomicrobiota bacterium, assembly GCA_026397715.1. Classification (GTDB taxonomy): domain Bacteria; phylum Verrucomicrobiota; class Verrucomicrobiia; order Verrucomicrobiales; family Verrucomicrobiaceae; genus Prosthecobacter. The sequence goes on from JAPLUN010000291.1 coordinate 15,364, forward strand.
AAGCAGCCCTGCTTTCTGCTGGCCCCGCAATGCCCATCCGCCGACATCGGCTGGAAAAACCAGGTGGCGGACAACCTGCTCGCGCTCATCGCCGATCTCACGGAGCACCTCCCCATCGACGCAGACCGTCTCTATCTCACCGGTTCCTCCATGGGCGGCTTCGGCACCTTCAGCATCGCGGCGAAGTATCCTGGGGTCTTTGCCGCTTGTGTCCCGCTCTGCGGTGGGGGCGATGTCAAAAACGCGGAGATTTTGAAACCCATCCCCTTCTGGGTCTTCCATGGCGACAAGGATGACATGGTGCCGGTCGAGCGTTCTCGCGCCATTGTGGCAGCCGTGAAGCAGGCCGGTGGCGAACGGATGAAATACACCGAACTCGAAGGCGCCGGCCACGGCATCACTGGCATCGTATATCCTCGCGCCGATCTGCATGAATGGTTGTTTCAGCAGAAAAAGCAGGCCATGTCAGCCCCCTAAATCCGCCTACCCCGAAAGCGATGCTCCACCACCATCATTCCGCCACCTGCCAGCATCATGATGCAGATTCTGCGCGCGAACTGGCGGCCACAATGATGGAGCGCGCGCGCGAAGCCGGCCTGCGGCGCACCAAGGCGCTGGAGAATATTCTTTCGATCCTCGTGCATTCGCATCAGCCGCTTTCGCTGGCAGACATCGCGGAATCACCCGACCTGACGAGCGGAGCCGACAAGGCCACGGTTTATCGCGTGCTGGTGAAGCTGGAGG
>JAPLUN010000219.1 GCA_026397715.1 Verrucomicrobiota bacterium
CGGTGGCGCGGGTACCGGGCTTGGTTTCGAGGCGTGCGGTGTCGAGGTGCAGGACGGTGCCGGCTTTCACTGCTGCGAGGAGTTCGGCGAGCTCGGAGTGATGGTCGCTTTTGCGGGATGCCTGGGCGGCGAGTCGGCGCAGGAGGGGGCCGGGGCCTTGGAGGACGTGGGTGGTGATGGCGACGGTGCAGGGGGAGGCGAGGAGGAGTTTTTCAATGGCGACGGCGATCAAGGCATGATTCGCGGGTGTGTTGCGCACCGTCAGAGTGGAGGTGTCGGAGTCGAAATGAGAGAGGCTTCCCTTGGGGAATGTGAGGCCCAGTTTTTCCAACACCTCATTGGTCGTGGGTTGTCTTTTGGGGAATGCCTCCGGGGAGCTTCCAAAGGGATCTGTTCCCATTTTGGTGGATGAGTCCTGGGGGCTTCCAAAAGGGTCTGTTCCCATTGCTGGCGCTACTGGCGGGGGGAATGTTGTAGAGCGCAATTCATAGATGATCTCTGGAGGAGGGTGGTACGTTCTTGTCTCCAGTGAGTCGGGATTTGTTGGTGCCGGAGCTGTGACTGCCAGTGCATGCCGGGGCTTGGGAAAGTGAGGCACGATGTTGCATTGGAGAAAGGTGGCCCAGATGTGGTCTGCATGGCTGCTGCTGATGTCTTGATGCAGGGCGATGAGTCTGATTTCTCCCTCGTGCATGGTGCTGTTGCTATGGGTTTTCAGCGCCCGGAAGCTGGTGCTGGGAGGGAGGATGTTTTGGCCCTGGGTGGGGTCATTGGGCGGAACTTGATCTGTGGCTATAGCAGACACATGCAGTACGTGGTCGTAGTCCACTTCGATGGTCCGAGCGTCGGCACCTACGGTGGGCTCTATTTCAAGAAACGATCCGAGGTTCTGGCCCTTGATGGCAATGAAGGGAGGGCTTTTGTCTTTGGGGGGCGTTTGATCAAGGAAGTAACACTCGCGTGCGGCCCCATGGGTGGAGCGAATGCCGGATTTGGTTTCGAAGAAGCAGGATTCAAGGAACACGGCTTCTCCGCGTGCTGCGGCGGGTTCCAATTCTTTCCATTCGGCGGACTGGTCGTTGGAAGTGAGGGCGGCCTGGGAGAGTCTGAGCAAATAGGATGAGGGCAGGCGGACGGTGTGCAGAGAGACTGCGACGGTTTTGGAGGCTTTCTCCACGGCGGCAGCGATCAGAGTGGAAATGGAGTCGATGTTTTCCTGTGTGTTGGTTATCTGAAGCAGGTCGGCTTTTAGCTCGATCACGGCACCTGAGGGGAAGGTGACACCCTGGTCGATGAACCAATCCCTGAGAGGTTTAGGAGTGGGCTCCATGACGGACTCAAAGAGCCCCTGTGGGATCTGGAAGGTGATGCTGGACTGGCCCTTGGGCGACTTGGATGTGGAGGGAGTGCCGAGAGCGAGATGGTGCGGAGGATTTTCCACATAACGAACGGAGGTGGTGATGAACGCGGCCCAGAGGGTGGCATCGGTTTTCTGCGGCAGGCCAGGTGGTCTGGTGATGCCTGCCAGTTTGGTTGAGTTGCCATGGAACAGCACAGATGAGGTCAGGTGGACATTGGGAATGTCTGCCGTGGGCTCCGAAGGCGTGCTGTCTGCATGGGGGACGCTGAGGTTAGGCGCGTCCTTTTTAGCGAACGGGTGCGGGCTCAATTTGAGGTCGAGACTGAGATCGATGGTCTGGCCATCTGCCCCGACGGTTGGCTCCAGCTTGAGGCGCAGGCCGGTGGGCTGCTTGTCAGATGTCTCTGAGGTACGGCTGCTGAGATCTGGTGAGACATTGTTTGAAAGCCAGGGCCCGGATATGGCCTCTGTGGTGACGGTGCTTCCAGATTTTGTTTCGATGAAGGCGTGGCCAGCGACACGAACCGAGGAGCCGGGTTTGTGAGCCAGATCGAGCAGAGTGGTGAGGTGCTTGCCGGCATCGGCAGTCTTGGAGGCCTCGGCGTTGATCTGGCGGATGAGATCGCCCGGGGCTTCGATGAGGGTCAGGTTGAAGGCGAGGGTTTTGGGGGGATGGTAGCAAATTGACTCACAATAAGCTTCGACCAGATCGAGATTGGGCTGGGTATTGGTGATTTTGAGCAGGCTGGTCAGTGGATTGTAAATGGCGCTGCTGCCTTCGGGGAAGGTGATGCCTGAGGCTTCGAGGATTTGCTGCACGGATTTCCGTGGAATCTTGCCGACTGAAGGATTGGGCTCGGGGGCAGGCGGTGCGAATGGATCTGCTGGAGCGTCTGGAGGCTCTGAACCTTCGATCGAAAGGAAATCTGGCGGAACTTTGAAGGTGCGGGTGTGCATCTCGCCTTCAAAATCATGCAGTCCTGTCACGATCACTGCCTGCGACTCGACCCTGTATCTCATCAGCGAGAGTTCGGTGACGTAGCGTAAAAGCTCGGACAGCGGGACCTCCTTTAAATCCAGAGTGATGTGGGGCGAATCCTGAAAATCTGTTTGGCGAAGGATGATGTTCACGCCCCTGGCGCCTGCTGGAGCAGATGATTTGTCCAACTCACGGCTCTTCTTGCGGAGAAATTCCAGCGCCTGTTCAAGCGTGGCGTTTTCGAAATGAACCGAGGGGATGATGGTCTCATTCAATTTCTGCATCAGGCGGGCTTTTGCATCCAGGTCCACAGGGGGAGGCGCTGGTGCTGGGGCTTTGCCCTTTGCCGGTTCTTCGGCATGGGAGAAGATGACGAAGGCAAATAGCAGAAGGAGGCTGCAGGTGCGGTGCATGCCGGTGAGACTACTGGATTCGGCGGCGGGAAGTCGAGAGGGATGTTGGGAGTGTGGTGACGGTGGCTTTCGAGTGGTTTGTGGTCGGCTTTGGTCTGGCGGGCTGGCGATGGATTACCGGCTGCCGCTTTCGAGGATTTTCTGGTTCGCGCGAGTCACCGAGGCCGTCGAAAGCGGTAGCTGCTTTCGTGCCTCACTGCGCGACCGCAGTCCAAATGGGACTGTGACCATGCGGGGCGTCTTTGGTGTGGGGTTGGAATGGATGATGATTCAAAGGCACAAAAAAACGCCGCGCTTTTGGAGGGCGCGGCGTTTGTGAGGGATCGGACCAGTTGCGGCGCAACAGGGCTACTTTTTAGAGGGTCTGGTGGATGCGGCCGAGGGCCATGAGGATGTAGCTGGTGGTGAGGACGGGGTCGGATTCCATCCAGCGGCCTTCGGTGTTGGACCAGGAGCCGTCGCCTTTTTGGAGGCTGAGGAGTTTTTCGCTGATGTCTTTGCGCCAGTCGATGAGCTTGCCGTCCTTGGTTTTGATGAAATCGATCTTGGCTATGCTGAGGGCCTTGCTCATGGTCTGATAGTAGTAGTAAAGGCCGGCGGCGCCGAGGCCGGGGTTTTCATTCGGGCTGTAGTGATTTTGCAGCCATTCGATGACGGCTTTGACGCGTGGGTCGTCTTTGTCGACACCGGCATAGACGAAGCTGAGGAGGCCGGCGTAGCTGATGCTGCCGTAGCTGCGGAGGGCGATGCTGCCATCGGGATTGGTGACTTTGGCGCCGCGGGTTTCGCTGGGGTTGTAAATGAAGCCGCCGGCGTCGTCGGGGTCTTTGCTGACCCAGGCTGATTTGTTGCTTTCTGGGCGGTTCTGGCAGCGCTGGATGAAGTCGATGGCGGCGGCGACGTTCAACTGCGGCTCGTTCTTGGCGGCGTCGCCTTTGTCTGCGAGAAGGGACTGGGAGTAGTAGAGGGCTTCGAGGGCGAAGGTGAGATTGGACATGTCGGCGTGCATGCCTTTTTCGTCGCCGTAGCCGATGCCGCCGTCGAGCGGGTTGTCCTGCTTGCCTTTTTCATCGAGATCGACCTGACAGTGGACGAGGTAGCGGCGGGCCTTGAGCATGACTTCCTCGTTCTCGGGCTTGTTGTTGAGAAGGAGGGCGGTGAGGGCGAGGGCGGTGTTGTAGTTGCCACGGCCTTTGATGAAGATGCCGCCATCGGGGCGTGCCTGGGCGACGAGGAACTTGGTGGCTTTTTCGACTTCAGCGGGTACGGGATCGGCGGGCTTGCGATTGGGATCAAGCATGAAGCTGATGATGCCGAGGCCGGTCATGGCGACGGGTTCGGCCTCACCCCACTGGCCGGTGGTGGGGTTTTGTTTGGAGCGGAGGAAATTGAGGCCACGCTCGACACCGAGGCGGAGCTCCTGCTTGAGGGATTCGTTGCGCGAGGCCTGGGTGGCGGCCTGGGGGAAGGCGGCGGTGGTGCCGAGCGCCAGGGTGAGGAGGAAGGCGGGGAGTTTCATGGTACAGAGCACTGGATGTGGAAAGAGGGCGGCGTCAACGGGCAAGGGGGGCGTCTTAGGGGGTGGACGATTCTTGACCATGCCTAGGCGGCGGCGGGCGCTTTTTGACCGGGCTATTTTTGTTTCGCAGGCAGAGACGTCGCCAAGCGCTGATGGACGGGCGGGCTGTCGCCTCACCCATCCTACGGAGGGGCATGCGTTGCTCGGCCGAAAGGCGAGGCTATTTTCCGGGGGTGATGATGAGAGTGACTTTGGTCTCTTCGGCGGGGATGTTGGCGGGCATGCTGATCCAGAGGTCGTCGCGTTCGTTGCCTTTGGCGGCGGAATTGATGATGGCCGCGCGATCCACGTAGGTGGAGATGATGGAGCCGGTCTGCTCTGCGGCGAAGCCGGTTTCATCGATGATGGAGCCGTTGAAGATCCAGGTGTCGAGGTCGTCGGGGGTTTTGCGTTTGTCGATGTCCTGGATGAAGTCGGAGAGGGGGACTTTTTTGGTTTTGTCGCCTTCTTTCCATTCGACGTGGATGGCGAGGCGGTTGGCACCGGGGGTTTTGGGCTTGGTGTCCTTGGCGTTGTAGGGGCGCTCGGCTTTGGGATCGAGCTTGGCGAGGATACCGAGGGTGGCGGGCTGGTAATTGGCGAGGAGGAGGGCGAGCTGGATTTGGATGGGTTTCACCTTGGTCTCGAGGATGGTCTCATGGACCTTCTCGCCGTTTTCATGGCAGAGGGCGTACTCGATGGGGAGCTTTTGATGGAGGATGGAGCAGGGAATGCGCAGCTCGCGGGTGGCGGCGGTGATCTGGATGCCGTTGAGATCGTAGACGCCGGGGGAGACCTGCTTGACGAGCTTTTGTGCGGCTTCGAGCTGTGTTTTGGCGTCGGGCTTGGGTTCGGGCGTGTCCTGCGCGGGCAGGTCGACGCAAGCGAGGAGGAAGAGGAGGGTGGTGAGCGAGCGCAACATGGCAGACGGGGTGTGTTGTTGGTTCACAGATTGGGCAGCCTGTAGGTGCCGGTGCGGAGCATCTGATCCACATTTTTGGGCAGGATCACGACGGGCTGAATTTCATACGAGGGCAGTGGTTTGAAGGCTTTGTCGCTGCGCAGCTTGGTGATGATCTTGAGGGCGAGATCGACGAGGGCGGGCTGAACGACGGAGGCGTCGAGGTCGCCTAGGCGGACGAGTTCAAGGCCGCGCTTCTGGCCGGAGAGGCCGTCGGTGCCGACTATGAAGAGGTTTTCACGCTGGCCGGCAGTGTTGGCGGCTTTGGCTGCGCCGATGGCCATGGCATCGCTCTGGGCGTAGATGGCGTCGAAATTTTTCTGGAGGTTGAATGCTTCAGTGGTGCACTTGGTTGCAGTGTCGGTGCTCCAATCGGCGGGGGCGTCATGGACGAGGATGACGCCGGACTGGGTGCGGAGGCCTTCGCTGAAGCCTTCGGCGATCTCATTGGTGGAGTAGCTGTCTGCAGCGCCGCGGAGCTGGACGACGCGGCCGGTGACCTCGGTGCGCTTTTCCTCGGCGGCTTTGCGTTTCAGGGCCTCGATGACGGTGTCTGCGGCCATGCGCCCGACTTTGCGCTGATCGGTGAAGACAACACTGGCGCAGCCTTCATTGAGCATGCGTTTGTCCAGACCGATGACAGTGATGCCGTGGGTCTGTGCTTCGACGATGAGGGCGGCAACGCTCGGGGGATCGATGGGGCTGATGATGATGGCGGCAGGCTTGGCGGCGATGGCCTGGCGGAACTGTTCGATCTGCTTGGCGCTGCTTCCGGCAGCGTCGCTGGTGGTGAGTTTGTAGCCCGCCTGCCTGCCGACGAGCATGGTGAGGCCATTGCGCTGGAATTCCTGCATGGCGACCCGTGTGTCAGGCAGAAGCAGGATGATTTCAGCGCGCTCATCCTTGGCGGCGAGGCCGGTGGAGGCAAGGATGCCGGGGGAGGGCGGGGTGCTGGCAGTAGCAGCGGGAGTGCTTTCTGGTTTTGCCTGATTTGCCTGCTTTTGTTTTTCCAGATCGCTGAGCGCTTTTTCCACTGCGGGGCTATCCGACTGATCGCAGGCGGCCAAGAAAAAGATGCCCAAAAAGAGGGCGGCG
>JAPLUN010000160.1 GCA_026397715.1 Verrucomicrobiota bacterium
CTCGTTCCGCGCTTTTTCGTGCTCCTCGATGACCTTGTTATCCAGTTCGTTCATTTCGATGAAACAACTCGCGCACTCCGCGTAAGGGCTGATTGGTTGGTCTGAAAAGAGTTCCGCGCCGCAAAGACTGCATCGGCCGGCATGCTCTGGCTTCGGCTGCCATATCTTGAGGCCTATGAGTTGGAAGATGCGCTTTAACATGATCTAATTAAATTCAAAATTACTCTTTTATTAGGCGTTAAGTCAATGTCACGTGTGATGCTGAGCGCTACAAAAACCAGAGGGACCACCAACTAGCCCTCACTTTGCCCCCCATGACCCAGCGGGTCGTCAAAGGGGCAGGGGGCTCCCATTTCCAAGCACCCCACTGCACCCGTCGGGCCCGAGGTAAAGAATGGACCTGAGCCATTTGGAGAAATCTTTAGCAGCCCGTGATAGCCAGCGCGACATCCTTTCGTTTACTGAGACATCCGCCCATCCAATGCGCTGGTGCCTGTTAATCCCGAACCTATTGATCCTGCTCATGCTCGGCATTGAGCAGTGCTGCTGGTGCAGTGTCGCAGGGGTGAAGGACGCTTCGCACCTGGTCTGCGTCTTGGATGATGATGAAACGGAAGGTGAACTGAAGCTGGGTCTGGCGCATGAGGATTCTCTCTCGGCCTGCGACATGCCTGCCATGCCGGGCTGGCATGAGGTGATTCGGCTGGCGGCGGCGTACTTGGTGGCGCCGCGCGAAGGAGCTGAAAACTGGGCGGTCCACCAAGGCATACGCCGGCACCGCTGGCTGTGCCGGGAGCACTGCTGAAGAGACGGGTAACTTCCGCCTTCATTTCATCGCGGCTGGGTCGATCCGACCTCGTCACTTCATGCCGCAGTGCCAGTCAGCCCCGTGAGGTCATCACTCCACACACTCTGTTTCCATGAACACCCGTCTTGCCATTCTTTGCAGTCTTTTGCTCGCCAGTGCCGCCTCGGCCGGTTCCGTCACCATCGCCGTCAAACCCGAGGTCCATAAAAAATCCGCCGACATCGTCAAAGAAGAATACGCCACCGCCAACTGGCTCAAAGTGCGCATCACCAATACCTCGAACGTCAAACTCGAAGGAGTGACGCTGAAATGGGCCCTGTACGCCGCCAACCTCCGGCGCGGCTCAGACAGCGTCACCGTGGAAAAATCCGGTGATATGACCATCACCGTGGACTCCAACGGCAGGTACCTGGACGTCGAGACCCCCAAGGTGGTGTTTGAGTACGTGCGCACGCACAGCGAGCGCTCCGGTAGGCGGAGTTACAAGCTCGTCGAGGAGTCCGGCAAGAAGTACCACGGCTTCCATGTCCAGGTGGTGAGCGGCAGCACCGTCCTCGGGGAGGCCTTCAGCGAGTCCGTTCGGAAGCACCTCAAGTAATCCAAGTCACCGTGCTCGGCAGGCCCGTCTTCATGGAGGAGGGGCTGCCCCCATAACAGCCCTCATGGGTTCACCAACCATCATTTTTGTGAGCCTGGTCAAAACGCCTTTTGACCCCGCTTTGACCCCATGTCCCTAAGGGGCGCCCAAAGGGCAGGGGACCTCGCGCTTTGGCCAGGGTGCTGGGGGAAAGGGGCTGCCGTCGGATGGCCAGTCAAAGCCCATCGGGAGGCTGGTATCAAGGTATCACTCCCTATATATAGGGAGTGATACCTTGA
>JAPLUN010000302.1 GCA_026397715.1 Verrucomicrobiota bacterium
CTGGAAAGGCTTGCTGCCAGCCGCGGCAAACCATTGGAACAAGATCGTTTCCGGGGCAGCAATCCCCTGCGCTGGGAACATTTTCGTTCTCCGGCCCATCTGATGATGGCTTTAAACAATGGCTCGCTGGACGCCACCAGCCGCGAAGCTGCCATCAAAGCCGCCTTGGCCAGCGGCGATGCGAACATCACCTCCTTGTTTGAGAGATTCCTGCCGCCTGAGCAGCGGGTGAAGACCCTCGGTGTGAATTTTGACGCGAAAAAGCTCCTTGCAGTCAAAGGCGACGCGAAGCGCGGTGGTGAACTCATCAGCATGAGCGGCAAACTGGCGGCCTGTCTGGCCTGCCACATCGTCAACGGTATCGGCCGCGATTTCGGGCCCGATTTGAGCAAAGCGGGGGCGAGGTTGACGCGTGAGCAAATCCTCGAAAGCCTGCATAAGCCCTCAAAAAACATCGCCAAGGGTTACGAGACCTCGCTCGTCACATTGAAGGATGGCAGCGTGCAAAGCGGTTTCGTCACACATTCCGATGAAGGTGCGATTACTCTAAAGCTCCCCACCGGGCAGCCACAGTCGATCAAGCGTAACCAAATCAAAAGTCAGCAGCCGCAGCCGGTTTCGCTGATGCCTGAGGGGCTCCTGCAAGGCCTGACTGAACAGGAAGCTGTAGACGTCATTGCGTTTTTGGCGGGGTTGAAATAGAAGCATACAGGATCCATCTGGCGGCGCATACCGCCAGATGAAGCAATCCTCCCCTCATTCCAAGATAAAGCTGCATACACCGGACACGGATGATGCGTTTTCATGTCATTGATGCACACCACCCCAGTCACCTGCCCAAGCTGTTTTCAGGAATTTGAGGTTCCCGCTCCATCCTACAATGAGGTGCCGTGCGATGTGGACTACGACTGTGAAGTTTGCTGCAGGCCGCTGCGCATCTTTTTTTCAGAAGACAACGGTGAGATCTTGGGCATGGCCTACGGCTTGGGGGAGAACGGACCTTATGGGTAATTACCATCAAAACACAGCCTGACATTATGGTAGTCCCAAGTATCGCCTTTCTTATGCCTCCCTTGCGCGTTTTCGCAGAGAATGCATTTGGCTGTTTGCAAAAACAGAAGTTGTCGTTAATCTCGAAAAATCCCGCTGCCAGGAGTCTGGTGGATGGGAAGCTTAACAAACAGGTTAACACCCACACACATGAAAATCGCTATCCTCACCCTCATCGCGGCTTCCGCCGTCCTCTCCGCTTGCCAGCAGCCTGCTCCTCCGCCGCCACCACCACCAGTGCACAGCGGCAAGTAAGCAGTCCGCCGCCTAGTGCGGCTGGTTGTGAAACTTACGTGCGATCATTTAATGATCCGTCTTGCCACTGTTCTGTCGCTGCGTCCGTGATGCTTCATGCATCCTGTTCCAGCTAAGACGGCATGTGCGAAGTGCGACGCCAAAGCGAAGGCCGACTGCAAAGACGGTCACAAGCTCTAATCTGACAGGAAACTGTCACATTGCGCCGCCGTTCCCCACCCAACCGGGGGACGGCGGCTTCTTTTTACCCTTTTAGCGCCGAATTCCGGATGCTGGACTCCTGTTTATACTTCATTGATGGACTGCCATGCCAGACTGCCTGCTCGCCCTTGAATCCTCCTGCGATGAGACTGCCGCGGCCATCTGTACACTGGATGGTGAGCTGATCGCCGGCAGGATCGCCTCGCAGATCGAAATTCACCGCCAGTATGGCGGAGTCGTGCCGGAGGTAGCCTCACGCAATCACATCCTCCACATTCGTCCTCTGGTTCAGCAGGTCCTGGCTGACGCAGGAAAAACGCTCGGCGACATGTCAGCTTTTGCAGCCACGAGCGGTCCGGGATTGGTGAGTTCGCTGCTCATTGGCACCTCGATGGCCAAGGCGCTCGCCATCTCCGAAAACAAACCCTTCCTGGCCGTGAATCACATGGAGGGCCACCTGCTCTCCCCCTTTATGGATGGTAACGGCCCGGTGCGCGCCTGCGTGGCGCTCATCGTCAGCGGAGGGCACACGATGCTGGTGCGCGTGCATGGCGTGGGCCACTACGAATTGCTGGGACGCACGCGTGATGACGCTGCAGGCGAAGCCTTTGACAAGGTGGCGAAGATGATCGGCCTCCCCTACCCGGGCGGGCCGGAGATCGACAAACTGGCCACCCGTGGCGATCCAACCGCCTTCGCCTTTCCACGGAGCTTCCTGGATGGCCGCAGCCTGGAATTCAGTTTCAGCGGCTTGAAGACCGCCGTGCTCTATGAATTGCCGCGAGTTGATCTGAAGAGCGAACAGGTGCTGGCCGATCTCAGCGCTAGTGTCCAAGCGGCGATTATCGAGGTGCTGGTCGAAAAACTGGTGCTCGCGGCCAAGCAATGCGGCGAGACACTCGTCACCGTGAGCGGCGGGGTCAGTTGCAACCGCGGCCTGCGCTCGGCGCTCACTGCGCGCTGCGCCAAAGCAGGCCTGCAACTGCTGCTCGCAAGGCCGGATCTTTGCACCGACAATGCCGGCATGATTGCATTCGCCGCTGCGCAACGTTTCAGCATCGGCCACACCTCTCCTTTGGAGGCGGATGTGGATCCCAATCTCTCCCTTGTCAGTTAATCCTCTTCTTCCTTTTCATGCGCCCGATCTTTCTTTTTCTCTGCGCATTCACCAGCCTTCAGGCAGGCGACTGGCCGCAGTTTCTCGGCCCGCAGCGCAACTGCACCGCCACTGACGAAACCTCCATCGTCGGCAGCACGGAACCCGAGATCGTGTGGAAGCGCATGCTGGGCAGCGGTCATGCCGGAGCGGTGGTCAGCGACAACTGCGTGATCATGACCCACCGTCAGGGCGGCGAGATCATCACTGAGGCGCTGGCGGCCGCGGACGGCAAATCCCTCTGGAAACACGCCTGTCCCACTGCCTACCGCGACAGCTTTGGCTTCGACAACGGCCCCCGCGCCGTGCCCTGCATCGCTGCAGGCAAAGTCATCACCCATGGCCCGGAAGGCATGGTCCAGGCGCTCGATTTCAAGACTGGCGAGCTGATCTGGAGTTATGACACCGTCGCCGAACTCGAATCACCGCAGGGGTACTTTGGTCGCGCATGCTCACCGCTCGTCACGGATGGCAAGGTGCTGCTCAATGTGGGTGGCAAGAATGCGAAGGGCGGGGCGGGCATCATCGCACTGGATATTGCCACGGGAAAACTTGCCTGGCAGGCCACGGAAGACGAAGCGAGCTACTCCTCCCCCTTGTTGATTCCCGAAGATCAGGGAGTAAGCGCCTTTTTCACCCGCCGGGGTGTCCTTCTGACCCAAATCAGCGACGGCAAGGTGCTGGCTGATGACTACTTCCGCGCCCAAATCGATGCCTCTGTCAATGCGGCTGCTCCCGTGCCCTGCGGAGATGGCAGGCTGCTTTTCACCGCCGCGTATGATGTGGGTGCAGGCCTGTGGCAGTGGAACAAGTCTGACCGCAAACTGACCAACGTGTGGAAAAAAGCCGACACACTCGACTGCCACTACACCACGCCGGTTTATCACGCCGGACATGTCTTTGGCCTGCACGGCAGGCAGGAGAGCGGCATGACGCTGCGCTGCATCTCCGTGGCCGATGGCAAGATCGCTTGGGAAGCGCCGGATCGCCTTCAGGGCGGCACCCTGATTCTGGTGGGAGACAAAATCCTGCTGCACAGCGAAGCCGGTGAACTGTGGATTTTCAGTGCCGACTCGAAGAAATTCAATCTCCTGCAACGCAGCCAGATCACTCGGGCAGGACATCGCAGCCATGACGCCTACTCGAATGGCCAGCTTTACGCCCGGGATGCGGAGAAACTGGTCGTGCTGAAGGTGAAGTAGGCGCTGGATTGATCCGCAGGCGCGTCTAATCTGCCTTGCATGGCACAAATCGGCAAACGCAACTCCCTAATCGTCCTTCACAGTTCGCCTCACGGCATTTATCTGGATGGGGGTGATCATGGTGAGATTCTGCTGCCGAACCGTTACATTCCCAAAGGCACCAGTCTCGGAGAAGCCTTGGACGTCTTCATCTACCGTGATTCCGAGGACCGCCTCGTGGCCACCACGGAAGTGCCGTTCGCCATGGTGGGTGAATTTGCCACGCTGGAAGTCGTGAGCGTGAACCGCAACATCGGTGCGTTTTTGAACTGGGGACTGCTCAAGGATCTACTGCTGCCCTTTCGTGAGCAGGCGGATCAGGTGTATGTGGGAGACAAGGTCGTGGCCTACATCATGCTGGATGAAAAAACGGACCGCATCATCGCCACCACACGCCTGAACCGGCACCTGAGCCGCGAGCGCCCGCCGTTCAAACCGGCGCAGCCTGTGCCTTTGCTCATCACCGCCCGCACCCCGCTGGGTTACAATGCGATTGTCGCGGGGACACACGTCGGACTGCTCTACCACACCAACATCGGCGCCCCGCTTCAGGTGGGACAAAGAATCAACGGCTTCGTCAGCGCCGTTCATCCCAGCGGCAAGATCGACCTCAGCCTCGATGCCTCCGGCTACCAGCGAGTTGCCTCATTGACGGATCGCATTCTCGAAGCGCTCAAAAACAACGGCGGAAAACTCGACTTTGACGACGACAGCCATCCCGAAGCCATTCGCAGCCACTTCGAGGCCAGCAAAAAAGCGTTCAAGCAAGCACTCGGCTCGCTCTACAAGCAGCGCCGCATCGAGTTCACCCGTCCGGGCATCGCATCCCTCGACGTTCGTGAAGCTAAAGACGGCGACTGGAAGCCTTCTGGGCAACGCTGATCAGCGCTTCGATTTCAAGAAGCGTCCATCGGAAGTCACACAACAACTTTCAATGCCGCCATCAAAAACAACAACATGCGGTTTTTTAAGCTTCTCCAGCTCTAGAATTAGTCCCTCTGCCATCGTCTGAGTGACTGGAACGTTCGAGACCACAGTCAACGTGGACATGGGATCCACCCAGCGACTTGACGAAAAATCGGCCTCTTCAAGCCCGCCATCACTGAAGCTCCCTTGTGTTTTGAGATAAGCCCTGACCACATCGTAAAACGCATCAAATTCATCTTCGAAAACGGTGTGAGATGTTTCGGTGAATGCCAAAATCTCCTCATCCGATACCAGTTCAGGTTCCATTCGGGTCATGTTCATCCAAAAGAAAAAGGCAGCAAGCACAACAGTGCTTGCTGCCAAAGTCATCCTTTTCCAACGAATCAAGGCAGCGGGAAACGCTGATTCGTCTCGCTGACTTCCTTGCGGATTTGAGCCAGGGCGGCTTCGTCGTCACGATTCGTGAGCGCACGATCAATCCACGCGGCGATCTGCTTCATCTCGGCTTCCTTCATGCCACGCGTGGTGACAGCAGGAGTGCCCACACGAATGCCACCACCAAGGGTGATCTTCTCGGTGTCGAAAGGAATGCCGTTTTTGTTCACGGTGATCGCGGCCTTGTCGAGCGTCTCGCTGGCAACCTTGCCATTGAGGCCTTTCGGGCGGAGATCGAC
>JAPLUN010000702.1 GCA_026397715.1 Verrucomicrobiota bacterium
TTCCATGTGTCTGCGGCTGCCGCCAAGCGCCAGCCGTCGTTCGACTTCCGTGGCCAGTTCTGGCCGTCCGAGTTGAAAGGTCTTTGCCATACCGTGAGCATCGAGAATAAAAGACCTGTATTCAACTGATTATGGTATTAGCATCGGTATTGCCAGCGCGTTGTGCCATCTCGTCGCAGGATCTGATGAATGGGGCAGGGCGCACTACCAAAGTGGCCAAGGTCGCTTTCAAAAAGCTCATTTCCCCCCCCCTCGCAAGTGCCGGAGACAGGACTCGAACCTGCACTAGTTTCCCAACCAGATCCTAAGTCTGGCGCGTCTACCAATTCCGCCACTCCGGCATGGAGTTGCATGCGGGCATGATTCCGTGCGGACACCCATGCTGCAAATGAATTATCGCGTGCGCAGAAGGCGGGTGGCGATCCAGCCGGTGACCAGGACCGTGCACAGAGGCATGAGCCCAACCTTCAAATTGGCACCGATCCAGGGCAGCCAGCTGCCGGAATAGGTGGTCAGGGCGCTGAAGTATTTCAGGCCAAAGACCCAGCCGCCATGCAGGCCGATGCCGGCCCACAACGCTCCCGTTTGCATGCGCGCTTTGGCCAGCACCCAGCCAACTGCGAAGAGCGTGGCAAATTCAGCGAGGAGAAAGTGCACGTCCCCAAAACCGGCGGCGATTTGCCGGAGCACGAGGAATCCACTGCTCCAGGTGACGGCGGCATCACTGATCTGCCAGCCTTCCGGGGGTTTGAGGAAATGCACCAGGGCAAAGACGAAGGTGAGTGAAAGCAGGGCCTTAGTCTCCGTCATGGTCCGCAGCAGCAGGCCCAGCAGCAGACCACGGAAGAAGAACTCTTCCACGATGCCAGCGCCCAGCGCGGCGGTTATGGGTTCCCCCAGTTTCCACCAGCGTGGGTCGGGGCGCAGCTGATACGCACCCATCTTGAGGAAAATGAACCCGAGCGCGAGCAGCAGACCTGAGGCCAGAACAAAGCCGACGGCCCATTGTTTGAGCCCCGTGTTGAACGGACGCCAGGCGGGCAGAAGCGCGCGTTCCAGCCGTACCCAGCGCATGAAGGGCCAGATGAAGACCAGGGCGCAGACGAGCACGGCGCGGTTGAAGTAGCGCGTAAACTGCGCCCGCTCGATTTCTGAGAGCAGCCACTTCACCAGGCCGGCGTCATGCATTGATGAGGTGGAAAGCCAGCCATGGGCGGCTTTGCCAAGGTGAAACAACGGCGCGGACAGCAGCGCCCCGCCGAGCATGACGGCGAGAAGATAGAGCAGGAGTTTCGGCAGGGCAGGGGAACTGCCGGGGCTGGCGGCTTGCATGGAAGCGATACTAGCGCATCCTACGCGCTCTCAAATGACCAAAAACCAAATCCACGAATGGCATGAACGTCTCGAAGACGGTCGCAAACAATACATCCGCGCGTACTGGAACTCGCGCGAATGGCTGTTTCGATATGCCCATCCCGATGGCGAGACGTGGATGCCCTTGGAAAACCCACCGCCGGAGCGCTGGCTGGAACTGCGCGATCTGCTCTTCCGCAAGTATCAGCGCAAAAAGCTGCCTTGGAAGTACGTCGTCGATCTGGACAAGAAGTTGGAGGACATGGGGATCAAGATCGAGGGAGACGAGCCGCAGACAGACGACGACTGACACCCCGTCATTGGGCTCCAACATTCGTTTTGATCTCAGACGTCACTCCTCCGCCGAAGGCCGCGCCAAAGCGCATGCCCACCTGCACCTCGGGGAAAAGAAAACGACGGCCTGCGCGTGCACTGCGCCGCCGTGAAACAATCCCGAGCAAGGCCAGGACGACGCCACCCACTGCCAGAACGACTGGAACAGCCAATGCGAACGGCTTTTCACCTCTTTGCAGCCAGAGCGACTGTTTCAGCCGCACGCTTTCCATGCTGCGCAGCCGGTCCATCCAGTAGCGCGTGGCCTGTATCAGACGTTCTTCGAGTGTGAGCTTGGTGTCGGCCTGGATGCGGCGCGCCTCCTGGATGATCTCGACGAGATCGGCCGTCGGGTAGCGT
This sequence comes from Verrucomicrobiota bacterium, assembly GCA_026397715.1. GTDB lineage: Bacteria > Verrucomicrobiota > Verrucomicrobiia > Verrucomicrobiales > Verrucomicrobiaceae > Prosthecobacter. The sequence goes on from JAPLUN010000702.1 coordinate 2,047, forward strand.
TCCCAAAAATCCGGAGAAAAAGACATCGCGTTGCTGTTGCTGGCACGGTCGTAGGCCATCAGCACGGCAGGCCGCGTCCCACTCCACTCACGTCTCGTGATCTGAGCCTTTCTGCGGACGGTTAGCCCCGCAGGCATAAAACTGGTGGCCTGGATCCACGCATCGCATTTCAAATTCTGGGAAAACTGTTTGAGCTCCTCGGCCAGCACCCGGTGGCTTTCAACGGTGAGCGCCCGGGTTTCATCGCGAATACCGTCTGCAGGTGGCTCAGTCTGGGCCATGCCCCATCCTGCCACGGTCAGCCACACCCCGGCAAAAGCTGGGAAAAGCAGGTGTCGCTTGAGGCGTGGGGTGTATCGCATGTCCGGGCGCAGTTTGTCCCAGACCGGGCCTGAGGGCAACTTCCGCCGCGGCAGCTCCTGCACCTTCACCCTATAATAAGGAGGCTGGAGAGGGGTTTTTGAGGCGGGTTTGAGCGCGCTTGTGAAATTTTTCACAAAATCGCCTTGCCGCTCTTTGGGCAGCGTAGATAGATACCCCTCACGCACGCTACCAGCCCCCTGCTTTTCATGCCCACTGTCACCCGAGAATACGAGGCCCCGGATACCGCCGCCAAAGCGGCCCGGCAGCTCGAAGCTGTGGAAGAAGCCACCACGGACATCGTCGGAGAGAAACTGGTGCTCAACATGGGGCCCAGCCATCCGGCCACCCACGGTGTGTTGCGGCTGATTCTGGAACTCGACGGCGAAATCATCACCAAATGCGATCCCGATGTCGGGTTCCTGCACCGTGGCGACGAAAAAATCGCCGAGAACATGCATTACAACCAGTTCGTGCCCTACACGGACCGGCTGGACTACCTGGCACCGCTGGCGAACAACGTGGCTTATGCCCTCGCTGTGGAAAAGCTCATGGGCTGGGAAGTGCCTGAGCGTGGCCGCGCGATCCGTGTGATCTGCTGCGAGCTCGCCCGCATTTCCGCCCACATGCTCGGAGTCGGGGTGTTTGCCATGGACGTCGGTGCCATGACCGTGTTCCTCTACACCTTCACCGAGCGCGAAAAGATCTACAATCTGTGTGAGCAGCTCACCGGCGCGCGCTTCACCACCAGCTACACCCGCGTGGGTGGGCAGATCCGTGATCTGCCCAATGGCTTTGTCGGTGCCGTGAAAACCTTCCTCGATCAGCTGGAGCCCGTGATCGATGAGATCGACAAGCTGCTCTCCCGCAATCGTATCTTCATCGACCGTACCCAGGACATCGGGGTGATCTCCAAAGAAGACGCTATCGGCTACGGTCTCACTGGGCCGAATCTGCGTGGCTCGGGGGTTGAACACGACCTGCGCAAGGCGCATCCCTATCTCGATTACGACAAGTACGAGTTCGACGTGCCCGTCGGCACCAAGGGCGACTGCTACGATCGTTATCTGGTGCGCATGGAAGAGATGCGCCAGAGCGTGCGCATCCTCAGGCAGGTGTTCGCCACTTTGCCCGAAGGCCCCATCAATGTGGCCGACGCCAAGGGGCTGCTGCCAAAGAAGGAAAAAGTGCTGATGAAGATGGAGGAGCTCATCCACCACTTCATCATCTCCACCCAGGGCATTGATGCTCCTGCAGGAGAAGTTTATTTTGCCGCCGAAAATCCCAAGGGAGAGCTCGGCTTCTACATCAACAGCACCGGCGGCGGTGTCCCGCACCGCTTGAAAATCCGCGCCCCCTCCTTCCTCAATCTCAGCATCATCTCCAAGCTGATCCCCGGGCATATGCTCAGCGACATTCCTGCAGTGCTTGGCAGCCTGGACTTCGTCATGGGCGAGTGCGACCGCTGATTCATCCTAACCTTTTCATCCGAGACACTCCCCCGCATGGCCTTTGAAGTTCCAGCCGAATTGGAAAAACGCATGGACGAGGCGATCTCGCATTACCCCGTTTCAAAACGCAGCGCCGTTCTCCCCCTGCTGCATTTGGTGCAGGAGCATTTCCGCTTCATCAGTGAAGAGGCCGTGAACTGGGTGGCCGCCAAGCTCTCCCTCGAGCCGATTCAGGTGCTCGAAGTGGTCACTTTTTATCCGGGCTTCCGTCAAACGGCTCCCGGCAAGTACCACATTCGTGTGTGCCGCACGCTCTCATGCGCCATGGCAGGGAGTTACGAGCTGATGGACGCACTTTGCAAAGCTGGCAACATCGACCGCTCCCACACGGATCACCATCATCCCATCGCGGTCAGCGCCGACGGCAAGTACAGCATTGAATTTGCCGAGTGTCTTGCCAGCTGCGGTTTTGGCCCGGTCTGCATGATCGAGGACGACTTCTATGAGAAAGTCGATCCCGCCAAAGCGGGTGAACTGCTCGCCCAGCGCGCTTGACCGGGGCATAAAAAAGCGCAGCGGCAAACCGCTGCGCCTCTGGGTGTGACGGATGTCAGGCGCTCTCACTTGCTCCGCCAGGACACAACGTCGTCCGGAGTCTGTGCCTTCAAGTCCTGGCCCCAGCTGTAGATGGCGACTTCCAGAGGAAGCATCTTCGGCGGAGGGCTGATGGCGTTTGCAGAGATCTTGGGATCCGAGTTGGTCAAATCTGGATTGGCCACCTGAAGATCGCCATTGGTATCAAGAAGTACATAATAGACGGTGCCCCAGAGATCGACCAGCTTGTAAGGGGGCTGGGCGTTGACCAAGCCAAACTTGCCATTCCTGGCAATCGGGAGGTCGATGAATTTGATGCCTTTGGGGTTCAGGTTGACTGCTCCGCCGCCGCCACCTGCGGCTGAAGATGACGTCAGCGTTGTGAGCGCACCGACGATGCCGCTGTTCTCATCTGTCATCAAAGCCTGAATGTCCTGGCCTGCAGCTGCCGCACTGAGCAGGCTGGGATTCACCGGCCAGCGGTTGTAATCGACCTGATAGCTCGTGATGGCGCTGCGCAAATCTTTAAGGACCACCTGCACCTGAAGCTTTCTCCCATCCGCCATCAGCTTGTTGGCCTGTGAGATGACCAAGCCTGCAAGGACGGCAATGATGGTGATCACCACCAGCAGTTCGATGAGCGTAAAGCCCGGTCGGGTGGAAAAGTTGGAACGAGGTTTGAGTTGCATGATCTTCGGTTGGGTTTGTGTTGGGCGTGAACCAGGAACGAAAGGGGTTCGAAAACAGTCGTCGTTCCGTGGAAGTATTTAATCGTTTTTGCGTTGCCACGTCAATACTTGTCATGAACAAGCGCCAACTTCGACGGGTGCTGACAAGGTGAACCATGCCCCTTGTGACCCATGATGCGCCGCCTTCACCGGGAGCTTTGATTGTCAACTAATGCTTGCATCATATACTGCAACGATTTAAATCCGCGCTTCAAACCCCACTGAACACACACACAACCACGAATCGCATCAGACGATTCGAAATATCTCATATGGCAAAGACAGCATCCAAGGGCAGCGCAGACAAAAAGAAGTACGTTTACTTTTTCGGACCAGGAAAATCAGACGGTGATGGTTCCATGAAAGCATTGTTGGGCGGCAAGGGCGCCAATCTCGCAGAGATGAGCCGCATCGGCCTTCCCGTTCCTCCCGGGTTCACCATCAGCACAGAAGTCTGTACGTACTTCTACGAGAACAAGAGAACCTATCCTTCCTCCTTGCAGGCGCAGATGGAAGCCGCCGTCAAAGGCATGGAAAAAATCATGGGCTACAAGTTCGGTGACGCCAAAGGCTTCCCTCTTCTCGTTGCCGTGCGCTCCGGTGCGCGTGACTCCATGCCGGGCATGATGGACACGATCCTCAACCTTGGCTTGAATGATCAAACCGTTCTCTCCTTGGTTGCCGCCACGAACAACGAACGCTTCGCCTGGGACTGCTATCGCCGTTTCGTCCAGATGTATGGTGACGTCGTTCTCGGCGTGCAGAAGCTCGAAGGTGAAGACCATGAGCCGTTTGAAATGGCTATCGAGAAGTTCAAGCACGAAACCTATGGCAAGGACATCATCGACAGCGATCTGACCGCTGATGACCAGAAGGAACTGGTGAAGCGTTTCAAGGCTCTCGTCAAAGAGCGCACCGGCAAGGTGTTTCCTTCCGATCCATGGGACCAGCTGCGTGGTGCCGCCGGCGCCGTCTTCGGCAGCTGGATGAATGACCGCGCGATCGTTTATCGCCGCAAGTACAACATCCCTGCAGAGTGGGGCACTGCCGTGAACGTGCAGGCCATGGTCTTCGGCAACACCGGTCCGACCTCTGGATCCGGCGTGGCCTTCACCCGCAATCCTGCGAACGGCACGAATGAATTCTACGGTGAGTTCCTCATCAATGCCCAGGGCGAAGACGTCGTCGCCGGCGTGCGCACTCCTGAGCCGGTGATCCAGCTCAAGAAGGAAATGCCGAAGTCCTACGCAGAACTGCTGGTGGTCCGCCAGAAGCTTGAAAAGCATTTCAAGGATGTGCAGGACATCGAGTTCACCATTCAGGAAGGCAAGCTGTTCATGCTGCAGACCCGCAATGGTAAGCGCACCGCCGCCGCCGCTCTGAAGTTCTCCATCGACATGGTGAAGGAAAAGCTCATCGACTGGGAAACCGCCGTGCTGCGCAATCCTGCCGATCAGCTCGAGCAGCTCCTCGCTCCGATCTTTGACGTTGCTGACGTGAAGAGGGCCAAGGCCATCGCCTCCGGTCTTCCAGCCGGCCCTGGTGCTGCATCTGGCAAGATCTACCTCAACGCCGACCGCGCCGTCATCGCCGAAGCAAAAGGCGAGAAGGTGCTTCTGGTCCGCAATGAAACCAGCCCGGAAGATCTTCGCGGCATGATCGCTGCAGAAGGCATTCTCACCGCACGTGGCGGTGTTTCATCCCACGCCGCTCTCGTCGCCCGTCAGATGGGCAAGGTTTGCATCTGCGGCGCTGCCGCTCTGGAAATCGACTACGACAAGAAAACCGTTTCTGTGGCAGGACTGACCTTCAACGAAGGGGATTTCCTCTCCATCGATGGCACCAGCGGTATCGTTTACGGTGGCGAGCTGAAGACCGCTCCTTCCGAAATCATCACCGGCATGATCAGTGGTGACAAGGCCGCGCAGAGCACTGAAAAATTCAAGAGCTTCCAGCAGCTCATGATCTGGTGCTCCAAGTCCACGCGCATGCAGGTCCGCACCAACGCCGACAATCCGGAGCAGACGCAGAACGCGATTGCTTTCGGTGCCCAGGGCATCGGCCTCACTCGCACGGAACACATGTTCTTTGAAGGTGACCGCATTGACGCCGTGCGTGAAATGATCCTGGCTGAAAATGTTGCTGACCGCAAAAAAGCGCTCGCCAAACTTCTGCCATATCAGCGTGATGACTTCACCGGCATCTTCAAGGCGCTCAAAGGCCTTCCTGCCACCATCCGTCTCCTTGATCCTCCACTCCACGAATTCGTGCCGCATGAAGAAAAAGCTCAGGCTGAACTCGCCAAGAAAATGGGCGT
>JAPLUN010000038.1 GCA_026397715.1 Verrucomicrobiota bacterium
GGAGGCATGGAGGAAAAAAGAACTGCAGAAAAAGGCCGCTGAGATGAAGCTTTTTGAAGCACAGCATGCTTTGGCAAAAACCGGCGGCTGGCAGGAAAATGAAAAAGTGCTCTCAGGAAAGAGTCAGGAGCTGCCTTTTGAGAGCCCGCAGTACATGAACCTGCTGGTCTGGCTTCATCTTGACCCACCGAAGGATGAGGATGTCCGCCTGCGTGTGTGCAAACTGTTGCTGGATCGCGTGAAGGGGAATGCCATTACGCTCTGGGAAATGCTGGCCTACCCGGGTTCCGCGAATGCGGCAGAGATCAAAATTGCGGCACGCAACGTGCTCTCCGATACGGCCTATCAATGGACCGAAGACGAAAAACAGCGCCTGGGCGCGATCGCCGGGAGTGCTCCTGCCAGTAAATCCTTGCCGGTGGGCGGCGATAAGAAATAAACGAAGGACGTGTCTGGCTCAAATCTGAGTTTCAGAGATGCAAATCTTGCATTTTTGTGAGTTCAGTTGGTATCCTTTGAGCTTATTGAGAATAGCCACGGCAAACTATGTTTTTTATGGTTTGAGTTCTAAAGGGTGGTTTATTACCAATGTAAAATTACCAGATTTTTTAGAATAAACTTTGCATTTTTGAGCCACAACCCTTATAAATAAGAGCATATATGTGAAACATTGCCCTAAACTCTCAGGTCGGTATTGTTTTCACATTATGGTCATTAACTTGTTATGATTGAAGAGCTTCAGCAATTTGGCAGCCTTTCCGTGGCTCATCGAACCGGTGGTGCACCGGTCGAGCTGGTGCGTTCTAAGGACGAGGTGGTTTTTCTGGCCTTCGACAACCGGATTCACCGATTGGTGGAACTGCATGTGCTGCGCGGGGGAAGCACGCTGGATGCGGCAATGAAGAGATCCGCGTTTGACCGTGCCCGCCAGGCTTCAGAAATTCGCGGGCATGCCTTCATGCGTATTTTGGAAGTGGGTGAGGATCAGGGGCTGGTCTATTATACCAGCAATCTCAACGACGGTGAGTTTGTCGAACATTACACTCAAAGGCGCGGCGCAGTAGCGCCCGCGACGGCGCTGGCGCTCGTTTATCAGCTGCTGGATGACCTGCTTCAGCTGCAAGGATTTCAACGACTTGTCTCGCGCATGCATCTGGATCGCGTGCTGGTCACGACCCTGGAGGATACCTTCCTGCAGCTCCGCGTGTTTGATTACGGCCTGTCTCAGCTGGATGCAGGGACTGAGGGACAAAGTGGTGCGCGGCTGGTGGTGGAGGCCTGCCGGTTGATTTTCCTGCTGCTGACCGGGCAGCCTTATGCCGGCGAAAATCCGGACCGTTTTCCTGCCTTGACGCAGTTGCCGATGGGGTTGCGCACAGCGGTCAGAGCGGCACTCACCGACCCCGACAATGCTCCGGCATCCATCGAAAAGCTGCGTGATGATGTGCGAGAGGCCTTCAGTGCGCTTTCGAGCAACATCAAAGCACGCAATTTCCGCAAACACCTGGTGGTGAACTCTTCGCTGCTGCCACAGTCGCAGCTTCAGGAACTCCTGCTGGAGGACGTGCCGGTCGAAACCATTCTTGGCACGCGGTTTCGCGTGGAGGATGCGGATCACGCCCGGCGCTATCCCTTCTCCATTCCGGCGATCAATACGAAGCTCGGTCAGGCAGTCACGGTGCACTTGCTGCCGCCTTCACGAATTGTGGACAAATCCCGCTACGAGGCGGTGCCCTTGCAGATGTGGCGTTTTAATCCTGAACGGCACCCCAACATCCTGCGCTCCCTGAGTCTGTGGGAAAGTCCTGACTGGACCTTCCTGACCGAAGAGCGGGAGCCTGGCTTTGCTCTCAGCCGCCTCATGGCGGAACGCATCACGCTGAATCCCGCTGAAGTGACCGTGCTGATGCGCCAGATCCGGGCCGGGCTTGATCAGGCGGTGGAGTGTGGTGTGCAGCGTGTGGATTTGCACCCTTCCAACATCCTGCTGCGGGTGGGAAAAAATGGTCCGCTGCTCTCGCGTGAGCTGGAGCGGTTGATGCAGAAGCGTCTGGACGCCTGGCCTTCATTTGTGGTGAAGCTGCGTCCGCACATGACCATGCGCAGCCTCTACGAGCCGCTGCTGGTGGACATGGACCTCACCGAAGGGCAGCAGCAGGAGGAGCATTTGCAGAATCGTGATTTCCGGCATCGCTCATTTGTGGCGCTTGCAGGCTATTTGCTGACAGGGGAGCGCCAGACCGGTGGCGTGCCGCAGTTTCCTGAATCCATTCCTGAGGCGGCCGCCGCTTATGTGCGTGAGTGCCTTGAACTGATCCGCCGTGCGGGCAAGACCCCAAGTCCGGGTGATTTCATCGACAAGTTCGAAGGGCTGTTGTCTGCGCCGACGGTTGATCTTGCCACACGCCTGCGTGGCAGCAATGCGGTGGCGCTGGAGGAGATGGAAAGCGTCGGCTCCGTGTCTGATTTTGACGATGATTGGAATGCGAATGAAGCATCTGCTGGAAATTTTGAAGACGAGCCCATTTCCCCCATCAAGCGCGGGATCAAGACGCATGACTTCAATTCGTTGGTCCAGCAAAAGCGCAGCCTGCCAGTGGGGGCCATCGCGGCTGCTGCTGCAGTGATTCTGGGGATTGGCGCATGGATTTTCATGGGTGGTAAAAAGGAGCCGGGTGCTGCAGCGCAGCCCGTCGTTTCCTCTACGGAAGCTGAAGGACCTGCGGTCAGTCAAAAGGATGCTCCCCCTGCGGTCGTGAAGACCGTCCAGAGCAAGCCGGTTCCGGCTCAAGCTGAACCAGTCAAACCACAACCAGCTCCTGTCGTCGCCGCCCCTGTTAAACCTGTTGCGGTGATGAAGGAGGCTGTGTCGAATCCATCCGTCAAACCAACACCGGAAGCGGTGGCATCAGTGGCAGATGTTCC
>JAPLUN010000128.1 GCA_026397715.1 Verrucomicrobiota bacterium
GCACGTGATCGACAACGACGCGAAAAAGGCCTTGCGCGACGGCCTGATCACCCTCCAGCTCCACCCCGGCCCGCCGATGAAGGTCCAGTACAAGGACCTCTGCATCAAGCGGCTCGGGGAAAAATGAATGTCGAATGCCATACGGCGTTCGGAGGATGCACGTGGTCGAGCCGGTCCCACAAGTCCTGAAGCGTGCCATAAATGTCCGCGTTATCGCTGATCACAAGGGCATCCTCATCCATGGGCATTGGCATCTGTGACAATCCGTCCAAAAGCTGATTCAATGAATGGCCCGGAACCGCAAGTGCATCCTCACGGCAGTACACGGCCACCAACTGCCTGCCTGCATGCCTCACCACGCGGCCTCTCAAAAATCCCCCGTAATCGGGTTCATCTTTCAGGATGTGCTCATACCCCGGCGGCGGGTGCGCACGATGACTCGTTTGCGCATCATGCAGGGTGCCGTCCGGATAGATCCAGAACACAAACTCCGGCACCCCATGCGTCAGCCCCCGGATCGCCGTCCGCCTGCCGCGGTAGCCCTCTCCGAGAAACTCAAACCACTCGGTGGCGGCCTGCCTGGAAACTCTTCCAACTGTAATCATGAGCACAATGAAGTTTGTGACCGACACCTTGATCCATCACGGCTCCCCATAGAAAACCTTGCTCCGGTCATGCCGGTTGAACTCATCCACGATCTTGCTCATCCATTCCTTGTTTTCAGGAGACGCTGAAAAGGTGAGCGGCGTCTTGAGCAGCTTCGGAGGCAGCACCCGCCGCACACATTCCAGGCAGGCCTTCACAATGACTTCCCGGTCATAGGCTTTCGTGACCACAAATTCGTCCGCTTTCATGTAAAGCTTCAACGGCTTGTCTTCCTGGCTCTCGGTGTCAAAGGTGAGGTGGCTGGTTGACGCCAGATTCAGATCCCCGCTCGGCTTTTCAGAGCGGGTGGGAGGAACGTTTTTGACTGAGATGTACTCCAGGGCCAGATCCCAGTCCGAATGCAAATTCCCCGAATAGCATGTCACCGGCTCAATTCTGATCTCGCCTGATTCGACGCCGTCGAGCGGCTGATACGTTCTTAGCAAACCAGACTCACCAGCGACGACGGCTGCCGACATCCAAAGACCCAGAACCGCTGCAATGAAGATTTTCATGAATGCGCCCATGCAACCCAAAAAGCCGCCGCAGGTCAAGCTTCGTCACAGCACGTCAATCCCTCACGCCCATTCCAGCCTGCACATGTAAACCAGCGCCCCGAGGAAAATCAAAGTCCCCAGACTGAAGAAGCCCCAGCGCACGCGACTTTTAAACACCAGCCCAAGACCCGCGAAGAAAAGGGACATAGTGTAGTACACACCATCCAGCGCAAACTGGTCCCCCACCGTGCCTTCATGCTGCCCCTGGGCAAACAGCTCCTCGGCCTTCACCGTGTGCTTCACCTTCTCCTCATACATCCACTGGAAGTAGTCCTTGCTGAAGTCCTGCTTGCTCGCCTCAAAGACCACGTCCTCCGGCAGGTCCGCCAGCGTGCCGTCCGCATCATACTTTTTTCGCGGCTCCAGCGGCAGGCCGATGGCATCATACGCCTCATCGCTATACTCACGGATCATAAGCTCGCTGATCTGATGCAGCAGAAAATCACGCTCCTCTCCTTTCGGCGTGTGCTCCGCCCGCGACACCAGTTGAATCACCTGCAATTTCACCAGGCTGTCAGACGAGATCTTCGCATCCGCAAACGTCCCCGCATCCGCCGACTTCGTGGTGACCCGGGATGACATGCCAAAGCTCTCGATCGACTTCCCACCCCACAGCCCGCCCTGATACCCCGCGATGCTCCCCAGCGTGGCCCCCAGCCCCAGCAAAATCGCCGCGCACAGTTCAAACAACTCCACCGAAGCCTTGCTCGCCGCATCCGCCGCCGCAGCCACCTCCGCAGAAGTTTGAGATTCAGTCACTGCGGGGGTGTTTTCAGGTGTCGCGTTGGATTCCATAGGCGCGCCCCTTCTAAGACTCAGCCTGCAAACAGGCAAACGAAACTAGCCGTGCATAATCACATTCAAACGGGCACCTCGTGCAGGTCGGGTAAATTCTCTGGCAGATGTCATCGATCATGCACTTCACGGATCATTCACACGCACTCATTGCACTTCTTTCTCTTTGAGGCGCATCCTCGCAAAGCTCACATCAGATGCATTCGCAGGAAACTTCTTCTCAATCTCATCCAGCAGCGGCAGCACCTTCTCCTTCGCAAAACGTCCAGACCCCAGCGTTCGGATCGCACGCCCCTGCATGTCCCGAATGTGATCAAGAGTGTTGACCATCGTCTTCGCACCTGTGGCGAGATCTCGAACGAGCTCGAAAGACCCCGTGCTCACGGCAAGGGCGTCGGTTGCCGCCAGCGCTGACTCCTCGGCGGAAACTATCCCCTCCCCCGCATCAGTCGCCAGATCCAGCCCCTCCTGCATGTAGAGCCGAAAGCGGATTTTCGCAGCCTTGCCCACCTTGGGCTGATGTCCCTTGATCCGGTAGTAGCAGTCCTTCTTGACCTCCGGCCTGAAGTCATAGCTGTTGCCACACCAGCTAAAGGCGTGCGGCTGAGCCCGCGTCCACGTTCCATCCTCATTTTTAGCCTCCAGCTTCAAATACACATCTCCATCCTGTGAGTTCAGTACGATGTCATGATCGCTCCGGTTGATCAGGTAAACATCAATACTGTCGCCTTTCTTGGCCCGTGCGTAATCAGCAAACAGCGTGACCTTGCCCTCCGTGATGGGGATTCCGCCCGGCAGTTTGGCAATCGGAATACCTTCAAAAAGTATGATGCCCGTCTCATCGGCGGAATCTTTGCCCGCCGGCACTTCGATTGAACTCTGAGCACGACCGGCCTGCACACCGAGCATCAAGACAAGAGGGATGAATCGAAAGTTCATAGAGCAATGGATTCTGTTTGGCTGTCCAACCAGCACTTGGCCACACTCAGAACGCGTGGGGCCGATTTTTAGAAGACTCCACCCATGAAATCGAAAAAGCCGCCGCAAGTCAAGCCTTGGGCACAGCCGCCGCTCAAGGCCTGTCAAAGCAGTCGCTAGCTTTGGCTCGTTCAGGGCCGCCCCTCACTGTCCGCCGGAAAGCTGGTGCGCTCCGTGCTGCCTGCTGTAAAGGGTCATGAAACATCCCTCATGCCCCCGCAAAGAACCCCTTCCGCGCTGCGTTAAGCTTTCACCCCTCTCATGAATCTCGCTCTCCGTCCCGCCACGCACGAAGCCTTGCAACGCTTTCGCCTGCGCCGTCAGAAGCTGTTGCAGATCCGCGCAGCCCTCTGTGCAGCGGCGCTCGCCCTCGCCGCCTTCGCGCTCATCGCCCTTCTGGACCGCGCCTGGTTCATGCCGGACGCGCTGCGGCCCTGGGTCACCCTCATCGCCTACGGTGGCGCTGCCTACGCAGCATGGCGCGTGGCCTGGCGCTTCATCGCTCAGGCCAATGGTAAAGAAGGCACCGCCAAACTCATCGAAGCCGCTGAGCCCGCCCTGCGCGAGCGCCTCCTCGCCGCTGTCGAACTCGCCGATCCACGCGGTGGCGTGAACGTGAAGGACTCCGTAGAGTTTCGTGAAAAGCTTCAGGACGACGTCGCCGCCGCCATCGAAGGCATCGACTGGAATGCGAAGCTGCCCACGCGCACGCTGCGCCCCTGGTTCATCGCCGCCGGTTCAGTCGTCGCCGCCATCCTCGTGCTCTGCCTCATTCCCGGCCTCCACCTCGGCGGCTTCATGGCACGTGCCGCCCTGCCCTTCGCCAATCTCGAACGCCCCGCCACGGTCAAGATCCGCATCCTTGAGCCCCTGCAGGCCAGCACTCTCGCCCCCATCGGGTCGGAAGTCCCACTCATCATCGAAACCGAAGGCCCGCAGCCCGCACAGGCCACGCTGGAGTTCGCCGTCGAAGGCTCCAAGCCACGCCGCACCGAGCTCTCCGCCGTCGGCACCGCACGCTTTGAAGGCGTCGTCCCCGTCGGCCAGACGGACGTTCGCTACCGCATCCATGCGGCCGATGCCATCACCCCCTGGCGCACCCTCAGCGCACGCGCACGGCCCCGCATCGTCGAGTTCACCAAGACCATCATTCCACCCGCCTATTCAGGCTGGAAGGAAACGAAGGTCACCGCCGATCAGGGCGATCTCGAAGCCCTCGACGGCTCCACCATCAAGCTCACGCTCAAGACGAACCAGCCCGTCTCGAAGAGCGACTTTAAGTTGAACCCCGATCTCCCCGAGAAAAAGACCCTGCCCTCCACCACCACGCCCGAAGGCCTGCTCACCGCAGACATCGCCGTGCAGGCCGTGCACAGCTCCTGGCAGGTCACTTTGAAGTCTCAGGAAACCGGCTTCACTAATGAGGAAAGCACCCCCTGGCGCATCACCACCATCCCCGATCTCCCGCCCACCGCGCAGATCAACGAACCCGCCGAGCAGATCGAACTCCTCGCCGATGAAGCCGTGCGCCTCGCCGGACTCGTCACCGACGACGTCGGCCTCGGTGGCGTGAAGCTCTCCCACGCCATCAACGGTGCCAACTGGACCGAGCGCGATCTCCCCTTCACCAAGGCAGCCAAAGAAGCCCCCGTGCAGACGCTCCTACCTCTCGCCCCCCTCGGTGTGAAGACCGGAGACGCCCTCCTTATCAAGCTCATCGCCATCGACCTCAAAGGCCAGAAGGCCGAGTCCCCGCCCATCCGCGTCATCATCCTTGAGCAGACCGTCGATCCCCGCCAGCGCGATTGGGCGGAAAGCCAGCGCCGCCTCGCGCTGAAGGCAGATCGTCTCGATGAACAAACCCGCGAGCTGCGCAAGGACCTCGAAAAGGTGCGCAAAACCGAAAAGAACGCCCGCAAAGAAAGAGACCCCGAGAAAGCCAAGGACGATGCCGCCAACGCACTCGCCTCCGCCCAGGAAAAACTCGAGCAGGTCAAAGCCCAGTCCGAAGAACTCTGGAACGCCCTCAAGGACGCCGCACGCGATGCCCCCAATCAGCTCGATGCCTCCGAAGCCCAGCTCCTTGGCAAAAAGCTTGCCCAGCTCCGCCGCGAGCAGCTTCCCGATCTCGAAAAGCTCAACTCCGACGAGATCGAAAACACTGAGCCCCTCAAGCGCGCCGCCAATGAAGCCGCCAGCCACGCCGCTGTCATCGCCGATGCCCTCCGCGCCTTCGCCGCCGAAGACACCGCCAAAATCGCCGCGCAGGAGTCCCAGCAGCTCCAGCGCCAGTCCCGCATGCTCACCGAGACCTCCCTTCAGGCCAATCGCGATGCCGAGCAGCGCCCCAAATGGCAGGAGCAGCAGCGCGCCCTCATGGCCCAGGCCAAGACTCTGCAGAAGGATCTGGCCAAGCTCGATGAATCCCAGAAAGGCCGCTTCCATGGCCCCGTGCTGGAGATGGACAAACGCATCACCGAAACCTCCGCCGATCTCGCCAGCAGCCTCGACAAGCCGGACCAGACCAAGAGCCCCGAGCACCTCTACGGCGCCTCGGACAATCTCCGCAGCCGCCTTCAGCAAGCCTCAGACATCACCCGCGGCATCGCCGAGCAAACCGCCAACGAAGCCACGCAGCGCCGCGAAAACCTTACCCGTCAGGACAACCCCGCCCTCGCCAAACTGGAGGAAGCCCGCAACCACCTCGCCACCGCCGAAAACGTCACGCGTGATCCACGCCAGAACAAGCGCCCGGATCAAGATGGCCTCACCCCCGTCGAGAAAGCCGAAAAGCTGCTCACCCAGTCCGCCAAACAACTCCAGGACCAGGCCGAACTGCGCGAGCAAAACCAAGCCACCAACACCCAGGCCGCGCTCGACATGAACCGCGCCAGCCGCGCCGTGGACGAGCTCGCCCGCCAGACCGCCGAGGCAAAGAAAATCCCCCTGCTCTCTCCCGAAGAAGCCGAGAAAGCCCGCCGCAGCAATGCCCCTCCCTCCGCAGCCACCAAGGCCCTCGCCACGCTGAAGGATCAGGCCGCACAGCTCTCCCAGGCCGCACGCGCTCTGGAGGCAGACGCCCTCGCGCAAGACGCCGCACAGGCCCTTGAAGCCGCGCAGGCGGAATCCATGCGCCCGCAAAATCAGCAGGACCTCGCAGCCACAGCCGCGCAGGCCAAAGCCGCCGCCGAGGCCCTGCAGCAGGTGCCGGACAAGATCAACCGCGCCCGCATTGCCGATGCCATGCAGCAGAAAGATCCGCAGGCCGCCAACAACCTCCGTCAGGCCGCCCAGCAGGCCAGCGAGGCCTCCCGCAACGCCGCCGAACAAAATAAAAACCTCGCCCGCGAAGCCTCGCAGCAGCAGCCCGGCCAGCAGCTCAATTCTCAGCCCGTGCAGCAGGCCACCGCCGATGCGCAAAAGAGGGCCAACGAACTCGCCGCGCAGCTTCAGCCGCAGATCGATGCCGCACGCGCCCAGCTCGCCTCACTCACTCCCGAAGTCAGCGACATGATGAAACGCGTGGCCGCAGATCTCAAAAAGACCCAGCAGGAAACCCAGACCGCCGCCGATGCCGCCAAGGCCGAAAAACCCGTCGCGGAAGTCGCCGAAAAAGCCCAGGAACTCCGCCCCGAAGCTGCCGAGAACGCCGAGAAAATGGCCGCCCTGCAGGCCGCCCTGCGTCAGGAAGCCAACGCCTCCGATCTCACCAAGCAGGCCGAATCCCAGCTCGCCCGCACCGCCGATGTCGCCCTCGCGCAGATGCAGCAGAAGACCCCTCAAATTGCGCAGAATTTGAAGCAGGCTGCACAGGCTTCCCAGAGCAAGCCCCAGGCCCAGGCACTGCAGTCCGCCGCCAATGCCCAGCAGCAGACCGCGCAGGCTTTGGAACAACTCGCGCAAAACATGCAGAAGGTCGAAGACGGCCAGCAGCTCACCGAAGCCGAGCAGGCCGCCATGCAGCAGATGGAGCAGGAGCTCGGGGTGCAGGAGCCGCTGGATGAAGCGTATGACCGGGCCAAGCAGCTTGCTGAAATGGCCAAGGACGCCACGCAGAATCCGCAGGCGGTGCTTGAGGCTTTGGAAAAAGAACTGCCGAAGAATCAGGCCATGCAGAAGGCGCTCGCGGAAACCGCGCAGACCACTGCGCAGCAGGCGGAGCAGGCCGTCGCCAAAGAAACGCAGCAGGCCGTGCAGAACGGCATGGCGCAGAAGCAGGCTGCAAGTGATCTCGCGCGCGTCTCACGCCATCAGCAGCGCCTTGGAGATAAAGAGGCCGCGCAGCAAGTCGCACAGGCCAGCAATCAATTGCAGCAGGCCGGTCAGCAGGCAGAGGCCACCCAGGCCAATCCCGTGCCCAATCCGCAGGCTGCGCAGCAAAGCCAGGCCAACGCCGCCCAGGCAGCCAAGGCCGCCGAAGCCACCGCCAGCAAGACTTCTCCAGCCGTGCTCGCTTCCCCCCTCGAACAGCTTCAGGGCCAGATGCTCGCCCAGGCGCTCGATCAGCTTGATGCCCAGCTTCATCCCATGCAGGGCAGTCAGCAGCAGCAGTCGCAAAACGGCCAGCAGCAGCAGGGTCAGCAACAGCAAGGCCAGCAAGCGCAGCAGAGTCTGAACAACGCGCAGCAGGCCCAGCAGCAGAGCATGGCCGACTCACGTAATCAGGGTCAGTCCCCCGGCCAGAAACCTTCGCAGCAGCAGGCGCAAAACCAGAAGCCACAGGGGCAGAACTCGCAGGCCCAGTCCGCCGAAGGCGGCAATCAATCCACCCAGTTGCAAGATGGCGTGCTCGGCCAAGTCGGAGTCCTCGTCAATGGCGACTGGGGCCACCTGCCGCAGAAGTTGGCGGATGATTTGACGGAAGCAACGCGCAGCGAGGCCGCGCCGGAATACCGCGCGGCGATTGAGAGCTATTACAAGGCGATTGCGGCGAAGGCGAAGAGGTAGGGGCTATGCATCAGAACGCACAAGCAGGTAGCGCCGCATCTCCACCACCTTCACATTTTCCATTTCTACGGCTGGCTCAAATTCGACACATGAAATCTGATGCTCGCTCTCACGGATGAGGGCGATGGGACGACAAATCAGTTGGGGGTATTTTGCTTTAGCAAAGAGGGTTAAAGACACCGCTTTGTCGATGCCAAGAGATTCGCTTTCCTCTTTGCCTTCGACCGGAAGCACATAACCACGACCATCTTTATCCACGCCCACATACAATTCATCAATCTCGACCTGCCCATGACCTTTAATCTGCGTCCGCACATGGCTTTGCAAATGAAAGCAAGCCAGCCCGGTGAAGACATCAAGGATGCGGTTGTAACGAGCGATGGTCAGCAGCCCTTGTTCGTCGCGTGACAAATGCCTAGCCACAATGTCAGGCACGGCATAGGGAATAGGGTAAGCCTTCAGCGTGACAGGCACCTCAACCAGTGTCGCCCCTGTAATCTGAACAAACGCATAAAGACCGCTGCCACGCGAGGCAATCATCCAATTGCCATGCCGTGAAATTTGCTCTGGTAATTCGTCCCTGGAGCGAAAAGTATAAATGATGTCATCTGGATTATTTATGCGCAGAAACATGGCGGAAGCATCAACCAAAACATCACGAACACGAACGGTTTTATCACCGTTGATCGCATTACGAACCTTGGTTCCGACACGCTCACGCCAGAGATCGATACCCAGTACTCGATAGCCTTCAGCCTCGGCAACCTCACCGAGAAGAGTTGCTGTGGCCACAGGCACCATGAGAAATGAGAGCTGATCACCGACGACATAAGCCAGTTTGGCCCGGCGTTTGAGCTTGGGCTTCAGTGCTCGCAGATGCCTGCGCATGCCGCCGAAATAATGGGCCACGACTTTATGATAAAGCCGCTCAAAGCCGCTGGTTTTGCACAATTCAATGCGGCGGTCCTCAATGGCTTTGCAGACAGCCTGGATGGAGGCGAAATCTCGAACTTCCTCGGAATCACGGTCCGCCACAAAGACATTGCGCGTATTTGATCGCAGGAGTGTCTCTTTCATGCTGCGAAGCTGTGCACGATCCGAAGTAAATCCCAGTAGCAGCGATTCGACGCGGGTGGTGCGGGTGTAATCTTTTTCGTTTGGATAGGGGGGCGAGGTGATCACTGCGCTGATTTCTCCTGGCAAAGCATCCAGACTGCGCGCGTCGTTGAGGAACACGCTCGCTTCGGGAGCGTGAGGATGTTCAACGTGCATCTTCGCCAGATCATCCGCCATCAGGGTCACATGTTTGGCAAAATGACCTGCAACGTCGTAATCGTGTTTTTCTTTGGTGCGATAGATTTCTGGACCGAAGGCAAAATTGCCAGCTCCGTTTGCGATCACATGCGCCAGACAGACGCGAAAGACATTCCGTACTTCCTCAGGCTGCGAAGCGCAATTTTCCTCCAGGCACTCACGCAAAATGATCAGCCGAGCGAGCGGTCGATCACTGACAAAGCCCGTGGGCATCACGACTTCTTCGTCCACGCTGAGCCGGTAGCTCTTCCATGGGGAATGAAGAGCTTCCTCCATCAAACGGGCGGTGAATGAATGTGGCGGCAATCCGACGGACTCCATCTTGTCCTCAGCTTGAGTGGCGATTTTTTTACCCAGCTTGCGCAGCAGCAATGGATCGAGCTGCCAGTTCGTCTTCACACCCGAAACTAGCGCCGCAAAAGGGTGTGCATCGCAGCCAACGCTGGGAATGCCAAGCTTTTTGCCCTCCACCAGTGTGGTGCCAGTGCCGCAGAAGGGATCACACAACAGAGAACTTTCATTCAAGTCGAAAATTTCTGCATACTTGCGCACAAGATGCGGAGGATAGGACAGGACAAAGCGATACCATCCATGAACTGCCGAGTCTTGAGTTTTGAGCACGTTTGACTCCGCTGTTTCAAGAGATTGACGTGGTTTGGGCGCAGTCTTGGTCATTGCTTGAGGATTGAGTGCAAGCGCAGAGGATGCAACACCGCTTTTCAGCACAAAGCAGGCTGTTTGCCTTCATTCTGCACCCCGGATGACACCTCAATTTAGACTGCGAGAACCGCTCCCTTACCTTCTCACCAGATCAGAGAAGTCGATAAACGGACTCGCTTCACGCAGTTCAGCCAGAGCCTCCAACGCGGCCTGTTTGCGGCGCTCCAGTTCTTCAGGTGGCAGTTGCCGCCGCTGCAAACCTGAACGCTGGCGCGTCTGCTCCAGAGCTGCCAGAGCCGCAAGTTCATCATCCGGCTTCAACGCCGTGTCTTCATCTTCCATCGAGGTTGCCACCACGCGCACCTTGCCTTTGAAGAGATTCAGTGGCAGCCGCAGATGCAGCGTGCCCGAGGCATCAGGTTCAAGAATGGCGGAAAGCGCGCTCATGAGGGAAAGAATACCCGATTCCCGCATTCCGTAAAGTTCTCACTCAGTCGGAACCCAGTCCGCAGAACGACACTCCAAGCGGTAGAAAGTTGCCGGGCGTTTCAGCTCGTCCAGCTCGTCCAGCTTGAGAAGCGCATTCTTGACGTAATAACATTCGTAGCTACATTGTATCCATGGTTCTCGAACTCAAGCTCCGCAAAGTCGGCAACTCGGTCGGACTCGTACTGCCCAAGGAAGCACTAGCTCATCTCAAAGTGGAAGAAGGCGACACAGTGACGCTGACCGAATCGCAGGATGGGATGCGTCTGACGGCGAGTAATCCAGAATTTGCCAAGACCATGGCGGTGTTTGAAAGCCTGAACCGCCGCTATCGCAACACGCTGCGCGAACTGGCCAAATGAAGAAGCCGCACTGGCTGACGCGTGATGAGTGCCTCGCCTTGCAGGACATGATGCTCTCATGCTACGGCGGCATTGCGGGCTTGCGTGACGAGCATCTGCTGGAGTCCGCGCTGGCCCGGCCTCAGCAGTTGTTTCACTACGGCAAGCCTACCCTGGCTGAGATGGCGGCGGCTTATGCTGCCGGCATCGTGAAAAACCACCCGTTTCTCGATGGCAACAAGCGCACGGGCTTCATGCTCGGCGCAGGCTTTCTCGAACGCAACGGGCAAGAATTCCACGCAACTGAAGCCGATGCCGTGCTGCAAACTCTGGCCTTGGCGGCTGGCGAACTCACGGAGGCCGCGTATGCCGAATGGCTGTTTGAGAACTCGAAACGCGCCTGATGGTGCTCCTACGAGCATGCGGGTTCCATGTTTCTGAAAGTAGTCCTGAGCTTTAGCTCGTTCTGGATTCTGGGAATAACCCGCGCTGTCCAGAGCTAGCTAAAGCTCGTCAGTACTTTGTCCGGTTGCGCAGGCGCTGGTCCGCGCTCCTGTCATGGGCCGGGGAGGCGCGTGGCTTTTCGCGGGTGCTGCTCTCCATGAAACCTTTTCTTCTGCTGGCTACATCTCACACGCCTGAGGGCGCGGAGCTGACGCTGCATGCGCATGACTCGCATTTTTACCTGCGGGTGAACCGCCAGCCGCTGATGGGCACGAATGCTTCGGAGTCGGAGAAGGTGCTGGCTGAGTTGGCGTGTGCGCGGCTGGGAGATGGCACGCCTCGTGTGCTCATCGGTGGGCTAGGCTTTGGCTTTACGCTGCGGCGTGTGCTGGAGCTGATGGTGCCCGGCGCGCAGGTGCAGGTGGCAGAGCTGCTGCCGCAGGTGGTCGCGTGGAACCGCGAGTATCTCAGCGCTGTGAATGGGCAGCTGCTGGATGACCCACGGGTCGAGATCGTGGTGGACGATGTATTTCAAGTCATCAGCCGCGCACCCAAAGGGCACTATGATGCCATCCTGCTGGATGTGGACAATGGGCCCATCGCCATGGTGCAGGACGGGAATGCGCGGCTGTATCAGACGCAGGGATTTTCTGCGATCACCCACGCTTTGAAGCCGGGCGGTCGAGTGACCTTTTGGTCGGCCAGCACGGATCATGCCTTTGCGAAGCGACTTTCGAAGGCGGGCTTTAAAGTCGAAACGGTGGCGGCGAAGGCGTATCCGCAGGCGAAGCGTTGTACGCATACGATCTTTGTGGCGGAGCGGCGGTGATCATCGCCTTTCCCGGTCTCCTTGCGAGTCGCTGCATCACTGCGCTTTCGCGGAGGATCTGTGCAAAAAAGCCATCGCGCCTAAGGGTTCCCTCAGTATCGTTAAAACGATGGCAATGAAACAACTGGCAGATATTGTACTATTCAAAAAAAGTGCTCATACAACACAAAATTCAGGCAGGATTTGCCGCAGCTCTTGCCTTCCTGCTGCTCACCGGTGTGAGCGCCTGGTGGAGCGAGCAGCAAAATGTGGCCACCTTTGACTCCTTTGACCACACCCACCGCGTCAATGACGTGCTCGATGAAATTCTCGTTGAAGTGCTCAACATTGAAACCGGAAACCGCGGATTCGCCATCTCGGGCGACGAAGCATTCCTGCCTCCCTATCAGAGCGGTATCACCACTGTGCCGAGAGCGCTCCAGACAGCGAAACAAATGATGAGGGAAAATCCCAGGCAACTACAGCGCCTGGTGGTTCTGGAGCCGTTGATTCAAGACAAAATCCATTTTGCCAGCAAAGTGCTTCAACTGCGTCGCAGTGGCGATGATGCCGGAGCGCGCCAATTCATCAGCCAGGGCCAAGGCAGGCAAACCATGGAAGAAATCCGCAATGTGATTGGCGAATTGAAGAGCGAAGAGAACCACCTCCTCCCAGGCCTGAAGGCGCGGGCAAAGAAACTCTCCAGCATCACGCTCGCCATTGTGGCATTCGGCGGCATTCTCTCACTCGGCATGATCGGCTTGGCCAGCTTCATCGTCAGTCGCGATTTCGCAAAAAGGAAGCAGGCCGAAGTTGAGCGCGAGCTGTTTTTCACCGTGCCGCTGGACATGCTTTGCATCATCCGAACAGACGGCTATCTCAGAAGTGTCAATCCGGCCTTCACCCAAATCCTGGGCTGGAGTGCAGAAGAGTTGACGACACGTCCCTACCTCGAGTTTTTGCACCCGGATGATCGTGCGGCCACACAGGCAGAAATCGAACGACAGCTCGCTGTGGGTGAGGGCGTCCTTCAGTTTGAAAACCGCTGCCTGCACAAAAATGGCTCATCGCGTGTGTTCTGGTGGAAGTCTGTGCCGCATCCAGACGGCCTCATTTTCGCCACCGGACGTGACGTGACAGAACAGAAAGCGGCCGATGAAGCCCTTCGCTCCCGAGAGGAAAAGCTGTCTGTCACACTCAATTCCATTGGCGACGCCGTGTTGGCCACTGATGCGGAGCGGCGCATCACGCACATGAACCCCATCGCGGAAAAGCTCACGGGCTGGAAGTTGGCAGAGGCCCAGGGGCGCCCAGTGGGTGATGTCCTCCACCTCATCAATGAGAAAACCCGCCAGCCTGCCCCCATCCCAGTGGATGAGGTGCTGGCCACTGACACCATCCATGGCCTGTCCAACCACACTGTGCTCATCTCCCGTGACGGTACCGAACGCCCCATCAGAGAGAGCGCCGCCCCCATTCGCGATGCTGATGGCCGCATCATTGGTGTGGTGCTCGTCTTCATGGATGTGACCAAGGAGCACGAAATCGAACGCATCCTGCGCAGCAGCGAGGCCTTGAACCGTTCGGTGATCAATTCCATGATGGCCAACATCGCCGTCGTGGATCGCCACGGCACGATCATCGACGTCAATGATGGCTGGGAACGCTTTGCACGTGAGAATGAGGCTGAAGGAAAAATCTCCACCATGGGCGTGGGCTGCAATTACCTGGAAGTCTGCCAGCGGGAGGCACAAGAGCTAGGAGGAGGGGCACAGCAGATTTTGGATGGCCTTCGCGGTGTGCTGGACCATTCCAGATCGACGTTCAAACAAGAGTACCCCTGTCACTCGCCCACTGAAGACCGCTGGTTCACCATTCATGTCTCCCCCTTGTCACGGGAAGAGGGTGGTGCGGTCATTGCACAAATCAACACCACCGCCAGCAAGCAGGCTGAGGCTGAGGTCCGTAGGCTGAACGAAAACCTCGAACAGCTCGTTTCCAATCGAACCCGCGCTCTGCGGGAAAGCGAGCTCCGCTACCGCTCTCTCATTGAGACCAGCGCCGACGCCTTTTTCCTGGTCGCATTAGATGGACGTATTCTCACGGCCAACAGCGCCGCCGCACGCATGCATGGTTACACCGAGGCCGAGCTGATCGGCATGAACATGCGAGATCTTGACGACCCCGAGGCGGCAATGGCCGCCCCCGGCCGCCTGCAACGGCTCCAGCAGGGCGAGACACTCCGCTTTGAACTCAACCATCAGCGCAAAGACCGCTCCATCTTCCCTCTCGAAGTCATCGCCACACCGATTCAAATCGAAGGTGAATGGTGCATCCTTGCCAATGAACGCGACATCACCGAACGCGCACGCGCCGCTGAGCGGGACGCCGCCTATCTTCGCAAACTGCACCGGCTGTCCGAATTGAGCCTGCAGCTCTCAGGTGATCCAGGCGTGATCTTTGAAGAGGTCGTTGTCATGGTGGCCACTCTGTTTGAAATCCCCGTGGTTTGCCTCTCAGAGGTTGTGGGCCAGGAGCTTCAGATAAAAGCTGTCTGGACCAATGGCCAGACTCAGCACGATCCGGGCAGCGCACCGCTTTCCACCAGCCCTTGCGCCACGGTGGTCAGCACCAAAAACTTGCGCCTTTACCAAAGCGTTCAGGAGCACTTTCCCCAGTCAGCGTTTCTCCGAGATCACAATGGTGACGCCTATTGCGGCGTTCCCTCATTGGATGCCCATGGAAACGTCGTCGCTGTCACCTGCCTGCTGGATTCCAAACCCCACGACTTCAACGAAGAAGATCAGCAGCTTCTGCGCATCATCGCCCAGCGTGTTGCCGTGGAACTCGAACGCAGCCGCAACCTCGCTGAGCGCAAAAAACTGGAAAGCCTGGCCTTGCGTTCGCAACGCATGGAGGCCCTCGGCACACTGTCCGGTGGCGTGGCGCATGATCTCAACAACGCCCTCGCCCCCATCCTGATGGGAGTGGAGCTGCTCAAAATGCGGTGTCCCCAGGAATCAAAGATTCTGGACATGTTTGAAACCAGCGCCAGGCGCGGTGCGGAGATGGTGCGCCAGCTGCTCACCTTTGCCAAAGGCGCGGAAGGTGAGCGTGCCGGCCTCCAGGTGGAACGTTTGGTCCACGAGCTGGAAAGCCTGATGAAAAGCAGCTTCCCCAAAAACATTCAGCTCGTGGTCACCTGTGACCCCAAACTTCCCACGATCCTCGGAGACGCCACGCAGCTGCATCAGATTCTCCTGAACTTGTGTGTCAATGCCCGCGATGCCATGCCCACAGGCGGCACGCTCACGCTGGAAGCACTGCCCCTGGAAGTTGATGAAGCCTTTGCCAGCTCCGTGCCTGATGCCCGGCCCGGCAGCTATGTGGCGCTGCGCGTGCACGACACCGGCACCGGCATTCCCAAGGAAATCATCGAGCGGATTTTTGATCCTTTCTTCACCACCAAAAGCCCGGACAAAGGCACGGGCCTAGGCCTCTCCACAGTGATGGGCATTGTGAAAAGCCATGGCGGATTCCTCCAGGTTTCTTCACAGCCAGAACTGGGCTCCACCTTCACCGCCTTTCTGCCCACTCATGTGGTGGAAGGTGGTATGCCACTCGCGCCCGCAGCGGCCGCCTCGTGCCTCGGCCATGGGGAGACCATCCTTCTCGTGGATGACGAAGCCGCCGTGCGCGAGATGGCCGGCGTGGTCTTGCAGCGGCTGAACTTCAACCCTGTGACCGCCACCGACGGAGCGGACGGATTGCAGCTCGCCATGCGGCATCAGGCTGAGCTCCGTGTCATCATCACCGATCTGCACATGCCCCACATGGACGGCCTCGCCTTTGTTCGCGTGCTCCGCCTCGTCCTGCCTGACGTCCCCGTCGTCGTCGCCAGCGGCCGCATGGAAGATCCCCAGGCCGCCGAGATGAAAGCCCTCGGCGTGACCCATCGGCTCGACAAATGAAGTAGTACATCTTGGCCCCTTCAAACCGCGTGCCCGGCGGCTTGCGGTCCTTGCGGTTGTCGATGTTCTGCATGATCACGTTGCCTTGGTAGTCCTCGTAGTCGCCATAGATGGAGGATTTGTGGCCGATGTCCTTTTCCATCACGTGGTAGCTGCCCGGCCGCGTGTCGTAGCCCTCCGCCCCGGAGGAGATGGGCGATCCGCCCGCGAGCTCGCCGCGCTTGAAGAGGTACACCATCTGCTCGCTGAGATTGATCACCACGCTGGGCTTGCCGCGCATGTCGTCGGCATACCAGAAGGAGTTGTCGTTCGGGCCAAACAATCCCGTCACCCCTTTCCAAACAAAGCGCGAGGCCCGTGGGATGTCACTGGTCACAAACTTGCGGCTGTAATGAAACGCATTGTTGCCCGTGTTTTTCACGGTGTTGCAACTGACGAGACTGAGCGAAATAAGAAGAAGCAGCCGGAGTGACCTCATGCAAAACAGCAATGCTGCCAGGATTGCGATTTGCAACGCGGGAGAGACGAAACTTTCAGGAAGTACGATGGGCACTCCTGCCAGTACTGTTCGGCACGCGGTCTGCTATTGAGGGGTGAATGGAGCCAAGCATTTTTGAATTGAGGCGGCGGTGAAAGGGCCAGGGAGTGGGA
>JAPLUN010000614.1 GCA_026397715.1 Verrucomicrobiota bacterium
CGGACGGGAACTCAATGCCCGCTATGTCATTATTAGCAAGTTAACGGCCAATCTTGGATTTCGGCGTCGGAAAACTGCGCTCGCACCTTGCCTCCCCACGATTTCGCGAGACTATGCGCCCGCATTTCCCAACCCACCCCATGTCCAAGAAGACCCCTGCCCCTGCCACGATCCGCCCCATCAAGAAGCTGATGGTCGCGAACCGCTCTGAAATCGCCATCCGCGTCATGCGTGCGGCCACTGAACTGGGGCTGAAAACGGTGGGGATTTATGCGCAGGAAGACCGCTTCTGCCCGCATCGCTTCAAAGCGGACGAGGCCTACGAGCTGAACAAGGACAAGGGACCGCTGGGCGCCTACCTGGACATCGAAGGCATCGTGGCTCTGGCGAAGGAGAAGAGCGTGGATGCGATCCATCCCGGCTATGGATTCCTGTCAGAGAACCCGAAGTTCTCCCAGGCGTGCGAGGACGCCGGGATCATCTTCATCGGACCTGATGCGAAGATTCTCGACATGATGGGCGACAAGACGGCGGCTCGCAATGTGGCGCGCAAGCTGAAGGTCTCCATTCTCGAAGGCACCGATGAGCCGGTGAGCGACCGCAAGGAAGCACTGACGGCAGCGAAGAAAATCGGCTTTCCGCTGATCATTAAGGCGGCCTTTGGCGGTGGCGGGCGCGGCATGCGCATCGTGCGCGAGTCCAAGGACCTGGAAAAGCTGCTGGATGAGGCGCAGACGGAAGCGGAACGCGCCTTTGGCAACGGGGCGGTGTTCCTCGAAAGATTTGTGGGCAAGGCCAAGCACATCGAAGTGCAGATCCTGGCCGACAAGCATGGCAACGTGCTGCATCTGCATGAACGCGACTGCTCGGTGCAGCGCCGGCATCAGAAGGTGATCGAGCAGGCACCGAGCTACGGGATCAAGCAGGAGATCATCGACGGATTGTGCGAGGCAGCGGTGAAACTGGCTGAGGCGGTGAATTACACGCACGCGGGCACGGTGGAGTTCCTCGTGGATCACGAAACGGGCGAATGGTTCTTCATTGAGATGAATCCGCGCATTCAGGTGGAGCATACGGTGACGGAGGAGATCACGGGCATCGACATCGTGCGCAGCCAGATCCTCATTGCGCAGGGCTACCAGATTCATCAGGAGCCGCTGGCATTGCCGCCGCAGGATAAGATCGAGAAGAGCGGCTTTGCGATCCAGTGCCGCATCACGACGGAAGATCCGGAAAACGGATTCACGCCGGACTTTGGCAAAATTTTGACCTACCGCAGCGCGGGTGGCTTTGGCATTCGTCTGGATGGCGCTCTGGGCGCGACGAACGCGGTCATCACGCCTTATTATGACTCGATGCTGGTGAAGATGACGGTGTATGCACGCACCTACCAGCAGGCGCTTGACCGCATGGACCGCGGTCTGCGCGAGTTCCGCATCCGTGGCGTGAAGACGAACATCCCGTTCCTCATGAACGTGGTGCATCACCCGGAGTTCATGGCGGGGCAGGCCACGACGCGCTTCATCGACAACAATCCGGACCTGCTCAAGTTTGTGGCGCGCAAGGACCGTGCCTCGAAGCTGCTGAGCTATCTGGCTGACACGATTGTTAACGGCAATCCGTTTGCGAAGGGGCATACGATCAACAAGGCCTTCACCGCGCCCCCAACGCCGAAGTTTGACCACCGCATCGCGCCGGCGAAAGGCACGAAGCAGCTGCTCACGGAGATGGGGCCGGAGAAGTTCTGCAATGACTGGATTGCGAAGCAGAAGAAGCTGCTGATCACCGACACTACGATGCGTGATGCGCACCAGTCGCTGCTGGCCACGCGCATGCGCACCTTTGACATGCTGGCCGTGGCGGACAGCGTGGCACGGCGCACGCCGAACCTTTTCTCCCTGGAAATGTGGGGTGGAGCTACCTTTGACGTGACGATGCGCTTCCTGCGGGAAGATCCGTGGGAGCGCCTGCGCGACATCCGCGCGAAGGTGCCGAACATCCTTTTGCAGATGCTCTTCCGTGGCTCGAATGCCGTCGGGTACACGAACTACCCGGACAACGTGGTGAAGGGCTTCATCAAACATGCCGCCGAGAACGGCATGGACATCTTCCGCATCTTTGATTCGCTGAACTATCTGCCGAACCTGAAGGCGGCGATGGATGCGGTGCGTGAGGACACGAACTCCATCTGTGAAGGCACGCTGTGCTACACGGGCGACATCATGGATCCGAAGCGCGACAAGTACGACCTGAAGTACTACGTCCGCCTGGCCAAGGAGCTGGAAAAGATGGGGGCGCACATGCTGTGCATCAAGGACATGGCCGGACTCGTCCGCCCGTTTGCGGCGAAGAAGCTGGTCAAGGCGCTGAAGGATGAAGTGGGCATTCCGATTCACTTCCACACGCATGACACGAGCGGGCTGAACGCGGCCAGCATCATCGAAGCCGCCACGGCGGGTGTCGATGTGGTGGATGCGGCGATCGCCTCCATGTCTGGCGGCACTTCGCAGCCGAACCTGAACTCGATCGTGGCGGCCATGCAGAACACGCCGCGTGACACCGGACTGGATGTCGAGGCGCTGCAGGAATTCAGCGACTACTGGGCTGCGGTGCGCAGTTTCTACAAGCCTTTCGACACCTCCGAGCCTTACGGCACTGCGGAAGTCTATCTGCACGAGATGCCCGGCGGGCAGTACACGAATCTCAAGGAGCAGGCCATCGGCATGGGCCTCGGACCACGCTGGCCGGAGATCGCGCATGCTTATGCGGAAGTGAACCAGCTCTGCGGAGACATCGTCAAAGTGACGCCATCGAGCAAGGTCGTCGGTGACCTGGCCATCGAGTGCGTGGCGCGTGGCGTGAAGCCCACGGACATCATCAATCTGCAAGGCACCAAGTGGAGCAAGGACGTGACCAGCATGTTTGAAGGCTGGCTCGGTGAACCTTTCTACGGCATGGAGCCCGCCAAGGCGGCGGATTCACGCAAGAAGTGGAATGCGCTGGCCGATGCCATCGTGGGCAAAGGCGGCAAGCGGATCAAAGGCCGCCCGGGCACGCACGCTGCGAAGATCAAGCTGGAGGACGTGCGCGCCGAGCTCAAGGGCAAGCTCAAGAAGGAGCCTACCGAAGACGATGTGTGGAGCTACCTCATGTATCCGGATGTGTTCCTGAAGTTTGCTGAATTCCGCAAAACCTACGGTGACGTGTCCGCCCTGCCAACGCCGGCGTATTATTACGGGCTGCAGGACAAGGAGGAGATCCACATCAGCCTGGAAGCAGGCAAGACGCTCTTTGTGCGCCTGCTCAACATGACCGAGGCGGATGCCACTGGTCAGCAGACGGCGATCTTTGAGCTGAACGGCTACCCGCGTCATACGACGGTGACCAACAAGTCTCTGGCAAAGAACGCTGTGACCAAGACCAAGGCAGATCCTGCGGACCCGACTCAGGTGGGCGCGCCGATGCCGGGGATGGTGGCGAGCATTGCGGTGAGCGTGGGGCAGAAGGTGAAGGAGGGGGAGACCCTGCTGACGCTGGAGGCCATGAAGATGTTTGCGGCGGTTTCGTCGCCGATTGCAGGCACTGTGAAGGAGATCTGCGTGAAGATCAGTGAGAGTGTGGAGAGCAAGGATTTGATGGTGAGGCTGGTGAAGTAGCAAAAACGATCCAGTTCAGCCTCTGAGCCATGCCGCTATATACTGACGAGGAACTCAAGAAGATCCCCGAGTTTGAAGACTTGGAGGAGGGGCTTAGAGATCCAGGGAAGGTGTTTCGCTTTCTGGCTTACCGCCAAGAGAGTGCAGAAGCGCTCGTCCAAGTGCTTGAGTTCAAAAACCTACAGTCGCTGTCCATCTCGCTTTCGGATGTCAGCAAACTTCTACCGCGCCTGCAGGAGTTGCCAGACCTTCAAAATATCTATCTGCAAGCCTGTAGCATTCATGCCTTTCCCGAGAGCATTCTCGGACTTCACAGCCTCCGCTCTCTGGCTGTGGGCAATAACTCGCTGCGTGAGTTGCCAAGTGAAATGGGTGGCCTCAAAAAGCTGGAAAGCCTGAACTTGAGTCAGAATGAGATTTGCCGGATTCCCGACAGCTTCGGTCAGCTCATTCGGCTCAACACCTTGGGGTTGAGCTACAATCAAATTGAAGAACTACCTGAATCCATCGGGAACCTCGAGGCTCTAGAGTGGCTTTTTCTCGATGTGAATCATTTGAAGCAAATTCCTGAGGTGATCGGAAGCCTTCGGAAGCTGCAAAGTCTGACATTGAATTCCAACCGACTGCGGACCTTGCCTGATTCGATCTGCAAGCTGGCTCGGTTAAAGAGTCTGAACATTGAGCGCAATCCCCTCGAATCTCTTCCGAGCCAATTGGCCAGCATGGAAGGGCTCGAACGACTCTCTATCGAGGCGGAAAAACGAGCCTTGTTCATGAACTGGACCTACAAGCCCAGTTCAAAACCTGTCCAAGTCGAAGTGTCCGATTTAAAACTGTTTGTCGCACCGGACAGCGAAGTATTTCAGCCTCTGAAAAGTGCTATCTTTGATGCCGGGCTTGCTGAGGTAGAGGAAATTATCGTTGGGGTAGCACGAGAAGCCGTGGAGATACAAAGCACGATACCAGACGACTACTCGCAACTCGGGGTGTCTCGGCTAGGTGGTTTCCCTGATCTGGAAAGACCTGATACGTTTCCGAAAACTGACGGTCAGCATTGGATTTTCCTGGCACAGCTAAACCTCGCGGAACTCGCTCCGTTCAACAGTTATCTCCCTCGGTCCGGCCTGCTCTCGTTCTTTCTCGATTCCACCGAGCGTTTGAACGGAAGGGTGCTGTTCATTGAAGGCAAGATTGATGAGCTGCGCACGGCACGGCACAATGGCGCGGACGACATGTTGAGCCCTGATGACGACTACAGCCAGCAGCCGTATCGAGTGAACTTTAAGCGCATTTTTTCACTGCCTCACCGTTCCCCGGATGGAATCGTGAGCGATCAGGCTTTCGAACAATATAGGAACAGCGAGTCTCTTCACGAGACAGTTGATCATCAAATCAACGGCTACACATTCACCCAGCACGAATCCCCTCAGGAACAAGCCGCCAACAAGCTCCGCGGACAACCCAATGAATGGGTGCCGTTGCTCCAATTGGGCTGGGATTCCAATGTTGTCTTTTGTTTTTGGGACGCTGGCATATTGAGCTTTAGCATCCATCAGGAAGACCTGCGGAGATATGATTTCTCCAGTGTTCACGTCACTCTTGAGTCTTAGTGCCAGCTTGGCAGGAGTATAACTGAGCAACCCGCAGTTCAGCCTTCTTCGGCTCGAAAGTCATCATTGATCTCCTCAATCGAAGCTTCAAGAGTATCAATGTCCTGAGGTGTGCTTTTGTGGGCAAGTGATGAGGGGTCATGAACGACCTTATCTCACTCACTCTTCAGGCGGCAGGCGTGGTGCTTGCTGCGGATTTTGCGGCCGGTTTTGTCCATTGGATGGAGGATGCTTACATCCGCGAAGATACACCGTGGCTGGGGCGCTGGATCGGGCGGCCGAACATTGTGCATCATCATCTGCCGCGGCGCATGACGCGGAACACGTGGTGGGAGAGCAACAAGGAGCTGCTGGTGGCCATGGGGGTGCTGATCATCGCGGCGGCGTGGCTGGGCTGCCTGACTTGGCATGTGTGGCTCTTTGCGCTGGTGGGTGGGAATGCGAACGAGGTGCACAAGTGGTCGCACCGGACACGGCGGGAAAACGGGCGCTTCATCTCGATGCTGCAGGATCTCCGAATTTTGCAGACGCCGCAGCACCACACGCTGCACCACACGAATCCGAAGGAGGTGCATTACTGCCCGGTGACGAATGCGCTGAATCCGGTGCTGGATGCGCTGCATTTCTGGGTGGGGCTGGAGTGGCTGCTGGAGCACACGGTGGGGCTGAAGCGGCAGCCGGACAGTTCCGTGCCCGGGCAGGGCGTGCCGCCGGAGTGGATCGCGGAGATGCGGCGTGCGGGGTGAGAGAAAATCATTCGTCGCCGGAGGTGTTTGCGCCATCTTCGGCGATGTTCGGCCATCTCCCGGGTCCCACGATGTGCTGCCAGAAGGCGGCGTCTTTGTATCGAGCGCATTTCTGCGGTCTCGGCACGAATTTGCACCGTCACTATGGTGCGTGGGCGCGCTGGCTGGTGAACAGGGACAGTGCTTTTCTCACGCTGCTGGGCTCCGCCCTGGCGGAAGCACCGCCGGAGCTGTGCCAGACGACGTGCTGCAATGCATTCGCCACGCCGCGTGATCTGGTGGCGGACAGCCCGGTGCTGCAATATGCCGCCGCTGTGACGGTCTGCGGCCTGAGCGCGAAGCTGGACGACGATGCGCAGGATGAGCGGGGGTGGCGACGCCATGCGGCGCGTGCGGGCTCGAGAGCGCTCGACAGGCCCATCGGTGATGCGCTGGGCCTGCTGCATGCGATGCGCTTTCCAGTGCAAGAGGTTCGCGGCTGGATGGCCGGACAAAGAGGCATCGAGCATCCCTCAGCCAGCCTCGACGAATGCGCCGGGCCGACATGTGCGGCGTATGGTGAAATCGTGGGGCACCTGGCGCAGGTGTCTGGTGCTCCGGGTGCCAAACCGCTGCTGCAGCAACTCGGTGAAAGCCTGGGATTTCTCATCTACGCGCAGGATGCGTGGGAGGATTGGGCGCGTGACAAGAAGCGTGGCCAGTTCAACCCGCTGCATGCGTTTCATGATCTCGCGAGGCGTCGAGCGGCGTTGCTGCCTGCGCTTGAACAAGCACTTGCGAGCC
The DNA here is from genome assembly GCA_026397715.1 of Verrucomicrobiota bacterium. Lineage (GTDB taxonomy): Bacteria > Verrucomicrobiota > Verrucomicrobiia > Verrucomicrobiales > Verrucomicrobiaceae > Prosthecobacter. The sequence goes on from JAPLUN010000614.1 coordinate 6,796, forward strand.
TGCGGCGTGCGTTTGATGCCCTGCCGCTGCGGCGTCATCGCGATCTGCTGCATGCGGCGCTGATCGCAGGTGCGGAAGCGCGGGTGGCGCAGGTGGCGGGAAAAGGAGAGAAAGGCACGAAGCATGTGCAGTCACCCATTGAAGGCACCGAGCGCAAACGCTCCTGCTGGGATAAATGCGATGGGTGCAACTGCGAATGCTGTGACGTGGTGCGCTGCTGCCGTCCTGGATCGAGCACCAGCGGGAGTTCCATGATCGACTGCAATCCCTGCGACGGCGACGGATGTGGATGCTGCGGCTGTGACTGCTAGGCGTGATCAGGCCACTGCGATCACCTTGGCGGAAAGGCCGGGCCGCAGCGCGATGGTGTCCCCTGCCCGCTTGGCGATGAGTTTTTGACCCAAGGCGGATGCGGGGGTGATGACGACGACTTCCTGGCCTGCATGCACAATCTCTGTACCACCTGCGAATGGGCCTAGGAAATAGTGTGTTTGTTCGCCGGGGGTCTCCAAGGTGACGAGTGCTCCGAGTGTGATGGCGGCACCTGAATCCAGGGTGTTTCCTGACAACGCGCCGAAGGCACGCACGGCCTCCTGGAGCTCTGCCACGCGCTGGGCCTGACCACGGGCGACGTAGGAGGCTTCCAGGGTGCGGGTATCGTACTTGTTTTCCGCCTTGCTGTCCGGGTCCGTGGCGGCGGCAAAGGCTCCCTGTGCGGCGCGGGTGAGTGCGGCGAGTTCGGCATTGAGCACGGAGAGGATTTGAGCGAGGACGGCTGGTTTGTTCACGGGGAGGGAAGCCGTGCGCTGTTTCCAGAGGGGGATCAAGGGTGAAAAAGCAGTATTGACCTGCCACTGGCATTTCAGGTAAAATCTGACTATGAAAACGCACCGGCAACCTGCTACGAGAGCGTTCACCCTGATCGAACTGCTCATTACGATCACCATCATCGCGATCCTCGCGAGCCTGACAGTATCGGGAATCATTAATGCCATCGACCAAGCCAATCGCCTGAAAGTGCGAACGGTGTCGATGGAACTCAAGACTGGCATCGAGCAATACCAGACGGACTACGGCCGCTGGCCCATCGACTCCAGTGTTGCTGGAGCGAATGGTGAGGACGCACCGGAGCTGCTCACCGATGGCAGCAATTCCCTGGTGGATACGCTCATGGGCATTCCTCCTGCATCGGGCGGCGCAGTGGATCTGAATCCCAAGCGTACGCCGTTTGCATCCTTTCCCCCTGCGAACAATGGCCGCCACGGTCTGGTAGGCGCCGCACGTCCCTTCAAGCTCGCTGACATGTATGGCCAGACTTATCACATCCTGCTGGATACGAACGGTGACAATCAGGTGAAGAATCCCGATGTCAGCAATACGGACCCCAAGATTTCGACGGGTCAGGCGGCGCATCTCGTCACCAAGGTGGCTGTTTACAGCAGCGGCAAGGACCAGATCCCACGCACGAGTGATGATGTTACGTCCTGGCGGCCCAAATGAGGCGGCCAAGAGGGTGTTTGAAAACCTGGTTTGACGCTGACGTTGTCGCGTTTGGGCATCTTCACGTTTTGTGTCACCGCTACGCGGTTCCACGAAATTTGGGAGGGGGTGATGGCTAACTATTACCCACAACATGAACAAGCTTCCAGGTTTCGGTCATGTCGTGGAGATGACGCAGGCCTCGCCAGAGAACTTCCATGCCTGGCGGTGGATCGCTTTTGCGAT
>JAPLUN010000152.1 GCA_026397715.1 Verrucomicrobiota bacterium
GAAGATGTCCAGGGTCTCGCCTGCTTTCACGGATTGACGTGAGCAGTAGCCTTCGATGAATGGGGTGCGAAAGCCCTCGTTTTTGTCGAGGCGCATGCGGGTGAGCTGCCAGTCGTGCGAGCCGGGCCTGGCATTTTCTGCGGTGATCAGGGACATGGGCAGAATACGCATTGAGAGGTCGAAGTCGATCAGAATTGAATTCACCGCCGTGGAGTTCATCATGCCATGGCCGCCCGTGCGGAAGCCTTTGAAAAAATGAATGTGACCGAACTGCACCGTGGCGGAATATCCAGGTTGCATGGCACCCACCATTGAAGATACGCGTTTTATCGCTGCACTGTCACGGCATCAGCCGGCATTGGAGGCATTTTGCCATGCACAACTGGGACACCGTCAGGATGCGCAGGAGGCGCTGCAAGCAACCTGTGTGAAGCTTTGGGAAAAATCCGCCGACTGGGATCCAAACACCGAGTTTCTGCCATGGGCCTTTGCAGTGGCAAGGTATACGGTGCTGTCTTTCCTGCGTGACCGGATGCGTGAAAGGCTCATCTTTGATGATGACGTGGTGCAGGCGATGGCAGAGGAAACCGAGGCGGCAGCAGAGCAGTTTGAGGACCGGCGTGAAGCACTCGGCAGCTGCATGCAAAAGCTACAGCCGGAACAACGAGACTTGCTTCAAGAGCACTACATCACCGGACGCAGCGTAAAGGAACTGGCCAGCGCCACGGGTCGCAGTGAAAGCGCTGTGAAAATGATCTTGCTGAGGCTGCGAGAGCAGCTCAGCGCCTGCATCGAACGTCAACTCCGCATCGTGCCATGAACAGCGAATCCAACTCACTCGATCATCAGTTACTTGTCTTGCTGCATGCAGTGCGTGAACAAGGACAAACCGGGTCGGCGCGTGCCGACCTGAATGAACTGCTGCGCCAGAATACCGCCGCACGAGCCGCAATGGCGCGACTGCTCGTCGAGGAGCAGGCATTGATCCACTGCCTGCGAGAGGCCAGCATCTTATCGCTTCTGGCACCGGTTGCCCAGCCGAGCGTCACAAAGAGTTTGCGTGCACAGCGTTGGTTTTTGAGACGTCCGTTCACAACGGCAGCGGCGGGCCTTTTGTTTGGCATGTTTTGCACGTCCATGGTCTTTGGATATGTGATAAATCGGGAGGCGGTCAGAAAAATGCCGCTGGCAATCTTTGACCAAGGCCTGGAAAGCGTTGCCCAACTGGACAAAGGAATGCCTCACGGCCCTGGACAGTGGGGGGTGCAATCGGCGCGAATTGTGTCCGCAGAGAACGGGGTGCAGCCATTGCAAGGACAAAGCATGCTGCGAATGGATCAAGTCCTGATGAACCAGGATGATGAGAATCTTTCCTCCAAAGCATACCAAGTCCTTGATCTACACCCACTGCCCGCGTCTACAGTGGCCGGTGCCATGGAAGCACAGGTAACGGCCTCCTTCTGCGCGCCTAAGAGCGAAATGAAGGCGCGCTACCTCATCCGTGCGGTTGCTCTCAATGAACCACCGGCAACAGCCACTGAGAACTTTTGGTCAAAAGCGGAGGATGCGGGAGTGGTGTCCCTGACACAGCGATTTGAAACCGAAGCTGGCGACAGCGACTGGCACACTTTTTCAGTCAAGATGCCACTGCCACACGGTGCGCAAAGCCTGGTCATCATACTAGCCGCGACTTCACCCAAAGACAAAACCAAACCTGCCGCCGTGCGCTACCTGGACGACGTGCAGGTTTCTATTCTCACCTCCCCTTCTCTTCAACCATGATGCCACCCGCCCCACTCTTTCGATGCCAACGCCGCCACTTCCAAATACCCGTCGCTGCGTTCTGCACAGTTCTCCTATTCGGAATTGCTCTCACCTCATCCGCCGAGACTATCCGCATCTACTTTGACTCCGCCAAACCCCAGATCGTCTTTGCGGCTGGCGACATCAAAGCCGCGCTGGAGAAGCGCCGACATACGGTCGAGACCGCAGACCTTGCTGCATTGTCGAAAGCAGGTCAGGGTAAAAAGGTTGTGCTGGCACTCGCCACGGACAAGTCAGTCGCTGCCATGATTTCTGCCGAAGGCGGCCAACCGGCCTCTGATCTTGGCGAACAAGCCTATGCCATACGCAGCACAACGAAGCCGACCCTCAGCCACTGGGTGCTGGGTGGTGATGACAATGGCGCGATGTATGGCGGGCTGCAGATCGCCGAAAACATCCAATTCAAAGACATGGCCGAGGCGCTCCATGAGGACGATGCGCCTCATCTCAAGAACCGTGGCATCAAGTTCAATGTGCCAATGGACAAGGAGGCGCCGACTTACTTTTACGATTCACGTGGCACGGCAAACCGCCTTGCCATCAGGCATGTGTGGGACATCACGTTCTGGAAGACCTGGTTCGATGATATGGCACGCCATCGCTACAACGTGCTATCTCTGTGGAACCCGCATCCCTTCACCTCCATGCTGAACATGGAGGATGAGTATCCGGGCATCGCGATCCAAGGCGTCACGGGCTTTGACAAAAATGGCAGTGACACCCAGATCAACGACTGGAGCATCGACAAGAAGATCGCCTTCTGGCGGGAGGTGATGAAATACGGCCACGAGCGCGGCTTCCGCACCTATGTCTTCACCTGGAACATCTTTCTTTCCACCGCCGAGGACAAACACGGCATCGGCAAGGGGCCGCTGAATCCGCAAACACGGACTTATCTGCGCAAATGCACGCGCAAGTTGCTGGAAAACTATCCTCACCTCACTGGCATCGGCGTTACAGCAGGCGAAAACATGGACACCGAAGACACGGCTCTGAAGGAAGACTGGGCGTGGGACACTTATGGACGTGGAGTCTATGAATACGCCAAGGAGAACCCCAAGCGTAACATCGTCTTCATTCACCGTCTTCTGCAAAGCGACCTGCAAACCACCGCCAAATACTTCCAGCCGCTGATCGACCAGCCAAACGTCCGATTCAGCTTTTCCCACAAGTACTCCAACGCCCACGCGCACGCCGCCGTGAAGCCTATCTACTGGGCGCGCAAAAAGCTGGAGCCGCAGCTAGAAAAGCTGGGAGTCACCTCCTGGCTCACTGTGCGCAATGACGACTTCTATTACCTGCACTGGGCCGATCCGCAGTTCGTCCGCGAATACATCGGCAACTTCCCCGAAGTGGGCAAATATATCGATGGCTTCTACATTGGCCCGGATGGCTGGGTATTCTCGCGTGTCTTTAACAGCAAGGATCCGCTCTATGAATCCCGCAACGTCCTCGACATCCAAAAGACTTGGTACATGCAGAAAATCTGGGGCCGCATCGCCTACAATCCGGCCGTGGCCGATGACTTGTTCAAGAGCCACCTGGCCAGCCATTACCCCGAGGCCAAGCCAGATGATCTTTTTGCAGCATGGAGCAAAGCATCACGCGCCGTCAGGCTTGTGAACGAACAAGTCACCGGAGATTGGAGCCTCGATTTCCACTGGTGGCCGGAGCGCTGGACTCACAAGGATGATGGCTATCTCACTGTCAATGATCTGCGAAAAACCGAGCCGATGAATGGTTCTGCCCTCGCTGATGTCAGCGACACTGCCAAGGGCGACCTCGACGGCAAAAAATCTGCACTCGATAACGCCGCCGACATCGAACAACTCGCCAGCGAAGCGCGTAAACTGCTCACTACGCTCAAGCCCGGCACGAACCGCGAACTGGCCCTAAACCTCCGCGACCTCGAAGCGATGACCCAGTTGTCACTCTTTGGTGCCGCCAAGATCCGCGCGGCCGTGAGGCTGGAGCAAAACAAGCCCGTC
>JAPLUN010000508.1 GCA_026397715.1 Verrucomicrobiota bacterium
GAGATCGGATACGCCTTTTATGGCCCGATGGGTGTTCCGTGTGTACAAAATGGTTTATGACTTGAAGGTGGCGATAACTCGCAACATCAAAGATCCATTTTCAACCTTAACATTAGGGTGCACTTGCGCCATAAGTTCGAATGAAGTCGAGTTCGACTGCGAAGGGGGCCTGCTTTTTATCGCCGATCAAAATACTGACGCGGCGAACCTTGGAGGTATCCAGTCGCTCTTCGGGCAGGTCGAGGCCTCGAAAGCTGCCTTTAAAAGCTGAAAAGGGAACCTTCGCTTCGACCCACTCGCCCTTGGTGGTGGTAAACTCGGCCGCGAAGGACACCTCCATGCCGCGAAAAACGGCGTCGGTAGCGAGTCGCACCTGATACGTGCGACCATCGCCCTTCACACGAAGTAGCAGTCCGAGGTGGCTGCTGAGGTCCAGTTTCAAACCGCCACTGCGGAAGGTCGAAAAACCACCGTTGTTCTCCAGCGATAGCATGCCGCTAAACAACATCGTCCCAGCTTCGCTCGGAGTCAGTTTTCCCTCAGACAGCCCGCCCATCACTCCATCATTCACAACCTGCCAGTCGATACCGTCTTTGCCGTCAAACTCCGTGATCGAATGCGCGCGCGACGCGCTGGGTTCATCCGCCCCCTTGACTCCGCCAGAAAAAAACAGCCCAAGCCCGCAGGCTGCGACCAGGGTTGGATGAAGACCTACGGTATCCATGGCGGGAAAACGCAAGACAACCAGTGAAAAAGCCGCACTGAAGAGGAGGGGGCCGGACATGAGAACTAACAGCATCCATGGCCCAATGACAGGACGCGGCCCCTCGAAGGACATCCAATCAGCAAACCACGCCAAAGGAACCATACCGAACCAACAGGCTAGGACAACTTTGACAGCGGTATAGCGTAAACATCGCATCCTTTTGATACGCCGCGATAGCCTGCTTAGGAGCGGAAAAAATCCCGGTGGCCTCAAACTTGCTGCCAACGGCTGCCAGGGAGTGTTTTAGCTTGATTTGCGGTGCTGCGATTGCGGCTGGAGGGCCGTGAAGATGGTAAAGGTACACGAGATAATGGCAGCGCCCCGGGCAGCTTTATTTAACACTTGCTCGGCAATATGGCACGCACTACGAAATCGCATGACTAGACTGCTCCCGTTCTTTTTGCTGGCCAGCTTGCATGCGGGCGACTCCACCACGCCCGGTGAAGTCACCTCACCGTTTCCAACCATCACGAATCTCGCTGTCGAATGGCAGATCGAGGGAGATGACGATCTCGATGCGGTCTGTGAAATCAAGTTTCGCCCGGTGGGTGGTGCCGAATGGCGCAGGGGCATGCCGCTAAAGCGCGTCCCGGCGGGATCAAGCCAGAAGACCGATCCGATCATCTCATGGACGAATCGTTTGAGCGGCAGCGTCTTCGATTTGGAAGCGGGAAGGGAGTATGAGATCGCGCTGGCGCTGCATGACCCCGATGGTGGTGATGCCACGCGCATTGTCAAAGCAAGCACAAGGCCTGAACCCATCGCCGCAAAGGACGCAGTGATCAGAAAGGGCACGAGGGCCGATCTAAACAACGTGAAGCCCGGAGAGGTTCTTTTGCTGGCTGATGGCGATTACGGCGAGGTGCGCTTCAATCGCGATGGCGAGCCGGGAAAGCCAATCGTGTATCGCAGCACGAGCGGGAAGGCCATTTTCAAAGAAGCGGGGCTGACCGACCGAAAATGGGTGTATCTGGAAGGTGTCACGGTGAATGGCCCGGTGCGCCTGAACAACACCGAGCACTGTGTGGTGAGGCGCTGCAAGATCACAGCTCAGTATGGCATCAAGGCATACAAGCCCGGCATGATGAACGCATGCGTCGAGGACAACGTGATCACTGGCATCCGCAAGTGGGACCCCGCCATCATGGGTGCGGGCGGCGACAATGAAGGCGAGGGCATCGAATTTACCGGCAGCGGCAATGTGATCCGCCACAACCGCGTCAGCGGCTTCCGCGACTGCATCTCCCACATGGAGGATGGCGGCGCGGTGTCGCAGGCGTGCAATGACATCCTCAATAACGACATCAGCGCCGGACTCGACGACGGCATCGAAGCTGATTTCGCACATCACAACTGCCGCATCATGCGCAATCGCCTCACCAACTGCTTTGTCGGCATCAGCAGCCAGCCCGGCCTCGGCGGCCCAAACTACTTCATCCGCAATGTCATGTTCAACCTCACTTACGGCGCCTTTAAACTTCACCGTTTCAGCATCGGCGATGTCATCCTGCACAACACCGTCGTCAAAGCGGGCGATGGCTTCGGCAACGCCACCAGCGAGCCCTTTGATCACGCGTTGATTCAAAACAACCTCTTCATTGGCGGCAAAACGCCGCAGGGGGTGAAATACGGTGGCTACAGCCCCGGACGCGGTCGTGCAGTGGATGTGCAGAATTTCGGCGAGCACTGCATCATCGACTTCAACGCCTACGCCACGCACGACCTCACGTTTGAAGGAAAGATTCGTTCTTGGACTTTCAATAAACTGCCCGGCACCAAGTTTGAGTCCCACGGAGCGCAGGTCACGCTGGATGTGCTGGCACAGCCCCTCTTTCCTGAAGATCCCGCCAAATTCTATGAGCCGCCCGATCTGCGCCTCAAGCTCGACTCCGCTGCCCAGGACATCGCGCTGCCCATTTCAAACATCAACGACACCTTCAATGGCACGGCGGCTGATCTCGGCGCCTATGAAGCCGGAATGATCCTGCCTGTCTATGGTCCTCGGGGCCTGACTTTCCCGCTGAACAGCGCTGCAAAATAGGCGGTGGTTCCGCTGAGCCCGCTCCTCAGTGCTGTCGAGAAGGTTTTCATACCTTTGCCGGAGGTAATCTGAATGCGCATCATGACTCTCCGGTTTGAAACACTTTATGAGTGACAGCGTGGTCTCACCCACGTGGTATGCGACCAACCAGACTCAGCCAATTGCTGATTGTCCCTCATCGTTGCCTCGGCTTCTTTCCATGCCTTGACTGCGACTACTGCCCACGATCTTCCGCTCTGTGACGCGCTGCGCCTCACGGGGGCTTCACTTGAATTTGGACTCACGAGCGCAGAGGCGGCGGATAGGCTGCGGCGCTATGGTGAAAACTGCGTCAAGGTGCGTGGCGGCACGCCGATGTGGAAGCGGTTGCTGCGGCAGTTCACCGCGCCGCTCGTGCTGGTGCTCATCGTGGCGGCGGCGGTCACGGGTTTGCTTGGCGAGTGGGTGGATGCCTCGGTGATTTTCATTGTCGTGGTGGTGAATGCAGTCGTCGGATTCTTTCAGGAGTCGAAGGCGGAGCATGCGCTCGAAGCTCTCATGAAAATGGTCGTCGCTGAGGCGGTGGTGCGGCGCGATGGAAAAAAAATCCGCGTGAACAGCACTGAACTTGTGCCGGGAGACATCGTCATGCTCACCGGAGGTGATCGTGTGCCTGCGGACATGCGTTTGCTCGAAACCCAGAGCCTGCAAATGGATGAATCCGCGCTCACTGGTGAATCCGTGCCCGCGAGCAAGCGTCCCGACCCGCTGCAGGCCGATACGGTGCTGGCCGACCGCGTGAACATGGCCTACGCAGGCTCCCTCGTCACCGCAGGCAGCGGTACCGGCGTTGTATGGGCCACGGGCGACCGCACTGAGACGGGCCGCGTGGCTTTCCTCATCGCGGAGGCGGTGGACCTCACCACGCCGCTGACGCGGAAGATCGCGCACTTCAGCGGCATGTTGCTGTGGATCATTTTGGCACTTGCGGCGGTCTTGTTTGCCTACGGCGTGCTTGTGCGTGGCGGCAGCGTCATCGATATGCTCATGGCCAGTGTGGCACTGGCTGTCGGTGTCATTCCTGAGGGACTGCCCGCAGCTATCACCATCGTGCTCGCCATCGGTGTTAGCCGCATGGCCAAGCGCCAGGCCATCATTCGCAAGCTGCCCGCTGTCGAGACCCTCGGCTGCACCACGGTCATCTGCTCAGACAAAACCGGCACGCTCACACAAAATAAAATGACCGTGCAGAGCATCCATGCCGGTGGGGAAACCTTCCACGTCACCGGCACCGGCTACGAACCACGCGGCGAGCTGGTCGATGATGCGCAATGCAAGATTTCTGCCGCCGCGAAGCCAGCGCTGCACGAATGCCTACATGCTGGCATGCTCTGCAATGACTCCGCCATCGTCGAAAAAGAAGGCGTCTGGAGCATCGCCGGTGATCCTACCGAAGGCGCGCTGCTCGTCGCCGCTGAAAAAGCCGGACTGCGTCATGCCGCCATCCATGCAGACTCACCACGGGTGGACATGATCCCGTTTGAGAGTGATCACATGTTTCGAGCAACGTTGCACAACCACGCACAAGGCCTCCGCATTTACAAAGCTGGCGCCTTGGAGCGGCTCATCGAGCGTTGCAGCCACATGCTTGATGCGCGGGGCGAGATCGTGGATCTTGATGCGGATGGCATCCGCGAAGTGGCGCGGTCGTTTGCCGCCGAAGGCATGAGAGTCATCGCCTTTGCTCGGCGAGATGGCTCGCACGTCACCGAGGAACTCGGGCATCATCATGTCAGCGAGGGGCTGACCTTTCTTGGCATTCAAGGCATGATGGATCCACCGCGTGATGAGGCCATCGCGGCCGTGGCACGCTGTCAGGCTGCAGGGATTCGCGTGAAGATGATCACGGGTGACCACGCCGTCACAGCACAAGCCATAGCGACGAAAATCGGCATCACGGGTGCCGATACGGTGCCTGCCATCACTGGTCGTGAGCTTGCCGCGATCAGTGATGCCGACCTGCCCGAAATAGCTGGCCGCACGGCGGTCTTTGCCCGCGTGGCACCGGAGCAGAAACTGCGCCTCGTGCGTGCCCTGCAAAGTCGCGGCCACATCATCGCCATGACCGGTGATGGGGTCAATGACGGTCCCGCTTTGAAGCAGGCGGACATCGGCATCGCCATGGGCATCACCGGCACGGATGTGGCGAAGGGCGCCGCCAGCATGGTGCTCACGGATGATAACTTCGCCACCATCGCCGCCGCTGTGGAGGAGGGTCGTGGCGTGTATGACAACCTCATCAAGTTTCTCGTCTGGACGCTGCCGGTCAGCGTGGGCTTTGCGCTCATCTTGCTCACCAGCGTTTTGCTTGGCCTCACGTTGCCGACATTGCCCGTGCATCTTCTCTGGGTGAATCTCACCACGGCCATCCTGCTTGGTCTCATGCTCGTCTTTGAGCCGTCGGAAGCAGATATCATGAAGCGTCCGCCACGTGATCAAAAGACGCCGATCTTTGACTTCGCCATGTTCATGCGGACTGGGTGGGTTTCGGCCATCATGCTCGCAGGCAGCTGCTGGGTATTTTTTTATGAGCAAAGCAGTGGCGCTAGCATCGCCGCCAGTCGCACGGCTGTGGTGAATATGGTCGTCGCTGTCGCCAGTGCCTACCTCATCAATTGCCGTAGTCTACGCCGCAGCATCTTTAGCATTGGCTTGTTCACCAATCTGCATCTCTGGCTCGGCATCGGGCTCACTATTGTTCTGCAACTTCTTTTCACCTATGCGCCTCTGATGAACCGCTTCCTGCAAACCGCACCGATTGAAGCCTCCGCTTGGTCGCGCATTCTTGGTGTGGCGGCTGGAGCCTTCGTGCTTGTGGAGATCGAGAAAAAGATCCGCTGCGCTCGATGAAGCGTACTTCTTTTACCTCCAGCACTTCCCCCTCACACATGAAAAAACATCTCGCCACGCTCTTCTTTGCCAGCACTTTAGCATTGTCTGCTCAAACTACGCCTGAACTTACCACCTCACGTTCGGTTGATCTCATCGATCCGGCCGCATTTGGTTTTGGAAGACCTGGCTACATGGTAGATACGACGTTTATCGATACTCAGGACTTTGCGAACCGAGCTGGCGGGCTGGATTTCATGGAGGTGCGCACCATTCTCCCGTTTTGGACAAAGAAGGTG
>JAPLUN010000611.1 GCA_026397715.1 Verrucomicrobiota bacterium
GGCCCAGTGGTCACGGGGCTCCAGCTTGGGATAGGCGCCGAATTTGGCGAATTTCTCACGTGGATACAGCAGCGGCGTGGAGCCGTGGGGAGAAAGCAGCACGCCTTCGGTGCCCAGGTAAATGGTGCCCTGGCCGGGGAATTTGGCCACATCACCCACCAAAGCCATGACTTCCGCCGGCGGACGCGCATCGCCATCGGTCCAGGTCACCTTCACGGTTTCGCCAGCGGTGTTCTTCGTGCCTTTAAAAGTGTATTCCACGACTGCATTGATGGCCCAGTTGTCCTTGTTGGGGACGGGGCCGCTGGACTTTACCGAGATCGGAGCGGCGAGATCCAGCGAGCGGAACCACCCGCTGAACATGTGGCAGCCCATGTCTCCGAGCGTGCCGGTGCCGAAGTCGCGGCGCTTGCGCCAGTTGCTTGGATGGTCGTAGCCCTGGATGTAGCTGCGCTCGCTTGCCACACCGAGCCACTTGTTCCAGTCAAAGCCTTCTGGAATCGGGTCGCTCTTCGTCGGACGCACTTCAAGGTCTCCCCACTTCTTGTTCGAAAACGTGTGGGCTTCCTTCACCTTGCCGATGGCCCCCATTTGGATCAGCGCCACCGTATGGCGTTCCGTGAATGCTGAGGAGATCTGGATGCCCATCTGCGTCATCACACCTTTGTCACGTGCACGCTCCACCATCTGGCGGCACTCCCACAGGTTGTGCGCCAGCGGCTTCTGGCCATACACATGCTTGCCTTTCGCGATGGCGGCCAGGCCGATGCTGCCGTGCATGTGGTCAGGCGTGGAAACGTTCACGCTGTCGATGTTTGCCGATTCCTTTTCCAGCAGTTCGCGCCAGTCCTGATACACCTTGATGTTTGGCCATTTTTCCTGCGCCTTGGCAAAGTTGCGGGTGTCCACATCACACACCGCCGTCAGTTCCCACATCGGATGGTTGGACATCGCGCTCATGTCCGCCATGCTCATGCCCGAGGCACCGAAGGCCGCATGGCGCAGCTTGCCGTTCGGAGAAGCGGCCCGCATTCCGGTGGTGACCCATGGGGCGGCGAACAGCGTGGCGGCGGACTGGCGGATGAAATGGCGGCGTGATTGCATGTGGAATGAAGAGGTGGAGCGCGAAAATACGTTGCGCGGCCTGCCCATCTTCCGTTTCTCTTTGCCAAGATATGAACGCCCTCTCCGACCGCCTGCAAGCCATCCGCGACCGCATCACCGCCGCCGCCCAGCGCTGCAGTCGTGATCCCGCTTCGATCGAGCTGCTCGCCGTCTCCAAAACCTTCCCCGTCGAAGCGATCCGCGAAGCCGTGGATGCCGGTCAGCTTCTCTTTGGCGAAAACAAGGTGCAGGAAATCCTCGCCAAAGCCCCGCAGCTTCCCGCGAACCTGCACTGGCATCTCATCGGCCATTTGCAGTCCAACAAAGTGCGCAAAGTCCTCCCGCATGTGAAGGCCATCCACAGCATCGGCTCGTTCGATCTCGCACGGGATGTGGACCGCATCGCCGGAGAACTCGGCCTCTTCCCCCAGGTCTACATCGAGATCAATCTGGCCGCCGAAAGCAGCAAGCACGGCTTCAGCGCCGAGCAGTTCCGCACCAGCCTCGAAGAATTGTATTCGCTCAAGCGCCTCGAAATCCAGGGCCTCATGTGCATTCCGCCTTTCGATGCCGACCCAGCGAAAAGCCGCCCCTACTTCACGCACCTGCGCGAGCTCCGCGACGAACTCGAACAACGCGGCGGCGCCCCCCTCCCACGCCTCAGCATGGGCATGAGCCATGACTTCGAAATCGCCATCGAAGAAGGCGCCACCATCGTCCGCGTCGGCAGCGCCATCTTCGGCAACCGCACCTACTCAGTTGCTGCATGAGCCAGCGCGCCGACAAATGGCTGCACCACGTGCGCGTCTTCAAAACCCGCACCCTCGCCACCCAGGCCTGCGCCCGAGGTAACGTCACCATCGACGGCCAGCCCGTGAAAGCCTCACGCGATCTCAAACCCACCGACGTCCTCGAAGTCGTGCGCGGTGATCTCCGCCTGCGCCTCCGCGTCATCGCCTTTTCACCCCAACGCCTCGGTCCGC
>JAPLUN010000637.1 GCA_026397715.1 Verrucomicrobiota bacterium
GCGACCTCCTGCCCAACGCCACCCCTGAACAAATCATCGCCACCGGCTTCCATCGCTGCACCCCCACCAACGTCGAAGCCGGTACCGAGCCCGAGGAAAGCCGCATCAATCAGGTCATCGACCGCGTCAACACCACCGGCGCCGTCTGGCTTGGCACCACGCTCGAGTGCGCCCAGTGCCACAATCACAAATACGACCCCTTCAGCCAGCGCGACTACTACTCCCTCCTCGCTTACTACAACAACACCGAGAAAGAGGCAGAGCGCACCAATCCCACCACCCCCGGCTCCATTCAGTTCAAAGGCTCGCCCTTTAAAATCAGCGACCCCGGTGGCGATGAAGAGCGCCATCATCTCGCCTAGCAGATGAAGACCCTGAAAGCTCAGCTAGCCGCATATCAAAAGCAGGTCACCTGCACCGGGAATCCCTCCGACAAAAGCGCCCCATCAAGCGCCGAACCCTCACCCACGCTTCCATTCCCGGCGATGGGCCGGGCAGGGGAGGGGTCAATCGCCCCAACTTCGTCCTTCACTCCTTCGACTGCACCCTCACAACGCCCGATGGCAAAACGCAGCCGCTGGCCTTCAAGACCGCCTACGCCGACTACTCGCAGAAAGGTTACGATGTCACCAGCCTCATCACCAAGACCGGCAAATCCGCCTGGGCCATCGGCCAGCGCTTCCACGAACCTCACTGGGCCGCCTTTGAACTCCAGCAGCCCATGGCCATCACTCCCGGCACCAAGCTCAGCATCCGCATGGCGCAAAATTTCGGCAACGGCCTCGTCATCGGCTGTCTGCGCATTTCCAGCATCACCGGCAGCGTTGCCGCCTGCCTGCCCGAAGTCGAAGAGCCCGCGCCCGTTGTTCAAAAAGGCCGCAAAGGCAAAGCCGCACCCGCACCGCTTTCCAAAGACCCCGAACTCGCCAAGCTCGAAAAACAAAAGATCGCACTGCAAAAGCAGATCACCGCCCTCGCCGCCCCCACTACTGAGGTCATGCGCGAACTCCCGCAGCCGCGCATGAGCGCCATATTCAAACGCGGCGTTTACACCGATCCCGCCGACCCCGTCACCGCCGCAGTCCCCGCCATTTTCAACAGCAAACTCAACGGCCCGCCCAACCGCATCACCCTCGGCAAATGGCTCGTCAGCCGCGACAACCCCCTCGTCGCCCGCGTTACCGTCAACCGCTGGTGGGCCGAGCTCTTCGGCGCCGGCATCGTCTCCACCCTCGAAGACTTCGGCATCAAAGGCGCACCTCCAAGTCACCCCGAACTCCTCGACTGGCTCGCCATCGAGTTCATCGACAGCCGCTGGAACATGAAACACCTCCTCAAAAAAATCGTCCTCAGCGCCACCTACCAGCAAAGCAGCTCCATCCACCCTTTGGCCAACGCGTCTCCCTCTCCGGAAATCATAAATCATAAATCAAAAATCATAAATCCCTCCGCCTCCTCCCTCGACCCCTCCAACTCCCTCCTCTGGCACGGCCCTCGCTTCCGCCTCGACGCCGAAACCATCCGCGACAACGCCCTCGCCATCTCCGGCCTCCTCAATCTCAAGCAAGGCGGCACCCCTATTCGCCCGCCCCAGCCCGACGGCCTCTGGCAGAAAGTCGGCGGCCAGCAGTACAACTACGTCATCAGCCCCGGAGCCGAGCAGTACCGCCGTGGCCTCTACGTCGTGCTCAAGCGCGGCTCACCCTATCCCAGCTTCATGAATTTCGACGCCAGCGCCCGCATGGCCTGCGTCGTGCGTCGCTCTCGCAGCAACACCCCGCTGCAGGCCCTCACCCTCCTCAACGATCCCGTTTACGTCGGCGCTACCCGTGCCTTCGCCAAACGCATCGTCACCGAATCCCCCAGCCCCGACCTCGACTCCCGCCTCCAGCACGCCTTCCGCCTCGCCCTCGCACGCACACCCAAACCCCAGGAACTCGCCGTCCTCAAAACTCTCTGGGAAACCCAGTTCGAAACCGCCCAAACAGACCCCAAAGCCACCCAGGAACTCAGCACCGGCGTCGAACTCCCCAAAAACCTCCCCCCCACCGAATTCGCCGCTTGGTACGCCGTCGCCAGCGCCATCCTCAATCTCGACGAGTGCATCACCAAAGGCTGATGCGCAGCGCTCCGCCTGTAGGTTGGATGTGTTTGGCGTCCAGGCCAGTCCAATGCTCCATCGCCTCTCCGCCAAACCGTCCGACCACCAGCGCGTTCGTATGCCCTCACGCTGTCGCGTGTTGAAAGCCCGTCCACCAGAGCGTGGTCGCGCCCCTCACGTGCAACACATCCCCCACGCCCTCCCCGCACCCCACAAACCCCGGGCCTAGCGCACCTTTCGCCAAGAATCGGCTGGTGATGGCGTTGTTTGTGCGACTACTTTACCGCTGCAATGTCTCCCAATGCACCGACATCCTGCCCACACTGCTCCTCGCACGAGGCGCAGCCAGCCGCTGCTGTGAAGGAAACTCTGCCGCCGGCAGCCTACATCTGCCCGATGTGCCAAGGTGTCCGCTCTGACAAACCCGGCGCATGTCCGATGTGCGGCATGGCTTTGGAAAAAAACCCGCTTGCCCATCGCAATGAGCCCGAATGCTGCGGCGACGGCGGTGACGATGAAGTCAACGACCTCTGGTGGCGTGTCCGCTGGAGCACCGCGATGACCGCCCCGGTGGTCCTTCTTTCCATGGGCATGGACCTGCCCGTCATCCGCGACATCCCCCACGAAGCCTCCGGCTGGATGCAGTTCGTCTGGGCCACGCCCGTCGTCTTCTGGGTCGGCTGGCCGCTGCTGGTGCGCTTTGCCAATTCGCTGCGCACCTTGCGCTTCAACATGTTCACGCTCATCGGCCTCGGCGTGCTCGCAGCATGGCTTTACAGCACCGTCGCGCTGGCTTTGCCGAACCTGCTTCCCCACGCTGCCACCCACGGCGGCATGGTGCTCTACTTTGAAAGCGCCGCCGTCATCACCGTCCTCGTCCTGATCGGCCAGCTCCTCGAACTCCGCGCCCGCAAGGCCACCGGCTCCGCCATTCGCGCCTTGATGAATCTCGCGCCCAAAACCGCGCTGCTCATTCGGAATGGCGAGGAAATCGAGACCCCGGTAGATGACATCCAGATCGGCGATGTCCTGCGTATCAAGCCCGGCTCGCGCATTCCTGTCGATGGCAGCGTGACCGAAGGCAGCTCCACCGTGGATGAGTCCATGCTCACCGGCGAATCCATGCCGCAGAAAAAGGAAGCGAACGCCGCAGTCACTGGCGGCACCGTGAACGGCAGCGGCACCTTCCTCATGCGTGCGGATCGCGTCGGCGCGAACACCCTCCTGAGTCAGATCGTTGAAATGACCGCCAAGGCGCAGTCCAGTCGCGCCCCCGTGCAGCGTCTCGCAGACCGCGTCTCCGCCTGGTTCGTGCCCGCAGTTGTGGGCGTGGCAGTCCTCACCTTCCTCCTCTGGTGGCAGTTCGGCCCACAGCCCTCGTTTGCCTTCGCTGTCGTGAATGCCGTCGCCGTTCTCATCATCGCCTGCCCCTGCGCCCTCGGTCTGGCCACACCCATGGCCGTCACCGTGGGACTCGGTCGTGGCGCGCAGCTGGGCGTGCTCATCAAGAACGCCGAAACTCTCGAACGCCTGCACGAGATCGACATCGTGATGCTCGACAAAACCGGCACCCTCACCGAGGGCAAACCGTCAGTCACCGAAGTCTTCCCACTCCCCGGCCTCTCCGCCCGCGATCTCCTCGCCTGCGCAGCTGCCGTCGAATCCATGAGCGAGCACCCCCTCGCCACCGCCATCGTGAACGCCGCCAAGGAGCGCAACATCCCCATCGCTGCCGTCACCGATTTCCAGTCCATCACCGGCGGCGGCGTGCTGGGAAATGTCGGTGACAGCGAAGTCTTCATCGGTCAGGAGACCTTCTTGAAAAAGAACGGCGTCTTGGTCAGCACCGAATGCCACGCCCACTCGGTAAAAATGCAGGAGGAAGGCTGCACCGTGGTGGTCGTCGTGCTCAACGAGAAGCCTCTCGGCCTCATCGCCATCAAGGACAAGATCAAAGACTCCGCCCCCGCCGCCATCACCGCGCTGCATGCACTCGGTTTAAAATTGCAGATGATCACCGGAGACGCTCTCGCCACCGCGCAGCGCGTCGCTAAAGATCTGAACATCGACGAAGTCGCCGGCGAGGTCTCACCCAAGGAAAAACTGCTGCACGTCTATCAGGCACGCGGCAAGGACCGCCACGTCGCCTTCGCCGGAGACGGCATCAATGACGCTCCCGCCCTTGCCGCCGCCGATGTCGGTATTGCCATGGGCAGCGGCACCGAAGTCGCCATTCAAAGCGCCGCCGTCACTCTGGTAAAGGGAGACCTCCGCGCCCTCCATCAGGCCTTCGCCCTCAGCCACGCCACCATGAAGGTCATCCGCCAGAACCTCATGTTCGCGTTTTTATACAACGGCCTCGGCATCCCCCTCGCCGCCGGCATCCTCTATCCCTTCACCGGCTGGCTGCTCAATCCCATGATCGCCAGTGTCGCCATGTCCTTGAGCAGCGTGTCAGTGATTTTAAACAGCCTGCGCCTGCGCCAGTTCAAGTAACATCGCGGCACCGCTCACAGTCACAGCACAAAAATCGATGTCACCAGTTTCCGATCACTCACCTTTTCAGGTTTGGAGCTTCCGTCCTTCTGCACAAAAACACCCGCGCCGTTGGAAAAATAAACCGTCTCATTCGCGCCTACCGCATAGGCCATGACGCCTTCGCAGACGACTTGGGCTTCACCATCGGGCACATGCCGCATCAGCTGCCAGTTGCGCGGCACAAAATGGCTCAGTTCATTCTGCGCCGCATTCTTCATGGCCTTCTCCATGTTCACCCAGCGGCCATGCAGAAACACCGCCTTGGGGTCAGCCGCCTGCGGTTGCGGCGGCCTGCCTGCCGTTTGCAAAGGCTTGCCCGAAAACAACATCGAGAACACATTCAAAAAGCCAAAGATCGCCCTCACCAGACGGAAGGGAAACAGAACGATGTCCTTCAAAATGTTCCAAAACGACGGCGTATGGAAAGGCTCATACGGCCTGCGCAGATAGTAAAGCGTTCCCTCCGGTGAGAACGACGGGCAGAGAAAATCATACCGCACGTCCTCCGCCACGGTTTCCATGTCTCCGGAGTCCAGATTCAACCGATGCAGCGTCGCCGGCCCCAGCCCTGCCCACTCATGAGTTTGCGCATGCCGGGCAATGCCGCACGTCTGATAGACCAGCGACCGCGCATTCCCTGGCTCCCACACCGGAAAAGTATCCAGCGAGTCCCCTTCAGTGAGTTCCATCAGCCCCCCACCGCCTGCCTCAGGTTTAAAAAGGCAGATGCGGCTCACGCCGTGGTCCTGTGCCGCCGTCAGCAGCCATTCGGGACTCTCTTCATTTCGGCGTGTGGATATCGAGCTGAAACGATGCTTCGGGCCATGCAGCAGCCGGCGCTCGTACTTCTCGCCCGGGTTGTATTCAAACAGCGCACGAACCTCATTCGCATCGATCGCATAGCACACGTTCCCGTCCTGACTGCCCGCACAGGAAAACTCGCTTCTAAAAGTGTCTTCGACACTGGCCGGCTCCGCAGTCGGAAGTCCTCCCCGCATAAATCCCGCTCCACTTCCACCGCCCCGAAAACCCTGCCGGTCCTGCACGCTCTGCAGCCTCTTCTTCAGATTGTTGGAGAACTCCGAAACGATCTCCTCCTCGCGGCCGCCCGGCGGTTTGAGATAAAGCCTGCCGTTGGAGATGTAGCCAATTTGCGGATTCATGAGGAATGTTCGTATGGAAACTTTGCGGACTAAAAACGATCGCATGCAAACACAAGCCAATGAAAGGGTCCAACCTTTTTGCTTCTCCCGGCTTACAAGGCTTGCCCGCACCCCGGTTCTCTGAAACATTGCCCCCGTATTTCCTCTTCACCCGTGAACCCTGATCCGGCCAAGCCAGCTCCACCCTCACCCTCAAACGAGGATGCGAAGTTCATGCCACCCACAGAGGCGCCCACAGGATCCGTCACTCTTGGGCCGGAGGACGTGACTATCGCGATTCCCAATCTCAAGCCGGTGACCCCGCCAGTCACGCCTAGGCCCCCCATTCCCGAGCCATCCACCGGCAATATCACCCTGGGCCCCGAAGACCAGACCATCGCCATCCCCAATCCCAGCCGCAGCCTGCCAGCGGCCACGATGGGAAGCGGATCGAATCAAAAGTTTTCGCCCCCTGGGGACACTGGCAACATCACGCTCGGTCCGGAGGACCAGACGATTGCCATCCACACCGGCAAACCAGGCACGCTTACCGGTGCCGCCACGCTGCCCGGCGCGTCCACCATGCCAAGCCACGGCGGCCTCCCTGCCGCCACGGCGGGTTCCATGGCCTCCATGGGCACCACCTCCAAGCCGCGCTCCCACATGGAGTCCCTCACCGGCAACGACGGCTGGATCGGCGATCGTTACCGTCTGCTCGACAAACTGGGCGAAGGCGGCTTCGGCGTCGTCTACCGTGCCGAGCAGGTGAAGCCCATCCACCGCATCGTCGCCATCAAGATCGTCAAGGCCGGCGTCACCTCCTCAGACATCCTTGGCCGCTTCGCCATTGAGCAGCGCACGCTCGCCATCATGGAGCATCCAAACATCGCCCGCATTCTGGACGCGGGCGAGACAGACATCGGTGCCCCTTTCTTCGTGATGGAGATGGTGAAAGGCCGCTCCATCACCAGCTACTGCAAGCAGAACGATCTCAATCTGCGCCAGCGCCTCGCCCTCTTCATTCCGGTCTGTCGCGCCGTGAATCACGCCCATCAAAAAGGCATCATCCATCGCGACATCAAGCCCGGCAACATCATGGTCATGGACGAAGCCGGAAAGGCCGTCCCCAAAGTCATCGACTTCGGCATCGCCAAAGTCATGGAAGGCGAAGGCTCCGGCCACACCATCGCCACCGGTGTCGATCAACTCGTCGGCACCCCCGGCTACATCAGCCCGGAGCAGATCGAAAACGGCAGCTCGCATGTCGATACCCGCTCAGACGTCTATGCCCTCGGCGGCGTCTTCTTCGAACTCGTTTGCGGCCGCGCTCTCATCACTCCTTCGGACATCGCCGCAAAGCCCATCCACGTGCTGCTGCGCGATCTCGCGGAGAAAGATCCCCCCAAGCCCTCCACCATCGAGCCCACCGTCCAGGGAGACCTCGACTGGATCGCCCTCAAGGCCCTCGAGCGCGACCCCAACCGCCGCTACGGCAGCGCCGACGATCTCGCCGACGACATCACGCGCTACCTCAGCTACGAGCCCATCACCGCGCGTCCGCCCAGCAGAAGTTACCTCATCGCCCGCTTCGTTCGCCGTCATCGTGTCGGCGTCGCCGCCGCCATTGCCATCTCACTCGCTGTGCTCATCGGCGGCATCACCAGCACCGCCCTGTACTTCAAAGCCGAGCGCAACCGCATCGAAGCCGAGCTCGGCCGCGAAAACCTCAAAAAATCATTCAGCCGCTCCGACGAGCAGATGGCCCGCCAGTTCTCCGAGCGCGGTCAGTACAACGACGCCGTCGCTTATCTCACCCGCTCCTTGCGAACCGATCCAGCCAACGAACTCTCCTCCACCAATCTCCTCTCGCTCCTGGCAAACGTTCACCTCATTCGTCCAGACACCGCCCCTCTGGCGCTGCCCGAAGGAACCGTGGAGGCCGCCAAGGTCGCCGTCAGTCGTGAGGCAAACAAAGTCATCGCAGCCTCCTTCATCAAGCCCAAGGCCACCCCCGGCCTGGTGGCCGTGGGCGCACCCCGCCGTGAAATCATTTCCATCTGGGACATGAAAACCGGCGAGCGCACCGATCATCCCGTCCCGCCCGGCGTGGAAGTCACCTGCCTCGATGTCACCCCCGATGGTCAGCAGGTCGTGATCGCACGCGAAGACGGCAACGTCGAACTCTGGACCCTCAAAGACGGCAAGCGCCGCACTCTCCAGCCACGCCTGCCCATTCTTGTCACCTGCATCGCCTTCTCCGGCAATGGTACCAAGCTCCTCGCCGGCAGCGAAGCCGATGCCGCCGACATGGGCAACATTCACCTCTGGGACCTCCGTCAGCCGCAGGAACCCGCCGTCGTCATGAAGCAAAAAGGCGCCGTCGGCGAGATCGCCGTGGACAACGACGGCGTCTTCGCCGCCTCCATTTTCAGCGGCAGCCTCATCGACCCAAAAGGGCCCGATGGTGCCGCCACCACCTGGGATCTCCGCCTCGGCAAGGCCGTCGGCGATCCCATCGAGGTCGACAAAGGACTCCTCCATGTCGCCATCGAGCCCGTGCATGAGCTCATCGCCCTCGGCATGAACAAAGGCGAAGTCTTCGTCGGAAACTTCCGCAATGGCGGCGAGGTCCTGCCACCTCTCGTGCATCCCTCCTCCATCACCTCACTCGCCTTCAGCGCAGATGGCCGTTCCATCGTCGTCGGCGACGGCGGCGGCTACGTCCACGTCTGGAATCTCAGCGATGGCCAGCTCCGTTTCCCCATCCGCAAGCACGACGGCGAAATCATCAAAGCCATGCCGGCCACGGACAACAGCCTCATCACCACCGTCTCAAGACATGGTGACGTCAGCGTCTTCGACATTCAAACCGGCGCCCTCCTCTCCTCCCACATCGATCACACCGTCAAAGACGCCAAATTCACCCGCGACGGCTCTCTGCTCGTGATGGCTCCCGGGGGCAATCCCTTCGTGCAGGCCTGGGACATCCATGAGCGCATGTCAGGGCGCAAATTCGTCGATGTCCTCGACAAAAATCTCATCACCCGCATCAAAGGCCCGGACAACTCTCCCGAGCAGCTCCGCTACTCCGAAGCAGGCGGCGCCAACCGCAAAAAGACCATGTACGCCGCCGCAGATCCAGACGGCACGGTTTTCATCTACGATGCGAAAACGCTCAAGCCCATCGGCAAGCCCTTCCGTCATCCGCCGGCCGTCGGTGCCGTCACGCTCAGCCAGGATGAAAAACTCCTCATCACTTCCGGCCGCGATCGCGCCGTCCGCGTCTGGGACATCGCCACTCGCCAAAACATCGTCACCATGCAGCATCACTCGTATGTGCCCGTGATCGCCCTCAGTCCCGATGATCAGCGTCTCGTCACTGTGACCGATGAAGGCGAGCTCCGCGTCTGGGAGCTCCGCACCGGAGACTGCCTCACCCCCGGCATCCGGGATACCCCCCGCAGCAGCGAAGACGAGGAAGGCATCGTCGTCGCCCGCGTCTCGGATGACGGCAGCAGCGTCCTCTTCCGCGTCGCCGGCCACGGCTTCTTCAGCGCCGCCATGCCGCCAAAGGGCACCCACTTGCCCGAGTGGTTCCTGAAGCTCGCCGAAGGCCTCGCCCGCCTCCATCTGAATCCTGCCGGCAACATGGAGGAAATCTCGCTGGAAGACTACGAAGCCGCCGTCGCCGCCATTCCCAAAACGCCCGCCAAAGGCGAAGAAACCGCCGTCACCTGGGCCCGCTGGCTCCTCGCCACCGCCTCCACCCGCCCCCTCTCCCCCTTCGAGCGCCAGTCCTTCGACGACTACCTCGCCTCCCTCAAACAGCAGGGCTCCCCCGCCGCCGCCCGCGAACTCCTCCGCTTCCGCCCCAAAGACCGCGACGCCGCCGAACGCGCCAAGCTCCTCGTCCCCGCCCTCCCAAAGTAGTCCAGTTGCGCCGCAACGGGTCCGGGAACCGATCATGCGCTCGTCACGTTCCCGCCCACCCAGCGTGAAGTAGTCCGCACTCTCCGAGTGCCGTTTCCGGCATTCAGTAAACAGCCCGTACGATGGCTGTGGCGACAGCCCGCGTGTCCTTCGAAGCACGTAGTGCGAAGAATGGACCCGTCTCCGAGCGTGTCGCAAACACTCCGATCTGGAGTCCGGCGTCCTTTCGGTCGTTTCCGTCCTTTTTGTCCTTCAGACAAGACCCTGCGCTTTCATTAACCTCCCCTGCCTCCCCCCCCGTAGGATGGGTGTGGCGACAGCCCGCCCGTCTCTGAGCGTGTCAAAAACACTCAAAGCTAGGCCGTCGCGATTTGGACTGCGGTCGCGCAGCGAGGCACGAGCGCAGCTACCGCTTTCCGCAGGCCGCCTCAGCACACTCCCACCACGTATCCCTCGAGCGCGTCAGCCAGCCACCGCGTCCCCCTCATCAGTCCCATAGGCCCTATCGGCCCTATTCGACCTATCCCCCAGAAGCCCCGCCTCGCTCGGATCTTTCACTCTCACACATCATCGCCACTGCTCCTCACGCAGCTTGATTCTGTTCTTGAAGGCCAACGGCCTTCCGTATTTCAGCCCAGGGATGCCGAGCTTTAGCGAGCGCTTCCCTGGGTAAGCCCGCACCCACCGGAAAGATGTTCTATCAGTTGCAAGTGATGATTTGCGTAGAGTTGTTCGCATAAAAAAGGGAGTTAAGCGGTGGTGAGTTTGAGCACCCATGAGCCATGGGCGAGCTGGTTGCGCATGTGCAGCTCCGCGTTGTAACA
>JAPLUN010000549.1 GCA_026397715.1 Verrucomicrobiota bacterium
GGCCTCGATGAGCTGGGTGAGGAGCTTGGCCACCTGGGTCTGCGACCAGGCACCCGGCTCGACGCGGGCTAGTTCGGTGGGATCACACAACTGCAAGCGTGTGCTGTTTTCCAAAAACACGCGCATCGCCGGCGTGAGAACTGCGGAGTTTTGCTCGTGGGGCAGGTGATCGAACTGCTGGCGGATGCGCTCAAACTGGAAGCGCAGGCCACGGGGATTCTGCTCGTCGAGCATGAGCAGGTCATACACGGCGGCGAGCTGAGGGAGAAGGCTGTAGCGGTTGCGGTAGGTGATGGTGCTGTCACCCACTTCGAGAATAGCTTCCAGCAAGCTGGGGTTTTCTGCGTCGGCGCTGCGGAGGCCGGCGCGCAGAAGCTCGCAAATGTACACGGTTCGCTCGATGCGGTGGCCCATGTCCAGGAACATCCAGCCCTGGGCACGCGTCATGTTTTCCTTGGCGAGGCCATGGAAGGAGGCGAGCTCGAGGATGATGCGGGTGAGGACGTTCAGCGCGTCCGACATGGGTGTGACGCTCGGGGTGTTGTCGTAGGCGTCGAGCGCATCGCCAAGCTGGCTGATGACGCGCCAGGTATCGACCGAAATGCGATCCCGAAGCAGCACGCCGATGCGCTGGATGTGAGCCACGCAGGAACGAATGCTGGTGGGGTGATTGGCATCAAAGACGGCCTCCAGCAGCCGGGCTTCAAGCTGCTCCTGCTGGGAGGCGAGCGAGGCGGCATCCGGCACATCATCCAGAACGGTGAGACACTTCAATGCCTCCAGCAAGGGAAGCAGGAGGGGGGTTTCGCTCATGCCGCTTTCCGGAGAGCAGCGCAGCAGGGTGGAGCGCAGCAGGCGGGCGCTGGATTCAGCGCGTTCCGCGTAGCGACCGAGCCAGTAGAGATGATTGGCAACACGACTGCCCAGATTGTGGCCGGTACGGCGGAGTTCCACCGGAGTGCTGGTGCTGGAGAGCAGCGTGACGTTTTCCACCGGTCCTTCACTGAGCACCCAGGTGTCTTTGGTGGTCCCGCCTTTCTGCATGGATACCAGAGGGGAGTCCATCGAAGCGGCGACGCGCGTGAGTGCTCCCGGCATGACCATGTAGCCGTCCTTGGTGGCGACGAGGTAAACGCGGACGCTCACGGGCTTGTGCACGAGGTGGCCGTCCTCCCACATGGGTGCGGTGGAGAAGGCGATCTTTTCCTGAGCGGCCCAGCGGTCCGGGGCAAAGCGCATGCGTTCAGCGAGGGAGGCACGCTCGGCACCGCTGAGGCGCCCGCCGAAGCAAGCCTCACGTCCGCGCACCCGGAAGGCGCTCTTGATGACCAGACGGTCGAGGTTTTTTTCCACCTCGCCACGGGGGCGTTCCTGTCCGCACCACCAGGTGGCCACGGATGGCATGAGAAGTTCTGAGCCCAGCAGTTTGCGGCACAGGCCCGGCAAGAAGGCCATCATGGCAGGTGCTTCGGCGAGACCTGAGCCAAGGGCATTTCCCAAGGACACATTGCCGGCACGCACGGCGCGTACGAGGCCGGGAACGCCGAGCATGGAATCGTTGCGCAGTTCCAGCGGATCGCAGAAATCGTCATCCACACGGCGCAGAATCACATCCACCGGTTCGAGGCCGTTGAGGGTCTTCAAGTAAACGCGGTCATCGCGCACGGTGAGGTCTTCGCCTTCCACCAAGGTGTAGCCGAGGTAGCGGGCCAGATAGGCCTGCTCGAAGTAGGTTTCGTTGTACGGCCCGGGGGTCAGCAGCACGACACGCGGCTCCTCCACGGGGCGCGGAGCGAGGGCGGCAAGGGACTGCTGCATCTGGCGGAAAAATCCGGCGAGACGGCGCACGCGCGCATCACGAAACACTTCTGGCAGCAACCGTGAAGTGATCAGACGATTTTCCAAAGCATAGCCGGAGCCGGTCGGGATCTGGGTGCGGTCGGATATGACCCACCACTGACCGTCGGGCGAGCGGGCGAGGTCAGCACCGTACACCTGCAGAGGCTTGGCGTTTGGCAGCTTGATGCCATGGCAGGGCCGAAGATAAGCGGGCTGCCCGAGCACGAGAGCCGCAGGCATGCTGCCATCGCGGATCAACTGCTGCGGACCGTAGCTGTCGTTCAAAATCGCGTTCAGCAGGGTGGCACGCTGAATCAGCGCCTTCTCGATGCCCTCCCATTCGCGAGCCGAAATGACAAACGGCACGGGGTCCATCTTCCAAGGGGTGTCGAGGCCTTTTTCGTCGTAGATGTTGAAGGTGACACCGCGCTCTGCCAGCAGGCGGCGGGTGGTGTCTGCGAGGCGTTTGACGCCGGCCGAGTCCCGGCGCTGAAGATCGGCAATGATCGGCTCATAATGAGGCCGCACTTTGCCGCTGGCATCCCGCAGTTCATCGTAATGCCCGCGGGTGTCAGGACCGTCCAAGCGCGACATCACCGCCCGTTGGGGAACGGGAGCAGCGGCGGTGGAACTTTGAGATTGGAAGATCAATGCGGGGACAGCTTTGCGAATGGCGATAGTAGGAACCGTTCATGCATTGTGCATCCCGATTCTTTACTTTCATCCATTGCGCAGGTCCAGAGTGAACGGGAACTCGGGATTCGGCCTGGCTGGCTCCACCTTCATCTTTCCGGGCGTGTGACCGTGGCGGAAGAAACGGGAGTAGCGGCGGCTTTCGGCTTCGTAAGCGTTCACCGGGAAGGTTTCGTGGCTCAGGCCGCCGGGATGGGCGACATGATATTTGCAGCCGCCGAGGGAGCGCTGGTTCCACTGATCGACGAGGTCAATGGTGAGTGGTGAGTGGACGCCCACGGTGGGGTGCAGGCAGTTTGGCGGCTGCCAGGCGCGGTAGCGGACGCCGGCGACGTATTCGCCATTGGTGCCGGTGGGATGCATCGGGACGGTGCGCCCGTTGCAAGTGATGGCGTAACGGCCTTCGACAAGCCCCTGCGCCTTGATTTGGATGCGTTCGAGCGAGGAATCGACGAAGCGCACGGCACCACCGGCACCGTTGTCCTCCCCGAGCACGTGCCAGGGCTCCAACGCCTGGCGGATTTCAACGTTCACGTTGCGAGTGCACCAGTCGCCGCTGAGCGGGTAGCGGAACTCGTAATGCGGCGCGAACCATTCGGGTTTGAGTTCAAACCCGGCCTGCTGCGTGTCATGGCAGACGTCCTCGATGTCGCTCCAGGCGAAGTGAGGGAGCATCCAGCGGTCGTGGATGTCGGTGCCCCAGCGCACGAGCGGCGCCTCGTAGGGCTCCTTCCAGAAGCGGGCGATGAGGGTGCGGAGCATGAGCGCCTGAGCGAGGCTCATGTGTGGGTGCGGCGGCATTTCAAACCCGCGCATTTCGAGCAGGCCGAGGCGGCCGGTGCTGCTGTCTGGCGAGTAGAGTTTGTCGATGCAGAACTCGGCGCGGTGGGTGTTGCCGCTGGAGTCGATGAATAGGTTGCGGTACAAGCGGTCCACCAGCCATGGTGGCACCTCTCCGCCCTTTGCCATGGCTTCAGATGCGGCCTTGAAGGCCACTTCGAGTTCGTAGAGCGAATCGTTGCGCGCTTCGTCGATGCGCGGGCTCTGGCTGGTGGGGCCGATGAACATGCCGGCGAACATGAACGAGAGCGACGGATGATTCTGCCAGTAGCTGGTGAGGCTGCGGAGGAGATCGGGACGCCGCAGGAAGGGGCTGTCCTTGGGCGTTTCCGCGCCCATGACGATGTGATTGCCACCGCCGGTGCCGGTGTGGCGGCCATCGACCATGAATTTTTCCGTGCCGAGGCGTGTGAGGCGGGCCTCTTCGTAGAGCGATTCGGTGATGTTGACCATTTCGTCCCAGCTCTTGGCGGGATGCACGTTCACTTCGATCACGCCCGGGTCAGGGGTGACTTTGAGGACGTGGAGGCGCGGGTCAAAGGGCGGCGGGTAGCCTTCAATGACGACGGGCTGATCCAGTGCCAGCGCCACATCCTCCACGGCACCCAGAGCGGAGAGGTATTCCTCCAGCGTCTTGGTGGGGGGCATGAAGATGAAGAGCTTGCCATCACGCGGCTGCACGCAGAGGGCGGTGCGCACGACCTGATCGGCGGACTGTCCCACGGCAGGCGGCTGGGCGGCTGGATCAATTTCCTGCTGATCTTCCTCACCGATCTCTTCGTTCAATCCTTCGGCACTGGAGGGGCCACGGCGTTGCGCGAGTTTTTTCCAGAAGGAGGGCGGTACGCCGGCGATGCCACGCACAAACTGCTGCCGCGAGGGCAACGGATCGCGGTCTTGCATGGGGTCCTGCTCGTGATGGTAGGGATAGTCGGTGGTCTTGACCCAAGGCTGGGAATCCAAGGGCAAGCGCAGGCCGATGGGTGAATCCCCAGGCACGAGGTAGCAGCGCTCGGCACGAAGGAACCAGGGGCCGGTTTGCCAGCCATTGTCCGCCGGTTTGAGCGGCAGCACGTGGCCGATGATTTTATCCAGACCTTCCTCGAACACCTTGGCGAGGCGCGTGCGCTCCTCCTTGTCTTTGAGGTTGGATTTGAGCGGATCGACGTTCACCGGGAGCTTGCGCTCGCGCCAGAGGTAGTAGAAGGCGTCCTCATACGTCGGCATGATCCATTTGGTGCTGCAGCCGATGCGTTCGGCGAGCGCGTGGATGAAGCGTGCCGAGTGAGTCTCGTTCACGCCGTAGTCTGTCTCCATGTCGGCATACAGATGCGGGTGGGCCCACAGTGGTTGGCCGTCCTTGCGCCAGTGGCAGCCATAGGACCAGCGCGGAAGGGATTCGCCGGGGTACCATTTGCCCTGGCCGTGGTGCAGGAAGGCCCCCGGGGCGAAGCGGTCTCTGAGGCGTTTGAGCAGGACGTCCGAAAGCTTGGCCTTCATGGGCCCCACAGCGGCGGTGTTCCACTCGGCACCTTCGGCGTCGTCGATGGAAACGAAGGTCGGCTCGCCACCCATGGTGAGGCGTACATCGTTGGCTTCCAGCTCTTTATCCAGGGTATGGCCCAGAGCTTCGATCTCCGCCCACTGCTCCTCGGTGTAGGGCTTGGTGACGCGGGGTGACTCGTAAATACGATCCACCTTCATCTCGAACTCGAACTCTGTTTCGCAAGGCTCAGCCATGCCGCTGATGGGTGCGGCGCTCCCCGGGTCTGGGGTGGCGGCGAGCGGGATGTGCCCTTCCCCGGCGAAGAGGCCGGAGGTCGGATCGAGGCCTACCCAGCCAGCGCCGGGCAGATAGACCTCACACCAGGCGTGGAGGTCGGTGAAATCCACCTCGGTGCCGCTGGGGCCGTCGAGGGATTTCACGTCCGGCTTCAACTGGATCAGGTAACCGCTGACAAAGCGTGCGGCGATGCCCAGACGGCGCATGAGCTGCACCATGAGCCATGAGGTGTCACGGCAGGAGCCAGTGCGCTTGGTGAGGGACTCCTCCGGTGTCTGAACGCCCGGCTCCATGCGGACGGTGTAACCGATGTCCTTCCACAGGCGCTGATTGATGGTGACGAGGGCGTCAATCGTGCGCGGCGGCCAGGGTTTCATGGCGAGGAGCTCGCTCTCGACCTGGGTGAAGTATTCCGCGAATTTAGGCGTGAGTTCGCCGCACTTCAGGAAGGGGGCGAGCTCATGGTCCAGCGTAGCATCGTAGTCGAAGGGGAAATTTTCAGCCTCGGGCTCCAGGAAGAAGTCGAAGGGATTGAACACCGCCATCTCCACGACCACATCCACCTCGATGCTGAATTCCTTGGTTTTTTCCGGAATGACCAGCCGGGCGAGGAAGTTTGACTGGGGGTCCTGCTGCCAGTTCAGGAAATGCTTCTCCGGGGTGATTTTGAGCGAGTAGCTCAGGATGCGAGAGCGGGAATGCGGTGCAGGGCGCAACCGGATGATCTGGGGGCCCAGCTCGATGGGTCGCTCGTAGCGGTAACTGGTGCGGTGGTGAAGGGCGACGTGGATGGACATGCGAAAGGGTTGGGGGCGGACGGGAACTCAATGCCCGCTATGTCATTAT
>JAPLUN010000230.1 GCA_026397715.1 Verrucomicrobiota bacterium
GCACGGCCATCCTGGCCCAATGTGGTGATGGTCCCCTGCCATTTGGACGGCTTCATAAAGCCGTCGGCCTTTATTTCGATGCGGACCTTCGCCCCCTTTTGCAGCCCCTCCATATCAATGCCCAGCCAGCCATTTTCGTCACCATAGATGGGCACCTGGTTTTTGCGTATTTGTGCGTCTTCGTCGGTTTTTTTGTCTTCCGCAGACTGCTCATCGCCATTCCAATCCACGGTGGCCGTGGATATGAGAGCACTGGGGTAGAACTCCTTGCCTGTGACGGAGGCCGGTCGAAATTTCACCTGGCCGGGCTTTCCCTCGGGTTTGGTTTCGGTGGTGTGCGTGCTGCCCGAAGAACTGCCTGAACGTGTGGGTGCAGTGGCCGACATGTAGGCAAACACGACGGCGAGCAGAATGCAAACTGTGGAAGAGAGGATGACGGTCGGCCAGAACCAGACGGGTTTCGCTGCCTTGCCACCAGCGGACAGGCTGGGCAGCGGCAGAGATGAAGGGACGGCCTTGCCCAAGGGCGGCGGGGGCGGTGCGGCTGACTGCAGATCTGGTCGTGGCAGGGGAGCGCCGGCTAGCTGCGGCAATGGAGGCGGCGGCGGGAGATTCCTGACAGGAGGCGGAGCGAGCAGGGGGCGCTGCTGCTCCACGAAGTCCCGCAGCACGAGCCGTCTGCCGTTCACCTGGATCTTATACAAGGTGTGCAAATCACCCGTGACGAGTCCGGCCTCAATGTCTTCATAGGTGAGGCCGGACTTCACAGTGCCGCGCCACTCCAGAGAATAGGTTGTGTTGCTCATATCAGGGGTTGGTTAGGAAGAGGGATTCAGCAGGGAGCGGCTTGAGATCGACTCCGGTGGAGGAAAGAGCTTGTTGATACTGCTGCAGCAGAGCCCGCCGGTCTGCGGTCACGAAGAACACGGGGCTGAGAGGAACGGAGGCGGAGGCCACGATCGCTTTGGGCGTGTCTGACGCGGCTTTTCCAGCAGCTGGATTGGACACGAGGAGCGGCTTGCCATTTTCTCTGCTGATCATCCACAACTCACCCGCGGTGCGGCCCTGTGAGTTGAGGACAAGAGACAGATCGGTCTCCACATAACCGGCAAATTTCAATCCGGCGGCCGTGGCAGCGCGCAGGTAGTTCCGGTGGGCGAGCGCCTCCCGCAGATAGGCGCGCGATTTCAAAGATTTGAAAAAGGCGGCGAGCGGTGTCAGCCATTTCTCCTGCATTTCCGGCACGAGCCAGTCTTCGCTGCGCAGTGGCGTGGTGCCGAGAGTTTGATGCAAAACTTGCAGATCCTGCTGCAAGGACGGGCAGTGCAGCAACCCCCATTCACGCGGCCTCAGATGCATCATGTCTTCAAGCTTGAGCAGGACGTACGCTTTGGCGATGGGGCTGCCATGGGTGTCCAGCACCAGCTTGTCACAGACTTCCAGGAGAGGCTTGAGCACGTGCTCTCCTTTTTCGTCACTGATGCGTCCGATATCCAATGAGTTCATGAAGTCGCTGGTCTGACTCAGGCGGGTGGTGGCGATGGCATCCCCCTGATATTCACCCACCTCTCCGGCGCGGGTGAAGCTGTGCTGAATAAACAGGACCGCCGTTTGAGTCGGGTCGGGTTCGTAGAATTTGGCGTTCCAGCGATTGGAGCTCCCAATGATCGTCGCTTCAGGTTTGCCCATGGACCAGATGGTGCCGCCGCTCTTTTTGCTGGAATAATGAATCACGCTGCTCTCGAAAATGTTGTTTAAATATTCGTTGTGCAGAAGGGAGAGGATCATTTTTAGTTCCGCTTCGAGCAGTGTGTCGGGTGCCATGTAGTGCCTGGACTTGTCATCGAGAACAGCCTGGAGCAGGTCCTTGTCGCCACCCGTGAAGAGGGCGGCCTGAAAGGCTTTTTCGGACGGCAGGGTGTCGAGCATTTTGAGTGAAGGGGCGGCCTCGGCAAACTTGACGGTCTGCCACTTGGTGATGGCCTTGCGGTAGTCGTCCAGCGAGGTCGCGCCGGCTGTTTCTTTGCGGATGGCGGCGAAGGTGCGCAGATCATCCTGATAGGTGCCCAGCCGCTGGCGCAGGGCGTGAATCCGCGTCTCCAGATCCGCCGGGAAGGCCAGCGCCGGCACCTCGGGCTTGAGAAGGGCTTCGAGGGGCAGCAGCTCCTTGTCGATGGCCGTGCAACTGGTGCTGACATTGGCCGACAGCTTCTCGTGCGAAAGCTCGGCGGCGTCGCGCTTTTCGAGCTTGGCCAGGGTTGTGGAGGTGCTGGTGACAAGTTTTTTCAGGACGGTCGCGAGGTGAAGATCCGCCTTGGTCTTCAGGGCTGCGAGGCGGTTTTTCGGCTCGGCAGCCACATCGCCTCCCAGTTGTTTCACCAAGGCTTCGGCATCGCTGAGCTGCCTGACGAGTTGAGCTACTCTTCGCCGCGCAGTTTCTTGATCAGATTTTCTGCGGCGCTGTAGTTTTCCTTGGCCTGATACGAGGCGAGTTCCTGCGTGAGCGTCCAGGCCTTCCAGGCATGCAGACTGATGGCGGAAATGCCGCAGAGCAGCACCAGTGCGGCAGCGGCCAGCGCGATGTTCCCCGCACGTTTGGTGCGCTGCATGCGCTCCAGCTTGTGCCGCAGTTCCTGGCCAGCCGTGCGCAGACGCTGCAGCGAGTCAGCGGCCACCGGCAGCTGATAGCCTTCCAACTCCTTCCAGCGCTTGATGAAGCTTTCATCCTTGCCGGCAATCTCTTCAAACGTGACGCCCGCCCCCGTGAGCAGGCGGGTTTCCACCTCCTCCACAAAGACGAGAAAGCTTTTGAGCGTGCGGTCAAAGTTGCGCTGCTTTTCATCGGCAGCCCTTTCTTTTTGATGGAACTGAGTCAGGTCCTCCAAGGTGGCTTTTTGCGCTGCATCGGAGGGCGTGAATCCGTGCTCCTTGAACATGGCGTTCACCACACTCAGCATCTGCCCCACCTGCCGCCATCTGCCCTCGGCCTTGAGCATCTTCATGGTGCTGAGCATGTCTGGCACGCGGGCCTCCGCCTGCCTGCGGCGGAGTGCCTGACGGATGTTCTCCCCCTGCTCAAAGACATCCAGGCGTTCCAGCTTGGATGGAGGGGCGGCGGCCTTGATGTCCTCCGTGAGCGTGGCGATGCGTTCTTCGTCATCCGTCTTCAGCGCCTCACGCAGCAGGTCGATTTTTTCCTGCAGCGCCTTGTTCTCCAGACGCTGGAGTTCCTTGCGGGCGTTGTCGTCCTGCGGGTTGAGCTTGAGGATGGTTTTGACGATGCGCAGAGACTTCGCGTCATCGCGTGAGAGCACCGCTGCGCGAAAGTCTTTGTAGAGCGGATGATTGGCGGAGATGCCTCTGGAATAGAGGGACTCAAGATCCTGAATGATGCGGAGGTCCACGCGCGCGGCCACCTTCAGCCCGTGTGCTTCGCAGTAGATCTGCCAGTTCTTTTCTTCGCCGAAACTCACGGATGCGGCGAGATCCAGCAGCGGCGGATCTTCTTCGGCCACCTGCAGGGCCTGGTAGTCACTGCCTTTTTGCAGCATGGTTGCGACTAGGTCCAGCCGACGCTCCACATCCGAGCAGAGCTGCGCGTAGAGGATGGCGGCATCTTCGACGGCGGATGGTGGCACCTCCTCTTTGAGGGCGGCGCGGATGGCCTCGATGGCTTGAGTGAGAGGTTTCACGGTTAGTTCGTGGGTGTTGCTGGAGATTTGGCTGAAGGCACAATCTGCACTTTGCAGATGTCGATCTCAGTTCCTGCCTTGGGTGAGGCATAAAGTGTGAATTCGCCTGAAGGCAGGCTGGGCTTGGGCAGTTCTTTGGTCTTTATTAAGGCGGCCAGTTTTTGCCTGGCCTCGGCCAATTCACTCTCCTTTGCAGCGATTCCGTCATCATACTGTTTGAGTTTTGATTCAGAACCAGATTGCTTTGCCTCAGAACCGGACTGGTTTTTAAGGAGCTCCCTTTTATGGTTTTGCAGGCTTTTTATTCCGAAAAGGAGGGCCTGAATCTGGTTTGCCAGAAGTGTCATGGCCTGGGTATTTTGGACGGAAGTGAGCTGTTTCTGCGAGAGGATCCATTTTCCATCCTGCAGAGTTGCATCCCAGGACTCTTCGAGATTCAGCGGCGGGCGCAGCTTGAACTGGAATGTTGCATGAATACTCGGAAGACGATTGAGCAGCGCTCCCAGTTCTGGCGATTCGACCATTTCAGGTGACTCAAGCAAAGAGGCCTTCAAGACGAAAGGCAGAAGAGCTGGCTTGCCTGCGGATGATTTGAAGACGCGAAGATCAAAGAGAACTTTGGTGCCCTCCTTGCTGCGTGCCACGATCCTTACGCCCTCGGGCGATTTGCCGAGTTCTTCAGGAATGGCGGTCAGTTTGCCGTCCTTGGAAAACACGATCATTTCGTTCAGTTTTGCAAACAAGGAGATGCCGAACTTGAGCTGCTCATCGCCTTCCAGGCTGACCGACGGCCACTTCTTCAATTCGCCCTCTTTGGGCTCGGTTTTTCCATCAGGAGGCGAATGCGATGCCCAGGCGCTGCCGACAAACAACTGCATTTCGTCAGAGACCTTCAGTCCGGCGATTTTGCCCGTCGGATCTTCGTTGGGCTGGAGCAGGCAAAGATAGATGTGATTTGTGGCTGAGACAGCATCCGCATCCTCGATCAGGATCACCGGTTTTGGCGCCACTTGACTGCGTGGCTCGTCAGTCTTGACCGCCATCTTGGGTTCGTTTTTTTTGTCAGGCTGCTGCTTTAATCCTGCAGCTTTGGCGCGCAGCCATTCTGGCAGTGATTTGTTGGAGGCGGCAGTTTGCGCTGTGGCGTGGGACTGGGGGCCTGCATCGCCCAGTGCTGCCCAAAGCTTCAGCCATTGCTGAACTTCGAGAACGGTGCTGTTCTTCGGATCTCCAGGTAGTTTAAACACTTCTTCCCACTGCGTGCGGGTATCGCGTGCCGGCTCCGCCTGGCGCAGCACTTCCTTGGCTGCGTCCTTCAGTGATTGAACCAGTTCTTCGCCGGGTGGCGGAATCTCTTGCAGGCTCAGAGATTGGGTCAGCTGCTTCCATGTGGCATTGCGTGAGTCCTGCCATTTGCGGTAGGACTCAAGGATGTCCAACGCCGTCACTTTGGTCTGGCCGGATTGCAGCTTCGTCCAGGGGCTGGCATGCAGTTCCACCCATTCTTCCAGCAGCTTTTTGAGATCTTTGAGATCGTCCTCGGTATGTGCGGGCAAGGGGAGTTCGATGGAAGTGCCCGGCTGCTTCAGCATCTGCTTCATGATGCGGAAAAAGTCTTCGTGTGACTTTAGCAGCGCCGTTCCTTCTTCAATGTCGGGCTGCTCTTCGAGCAGCTTGCGTGTGTCGTTGAGGACGAGTTGATGATTTT
This sequence comes from Verrucomicrobiota bacterium, assembly GCA_026397715.1. Lineage (GTDB taxonomy): Bacteria > Verrucomicrobiota > Verrucomicrobiia > Verrucomicrobiales > Verrucomicrobiaceae > Prosthecobacter. The sequence continues at coordinate 5,401 of JAPLUN010000230.1, forward strand.
TCCAGGTGCTGGCGATTTTTTGTTCATAGTCCGCACGCGCCTGCTCCTGCAGGTTGTTCTGCCGCAGCAGTGCGCCCACCACGACAACGATCATGACGGCGGCAATGATGAGAGAGATGCCGATGAAGCTCTTGTTTGATTTTGCAGCTTTGCGGCGGGGCTCGGGCGACCATGCACCCATGGGGCTGACGGGAGGTGACGCGGCACCTGACGAACGCATGGGTTCATAAACCGATGCTGGGGGGCGTGGTGCTGGCCCCGGTGCTGCCGTGCTCACTGTTTCAAGGGCCGGCGGAGGAGCCTCATGTTGCGGCGGCTCGGGCAGGGTGGCGGGAGAGGTGAGATCAAGAACGAGGCGGCTGGTTGTCTCCACCTGTCCGCGCATGGGGGAGGAGGATGAGAGCGCGATCCAGCGGAAGTCCGCTACATCGTCATTGGGCTCCAGGCAGGTGGTGAAGCGGGTCTGCCAAGACTGAGAAGGCTCCACCAGCAACGATTCGTGGAAAAGCTCCAGGCCACTGATGCCAGAAGGTAGGATGAGATAGCAGCCTCTATCTGCTTCACGGGACCAGAGGATGCCGGCTGAGGCGGGATTGCCGGAGACGGAGGCCCAGGCGTGCGAGGCAGAACTGGCGAAGGACGACAGGTTGATCTCCTCGGATGGATCGAGGTAACGCGGGCCTTCGGTCCATGAGGTGCGCCACGCCATGGAGCGCAGCACATCCGCCGTTGTCAGCCCTGCTGCAGAGAGGGCGCGAATCTCCCGAGGTTCGGCGATGAGGTGATGGGCGATGTGATTGGTGCGGCCGGTGTAGTCAGAGCCGGCGTCCTGCAGGCAGCTCAGCACATGATAAGTGCTTGGGCCCACCGTCAGGATGCGGTGAGCGTGGACCACGCGGCGGGGATCGTGACCCGGTAGACGCGCAAACTGGCTGAAGCGTTCCACCGTTGCTGCAAGCATGCCGCTGACGGCCCGATGTCTGGCCACGGTGCCGAATCCGGTGCGGCCTGCTTCGATCAAGCGGGGGGCACTAGTGTAAATGAGCTGCCAGGCCATGTGGATCAGTTCGCGGAGGTGGAGGGAATCATTTCAGGCGTCGCCTGCGACAGGACCCAGAGCGTGGGCGCCTCCACATGCCGGGGATTGAGCTGCTTCGGATCCGGGCCGATGCGGGGCGTGCCTTCCCGGTCAAGAAACTCCACCGGGGAAGAGCCCAGCGGACTGACGGCGAAGTAGCACACATTGGAGGAGATGGCCTCGGCATTGGCCACGATGGAAGGACAGATGCGCACCATGAGATTGCGCACCCGCTTGGAGTTTGTTTTGATGTGGTCGAGCCTGACCACGCCATCCTCAATGACCGGCAGCAGGGGCTCATCTCCCAGCAAAGAGGCCCAGGTGTCATACTTGCCCACCATCACCGCGAACGGTGTGGAGACGCGCTGGCGGGAGTCCAGCCCGAGCAGGCTTTTGATGCGGACTTCCGTTTCAGCGAGGATGACATCCTGCTGATCGATGCGGTGCGTCTTGATCTGCGGATCCGTGACGCCTGTCATCATGGCGCGGAACTCGGTGTTGTGCAGTGGATCGAAGAGAAAGAAAATGCCTGAGGCCACCGCGATGTGCTGGGCGCCGGGCGAGTCCGCGCTGTTGCGGGTTGGTTCGAAATGCTCGCCCGCATTGTCATAAAAGACCACGGAGAAGCCGTTGTCCGGTGTGTCGGGATGGGACAGTTTAAAGATGAAGGGCTTGGGCAGGCGGACCTTGCGCCCCTGGCGTGGCAGGGTCTCATAGAGCGCTCCTTCCAGATCGGTTTTAGCCAGGAAGGCATCCTCCGGTGACGAAGAGGAAAACAACTGCGTCTTCATCTGCGTGAGGATAACGTTCTCCGAGGGATCAGCATCCCGGAACGTGATGCCAAAATTCTGAAACAAGGTGCTCTGCAGGATTTTGATCAGCACGCTGAGGTAGTACGATTTGCCTGAAGAAGGCGCGCCGACGATGGAAAAGATGTGATGGGGCAGGTCGAGGAATCCCGGTGGCAGCTTGCGGCGGCAGTGCGGGCAGGCGAGGTCGGAGGTGGACAGGCCCATGGCATCCAGCGCCTGCCCCCGGTCATTGAAGCGCGTGGCGTGGAAGCGCTGCATGGCTTCATCGCCGAGCATGGGATCACCCCGCAGGCTGTTGTGAACGGCGATGTTCATCGCATCGCCCCGGTCAAATTTGAACCAGCAGATCGGGCAGGTGAATTCGCCGTATTCGCTGTTCACTTCTGCGGCCTCCATCGCTGGTTCATGAGAACGAGCACGAGAGGAAGCTGTTTCGGCAGGTTCTTCCGGCAGGGAGCTGTAGCGGTCATACCACGCGGTTTTTTCGGCTGGCGGGGTCATGGGAGGTGGTATTTTGAGGATCTCCACGGAATCGTGAACATGAAAGCCCATTTGCTCCATTCCGTTCGGGATTAACACCAGCCGCTTGCGGGCGTTGGCGGAAAACTGGCCCAGCCAGGTTTTCAAAAACTCCGGGCCGAAGGGGCCGTTCCAGTCATGCTGCTCACTGTTGTAAACAAACCATGAGTTGTCGTTCCCCAGAGCCATCCAGGTGCTTGGCTGGGGGCTGTATTTGAAAGCCAGCAACTGCCCGGCTCCTGTCATGGTGTGCTCCTCTCCGGGCATGGCGCTGAAAAAAGTCGTTTCAGACCCGTTCACCAGCACCGGGCAGCTGAACTGAAATTCCATGGCGTCGCCGGTTTTTGTCACCTTACACAGCACTTGGGGGCACTGCGGAGAGTTCATTTTCAGGTCGGAATGCGGCCCGGCGCCGATCACAAAGGTTCCGCCGTCAAATCGGGAACGTTCCCCGGTGATGCAGTTTAAAATGCAGAGTGAGCTGTGGTTGCCGTTCATTCTTGCCTGTTGCATCATTGGTAGGGATTAATTAAAAAAATGAACCTGCGAAATTCGACACTAACTTGGCTTTTTTACTTAGAAAAGCGCGAGTTTTCATGGTTGATCAAAGCATTGCAAATTCAATCTGCAAGCAGCTAGGGTGCCGTCACAGGCTTGAGATGGCGGTCGAAAAAGGCCAGCATGAGCTGCTCGGTCTTTTCAGGAGGCACGCCTTTCAGGCCGTGGCCTGCGCCTTCAAAACCGACGAGTTCGGCTTCCACCGTGGCGGCCTTGAGTTTTTCCACGATCCAGGTGGCCTGCTCATAGGCGACGTATTCATCCGCCGTGCCATGCAGGCAGAGTGTGGGGGCGGCATTGGGCGTCACCCAATAGAGAGGACTGCCGATGATGTGCTCCTTGCGCTTGGTGCTGAGATCGCCGCCGAAGAAGAGCGGTAGCACGTCCTTGGCGTCCACGCTTTTGTCGTAGCTCTTGGTGAAGTCGCTGGGGCCATAGAAATTGACCACGCAGTTCACGGCGCTGCTTTGCTCCAGATTCCCTTCGCCTTCAAACTGAGGGACGCCGGCGGTGACGCCGAGAAACTGCGCCAGATGGCCGCCCGCAGAGCCGCCCATGGCACCGATGCGCGCGGGGTCCACGTGATATTTGGAGGCGTTCGCCCGCAGCCAGCGCACGGCGGCCTTGCAGTCGTGCACGGCGGCGGGGAACTTGTAGGCCGGTGCCAGTCGGTAGGTGACGGTGATGGCCACATAGCCATGCTGGGCGAGCGTGAGCAGCAGCTTGTCATAGCCCTCGCGCTTGCCAGCGCGGAAGCCGCCGCCATGGATGCAGACCACGGCAGGGAAGGGGCCTTTCCCTTCTTTCGGCTGCGCCAAATTCACCTGCAGATGCTGGTTGTCGGGGTTGGAAAATTCGATGTCGCGGGTAAAGGTGACGTTGTCTGGAATGACGAGTTCCGCCGCGTGGATGGAGGAAACGAGCAGCAGGGAGGCGATGAAATGGCGCATGAGGAGTAAGGTGGGCTGGAAAGAAACGGGAGATGGAGCTAACGGCTCTCGCAGACAGGGAGTTTCAGCGGTGGTGGCAGGCAGGTGCAGCTTTGGAGAAACCTTTTTATGATCAGGGTGTTACACGCAGTCTTCCGCTTCAACTTCCCATGAAGACTCTGACCTTCTCCATTTTTCTGCTTGCTCCCATGGCCCTGCGCGCCGCTGACGCCACCGAGGCGGCGCATGCTGGCATTCCTGCGGATCAACTGCAGTTCTTTGAGAAGAACATCCGGCCGGTGCTGGTGCAGTCCTGCTACAAGTGCCACTCTGCGGAATCTTCCAAGGTCAAAGGCGGGCTCACACTGGACACCAAGCAGGCGACTCTGCTGGGCGGGGAGTCGGGGCATCCGGGCGTGACGCCGGGCAACATCGCGCAGAGCAGCGTTTATGAGGCGATGACCTGGAAAAATGAGGACATGCAGATGCCGCCGAAGCAGAAGCTGCCGGACGATGTGCTCGCGAACTTCAAGAAGTGGATCGAGATGGGGGCGCCGGACCCGCGTGAAAACCAGGTGGTGAATGCGGGCGGTGGCAAGCGGGTGATCGACATGGATGAAGGGCGCAAGCACTGGGCGTTTCAAAAGCCGGTGAAGCCTGCGTCTCCTGCGGTGAAAACGGAAGGCTGGGCGAAGACGGAGATCGACTCCTTTGTGCTGGCAGGCATCGAAGCCAACGGGCTGCACCCCATGCGGGATGCGGACCGGCCCACACTGATCCGCCGCATTGCCTTTGACCTGACGGGGCTGCCGCCGACGCCGGATGAGGTGAAGGCGTTTGTCACCGATCAGTCGCCCGAAGCGGTGAAGCGCGTCATCGACATGTATCTGGACTCTGAACGTTATGGCGAACGCTGGGCACGGCACTGGCTGGATGTGGCGCGCTATGCGGAGAGCAGCGGCAAGGAGGTGAATGTGCTCTACCCGCATGCGTGGCGCTACCGCGACTACGTCATTGAGTCGTTCAAGAAGGACAAGCCCTATGACCAGTTCCTCAAGGAGCAGATCGCGGGCGACTTGCTGAAGTTTGAAGGCAAGCGCGATCAGGCGAACAAGATCGTGGCCACAGGCTTTCTGGCGATTGGTTCCAAGGGACACAACAACCGTGACCGCCGCCAGTTCTCGATGGATGTGGTCGATGAGCAGATCGATGCCGTGTCGCAGTCGATGCTGGGACTGACGCTGGCCTGCGCACGCTGCCATGATCACAAGTTTGATCCCGTGACGCAGCGCGACTACTACGCGCTGGCGGGCATCTTCCTGAGCAGCGAGACGCTGTTTGGCACGTATGAACAACTGCAGAACAACAACCCCGCTGGCCTGATCGAGCTGGATCGTACAGCCGGGCAGACGGCCTCCCTGGCGAAGATTTCGCCGTCTGAAGTGGCAGAACTCAAGAGCAACTATGAGCGGGCGAAAACCGCCGCCGCCGAAGCGCAGAAGGAAGTTTTTGCCATGCGTCAGCAGGATCGCGAGAAGGCGGGTGCGGCGAGCTTCCTGCGCATCCGTGGTGCGCGTGATCGTGCGGAAGAGGTGAAGGCGGACGTGGACCTGTTCTATGAAGATGGCACACCGCGCACGCTGGCCATGGGTGTTATGGATCGGTCAGTGCCGTTCAACAGCCCGATCCTCATCCGTGGCGACATCAAGCAGCCCGGCGATGTGGTGCCACGTGGACTGGTGGAGGTGCTGTGCGCCAAAGGCGAGCCGCTGAACATCAGCCCGCAAAGCGGCAGCGGCAGGCTCGATCTGGCCTACTGGATCGCCTCGAAGGACAATCCGCTCACGGCACGTGTGATGGCGAACCGCGTGTGGTTGAAACTGATGGGCAGCGGCATCGTACCTACGCCGGACAACTTTGGCACGATGGGCCAGAAGCCGTCTCATCCTGAATTGCTGGACCACCTAGCGGTCTCGTTCATGGAGAACGGCTGGTCGGTGAAAAAGCTGATCCGTGAGATCATGATGAGCCGCGCCTACCAGATGGGCTCAGGCTACGATGCGGCCAACTATGCCGTCGATCCCGACAACAAGTGGCACTGGCGCATGAACCAGCGCAGGCTGGAGGCGGAGGCGATCCGCGATGCGATGCTCGCGGTGAGCGGATCGCTGAATTTGTACCCGGTGGATGGTTCTCCTGTGGCTCGCGCAGGTGAAGGTCGTCAGGGACTGCTCTCGATTTTCCGCGGCGAGCTGTCGGGCAAGGCCTACACCTATCGTTCGATCTACATTCCGATCATTCGCGATCAGATTCCTGAAATGCTCTCGGTCTTTGATTATCCAGATGCGAGTCTGGTGAATGGGGATCGCGATACCACGAACGTGCCTTCGCAGAGCCTGTACCTGATGAACAACCCGCAGGCACAGAGCGCGGCGGATGCGTTTGCCGTGAACCCACGGCGCAGGAGAAAGCTGCGATCAGCAATTTCTGGATGCGCTTTCCCCAGCAGATTGCGAAGGACAAAGGCACCAGCAAAGAGGCGAAGGCACAGGCGGATTTTGCCGCGCTGTCCGCCTTTTGCCAGAGCCTGATCGCGAGCGCCGAGTTTCGTTACCTCAATTAAAGCACCTCCTACATCATGAACACGACCCCATTCTCCCGGCGCGAGTTTTTGAAGACCAGTTCCAACGGCTTCGGCTACCTGGCCTTTGCCGCACTGGCACAGCAGCAGGCGCTGCGCGCCAATCCGCAGGCCGCCACGGGACCGCTGGCACCGAAAGCACCGCATTTCGCACCTCGTGCAAAGCATGTGATCTTTCTCTGCATGCAGGGCGCGCCCTCGCATGTGGACACGTTTGATTACAAGCCGAAGCTTATCGCGGACAACGGGAAAGGGGCGCCCTCGGCAGCCGGACGCTATGGCACGGCGAAGCTCATGGCCTCGCCCTGGAAGTTCAACCGGCAGGGCAAGAGCGGCCTGTACATCTCAGAGCT
>JAPLUN010000603.1 GCA_026397715.1 Verrucomicrobiota bacterium
CTCCGGCCAAGAAGGCCGCTGCAAAGAAAGCGCCCGCGAAAAAGGCCAAGTAGGACGACTGTCCGGTTTGTATTTCCAAACTGCGAGCGGGACGCTTGCACTGCGAGGCTGAATTCGCTAAAACAGCAGGCATGCCCGCCCGCATCCTGCTTGTTCTCGTTTCCTGCGCCCTGAGCGTCGTCATCGGCCTGGTCATCGCTCGCGGTGGCGCGGGCGTCACGGCGGCAAGGCAGAGACCGCTCATCGGCCTTTCCATGGACACGCTCAAGGAAGAACGCTGGCAGGTGGACCGTGATCTTTTCACCGCCAAAGCGCAGGCGGCAGGAGCCGATGTACTGGTGCAGTCCGCGAACAGCAATGACGCCGTTCAGTTGCAGAATGTCGAGAGCCTCATCACGCAAAAGGTCGATGCTCTCGTCATCATTCCACATGATGGCGCGGCGATGGCCAAGGCCGTCCATCTCGCGCATCAGGCAGGCATCCCCGTGCTGTCTTATGACCGGCTCATCACGGACTGCGATCTGGATCTCTACCTGACCTTTGACAACGTGAAGGTCGGCGAACTGCAGGCGAAGTTCCTCGCGGATCGCATCACCGTCGGCGGCAAGCTGCGCCTCATCCGCATCTATGGCGCGAAAACGGACAACAACGCCAAGCTCTTCAAGCGGGGGCAGGACAACATCCTCCAACCGCTTATCGCCGCCGGCAAAGTCGAGGTGATTTTTGAAGACTGGGCGGAGGACTGGAAGCCCGAAAGCGCCAAAAAGATCACCAATGCCGCCATCACCAAAAACGGCCCAAACTTCGACGCCATCCTGGCCAGCAATGACGGAACCGCCGGCGGAGCCATCCAGGCGCTTACCGAAGAGGGACTGGCCGGGAAAATCATCGTGACCGGTCAGGACGCCGACCTCGCGGCCTGCCAGCGCATCGCCCAGGGCACGCAGGCCATGACGGTGTACAAGCCGATCCAAAGCATCGCGACGCAGGCGGCGGAACTCGCGCTAAAACTGGCACGCCGCCAACCCGTCATCGCGCGTGATGCGGTTGCCAACGGCAAGACTGACGTGCCTTCCGTTCTGCTGGATATCATCTCTGTCACGAAGGAGAATCTGCGCGAGACCGTTGTTAAGGACGGTTTCCGCAAGGAGAACGAAGTGTTCCAATCCTCCCAGCCATGATTTTACGTGCTCAAAACATCACGAAACGCTTCCCCGGCGTCACCGCCCTCAAGGATGTGTCCTTTGATCTTCGCGAAGGCGAAATCCATGCGCTGTGTGGTGAAAACGGCGCGGGCAAAAGCACGCTGATCAAGCTGCTCTCCGGCATTCATCCACATGGCAGCTACGAAGGTTCCTTCGAGGTGAACGGAACTGAAGCGCGGTTTGAAACGATCAAAGATGCGGAGAAGGCCGGACTGGCGGTGATTTATCAGGAACTGGCGCTCGTTGAGGAGATGACGGTGGCGGAGAACATCTTCCTGGGCCGTGAGCCACGCCGCTGGGGGGCCTTCATCGACTGGCCGCGCATGCATCAGGAAGCGCAGGTGCTGCTGAACCGTTTCATGGTTGATCTCGATCCCGCAGCGCCCGTGCGCACGCTGGGCGTGGGACAGAAGCAGCTCGTGGAGATCATCAAGGCGCTGGCCAAGGACTCGAAGATTTTGATTCTCGATGAACCGACCGCGGCACTGGCCGAGCACGAGGTTTTGATCCTGCTCGACATCCTGCGCGATCTCCGCCAGCGCGGCATCGCGAGCGTCTACATCTCTCACAAACTCGACGAAGTCTTTGGCATTGCAGATCGCATCACGGTCCTGCGCGATGGTTCGACCGTGGGCACGAAAAACGCCGCTGACACCAGCAAGGCAGAAGTCATCCGCCACATGGTGGGCCGCGAGATCGGCGATCTCTTCCCCCGCCGCACCAGCCAGCCCGGAGAAGTGATTCTGCGCGTGCATTCACTGAGCGTGACTGACGCCGAAACCGGCAGCGAGAGGCTGCACGACATCAGCTTTGAACTGCGCGCCGGCGAAGTGCTGGGCATTGGCGGACTCATGGGCGCAGGCCGCACGGAACTGCTCATGCATCTCTTCGGTGCCTGGGGCCGCCATGTTTCCGGCAGCGTGGAGCTGAATGGCCAGACTATCAGCCGCCTCACGCCAGAAACGATCATCCAGCGCGGCCTGGTGCTGGCCTCAGAAGATCGCCGCCGCTCCGGCCTGCATCTGGAGCAGGAGATTGGCTTCAATCTCTCGTTGTCTTCCCTGGCCAGCGTCGTGCGTGGCGGATTCATCCAACGCAATGCGGAGATCCGGCGCAATCAGAGCATGTTCGACTCGCTTCGAGTCAAAGCGACCGGGCTCGAAGCAATCGTGGGCAAGCTCTCCGGTGGGAATCAGCAAAAGGTGGTGCTGGGAAAAGCGCTGCTCACGGAACCCACGGTCATTCTTCTCGATGAGCCCACACGCGGTATCGATGTGGGAGCCAAGCTGGAAATCTATGAGATCATCAACCAGCTCACTGCCGCAGGCAAAGCGGTGATCCTCGTCTCCAGCGAACTGCCGGAGCTCATCGGCATGAGCGACCGCATCCTCATGCTCAACGCCGGCCGCATCGGTGGCTCCTTCACACGCAGCGAAGCCACGCAGGAAAAACTCATGGCTGCCGCCATGGGGCATGCGGGCTGAATCTTTTGAAAAGCGTCCGGCAGTCCCGCGTTAGACAGTCAGCCTTGTACCCTACCATGATTCGCCCTCTACTTGCCTCACTCTTGCTCGCGTCTGCCGCCAGCGCCGCGCAGCCGCCGAACATTGTCTTCATCTTCTGCGATGACCTGGCCTATCAGGCGATGAGCTGCTATGGCGATCACCGCAAGCTGCTTGAAACGCCCAACATGGACCGCATCGCGAAGGAAGGCATGCGTTTCGACCGCTGCCTCGTGACGAACTCCATCTGCGGCCCGAGCCGTGCGGTGATTCAGACCGGCAAGTACTCGCACGCCAACGGCTTCTACAACAACAGCAACAGCAAG
>JAPLUN010000591.1 GCA_026397715.1 Verrucomicrobiota bacterium
GCTGCCCAAGCTCAAAAAAGTGTTCGAACAAACGAAGATCATGCTCAGCATGGTGAAGGACTACTGGGCGGGATCCTACCGCGAGATACCCTATTGGGCCATCAGCGCAGTGTCCCTGGCCTTGCTCTACGTGCTCAATCCCGCAGATGTCATCCCAGACGTCATTGTCGGCGTCGGCTATCTCGACGATGCCACCGTCGTCGCCTTCTGTTTGAAACTCGTTCAGCGCGAACTCGAGCGCTACCAGGAATGGCAGGCCACCCAAGCCAAGGCCGGCAAAGTCGTGGACGTGTGATCACCTCATCGTGCGCCGCCCTCTGAATCGTCCTCGTCCTCCTACTCGAACTCGTCCTCGATCCTACCGTTCCGTTCCACCACCGACCTTGCAGATTTACCATCAGTTCGCTGTTCAGGAGTCCCCTCCACGCCATTCAGTACAAAAAACCGCCGTGCAGTCTCCTGCACGGCGGTTGTAATTCAATCAGTTCTGTCAGCCCAGCTTACTTGGCAGGCGTGCCATAGACCTGAACTTCACAGTAGTGGTTCATGTCGTTGCTCGTGTTGCCATTGCTCCAGAGGCGCACATAGCGGGCCTTGATGCCCTTGGCATCAATGACGCGACCATGGTTGGTTTCCACGTAGGCTGGATCGCTGCCCTTGCCCATGCCGGAGGTGTCGTCATGGTCGGAGTTAAACAGGGATGTGACACCCGCCTTGAACTCAGGATCATCGGACACCTGCACTTCCACGTCGATGTAGGCCTGAGCCTGCTTGTGGTAGTGCCACATGGCGATCTTGTAGATGTTCGACTCCGCGCCGAGATCGATCTGCACCCACTGTTTGCCGGGCATCAGTTCCACGAAGGAACCGTCAGCACCGTCGGCATCGCCGTCGGTCACGAGGCTGAGTTCACCGATGATCGGTGCACTGTCAGAACTGGTGACGGTCTTGCCTTTGGCAAGATTCGTGGTGCCTTTCGGGACCATGATGGTCTTGATCACCTTGCTCGGGTCGGCCTTCTCAAGGTTCGGCAGCTCAGCAGGCACCGGGGTGCCGATGAACATGGGCTTCGGGAACTCGAGCGCGATCTCGACAAGATCACCCGCAGGAGCTGCGGGGGCTGCTGCTGCGGCGGCTTTCGTTTCTTCTTTCTTGCCGCAGGAGGCAAGGCTAAGGGCGAGCGCGAGGCCCGTCAGGATGTGGAGGGTGTTTTTCATGGGGAACTTGGCTGGAGGTTGAGTGAATGTTGAATTTCCGCGGCAGATCACACCTGGAAGTCTTCAGGCTTGAAGATGTACTTGCCGCCCGCAGCGGTGGCTTCGTAGGCCTTGAGCACCGTGACGCAGGACCGGAAGGCCGCTTCGACGTTGCAGGTGAGGTGCGCAGGGTCTTTGGCCTGCACAGCTTCGATGAAGTTCGCGATATGCGGCGTGTGCGGCTTGACCTTGAGCTTGCGGGCCAGCTCCCATTGGGAAAGGGCCTTGCTCTCGCGCACGTCGGCCACGCTGACGGCACCGTAAGAAGGAGCCTTCGGCTTTTCCCAGTCACGGGGATGTTCCCAGAACTTGTTCTTCGCCTTGTCCGCCGCCTTCATGATCGGCGGGTTCTCACCCAAGGCGTACGCCTCCCAGTCCTGGCCGGGTTCGGCGTAGAGCTGGTTGCCGTTCGTGTCGAGTTCGGAGATGATCGCCGTGCCACCGATGCCCATGTGCTTTTCATACGCACCTTGGGAACCCGTGGTGGTCAGCACCTGATAGTAGGCGCGCAGAGCACCAGCAGGAGTCTTGAATTCGTAGATGCACATCATGTTGTCGGGCAGCTCGAATTTCGGGCGGCCTTCCGTGCCATCGAAGTAATCCACACCGCCTGAGGCGATGACCGACACCGGGGTGGACTCATACATCCAGTTGAACATGTCGATCTGATGCGCACCGAGGTCGGAGAGAGGTCCGCCGCCATATTTCTTGAAGAAGCGCCAGTTGCGGAACTCCTCAAGGCTGCCGAAGCCGTTCTTGGTGAGCACATCCTGAGGAATCTCGTAGCCCTTCACCGCACCCTGCGGGGCGCTGCCGGAGACACCACGGTTCCACTGCGCGTACGCATGGGTGATGCGGCCCAGCATCTTGCCAGGCTTGATCACATTGTCGCGCAGGTTGATGTAGCGCGGATTGGAATGTCGCTGATGGCCGATCTGGAAGATCCCGGGGTTCGCCTTGCCGGCGCGCACCATGTCGCGTGCACCCTCGATCGTATTGCTCATCATCTTCTCGCAATACACGTGCTTGCCCTTTTCAAGGCAGAGGCGCGAATACGGAGCGTGCATGAAGTCCGGCGTGGCGATGAAGACGGCCTCAATGGACGGCTCCTTGTCGAGCATTTCGTTGATGTCTTCGTAGATTTTGATCTCGCCTTCCACCTGGTGCTTGTTTTCACCGAGGAAGCCGCCGCGCGTCTTCGCGATGGAGAACTTCCAGATGTCGCACATGGCCACCCACTGGATGCCTGGAACGTCTTTGGAGGCCACGCGGAGGGCGTTGCCCTGCGCACCGCAGCCGACGAGCGCACACTTGATCGTGCGGCCTTTTTCGGTCGCTTGCGCGATCGCGCTTTTACTGGTGGCGAGATAGATTCCGCTGCTCGTCAGAGCACTGGTGCGAAGGAAGCCGCGACGGTCCATGAAACGGGACAGTGGCGCTTGGGAAGGGGATGGAGGCTGGGAATTCATAGGTGCAATCAGGCGTGTGGGTTCACTGCCAATGACGACGTGAAGTAGTAGTTATGCCTTCTTGCGGGCAAGGATGCCGTCGATCGAGAAGGTTTTCGCCTTCGCGGTCACCAGCGCGGCGGCCACGATCAGAATGGAAAGACCGATGTTGCTCACCACTTCGGTGTCATCTGGCAGGGAGGCAAGTCCCATCCCCAGGGCGAGGAATACCAGACCGGCGGCCAGCAGGCCAAACTCAGTGAAAATGCCAATCGCCACCCAGATGCCGACCGGCACAAGAATGTAGCCGATGGTCGCGGCGAAGGCATTGCACGCCCACTCAGGCATGAAGCTGTTGTCCGTCATCAGCTTGGCCAGAGGGCCGGTTTTCTTCGCATAATTGTCCAGGCCGAAGCTCACCGTCGGTCCGTTGCCCCAGCGAAACTTGTCGAGACCTGCCATAAACAGGCGCAGGCCGACCCAAAGACGGAGCAGAAGATGTGCAAAATCGTAACTGAGGCTGCCGCAGCATTTGGAGGAGGAAGAGTCGGACATGGATAGGGTCTGGGTGGCTGGTTGAAGTGAGGCGTTGATTCTGAACCGGTGCCCTTGGAAATCCAGCAAAATTTAGGATGTACATACTTAGCAGACATGAACGACCACAGTGGATGGAAAAGCTGGATCGCGCCCCTTTTCGGCAAATGTCACAATTTCAGTGTTGCAGGGGAGGATTCCGTGGCTTCTCGCTCAGCGTGCTTGCCATTCCGAGCATCTCCGCTTAAAAAAGACTGCTTAATTCACCCTTACTGATTCTCATGAGCTCACTCTCGACTCCCAAACTCCCGGCCCAAGGCATCCTCGAACCTCTTGGTGATGAGGATCGCGACATTCTCAGCGGCTACGGCGAATTCCTGCCTGTGCAGCCCGGTCAGCATTTGATCGAGGAAGGTCAGCAGCAGAATAGCCTCTTCTTCGTCGTCTCCGGCAAGTTCCACGCCACCGCCATGCGCGGCGGTCACAAAGTGCTTCTCGGTTCGATTCAGAAAGGTGAAACGATCGGCGAAATCAACCTGCTCGACCCCAATGTCGCCAGCGCCAGCGTCACCGCTGTCGAGTTTTCCCAGGTCTGGCGCATCGACGGCGCGACCCTCGAAAGCTACATCAACGAATACCCACGTGCCGCCGCCTGGCTGCTCATCGGTGTCGGCCGCACCATTTCCCACCGTCTCCGCGCGGTGAATGAGAAAATCGCCGCCTTCTACAGCGCTTGATTCATGCACGTGAGGCGGATTGTTTTGCGCTGGTGTGAATCACGCATTGCAGTCCGCTATTCATCGTGGAAAACTTACGCATGTCTGGCCTGCTGCCATTTCCTCCGCACACTTGGCTGGAAGCCATCCAGGTCATTTTCCTCCTGTTCGCCGGTCATGCGGTGATGGACTACCCTTTGCAGGGTGAATTCCTCTCCACCTGCAAAAACCGCCACCTCCTGTATAAACTGCAGGATCCCTCCCGTCCGGTGCAGATCTGGCCCTGGTGCATGACCGCCCATTGCCTGATCCATGCCGCCGCCGTCTGGGCCATCACCGGCTGTTTCATTCTCGGCTCCATTGAATTCGTCCTGCACTGGCTCATTGATTTCGCCAAATGCGAAAACAAAACCACCTTCACTCAGGATCAGGCGCTGCACTTCATCTGCAAAATCGCCTACGTCATCGCCGCGATGCTGTACTAAAGTTTCAAGTTTAAGGTTCCAAGTTACTACTGCGCGACGATTCGTCCTCGGCACCACTTGAAACTTGAAACCTTAAACTTGAAACTCTGAGTCCATGCAGCGCACCGCCATCCTGAACGTCGTCGGCCTCACCACCCGGCTCATCGGCGAGCACACCCCCGCGATCCGTGCCTTCATCGAGCGCAACCGCTCCACCCTCATCGAGCCCGTCCTCCCCGCCGTCACCTGCACGGCCCAGGCCACCTACCTCACCGGCAGACTCGCCCGCGATCACGGCGTCGTCGCCAACGGCTGGTATGACCGCGACTACGCCGAACACCGTTTCTGGAAACAGCCCGAGCAGCTCATGCACGGCGAAAAACTCTGGGAGGCCCTCCGCCGTGTCGATCCCCAGTTCACCTGCGCCAAGCTCTTCTGGTGGTTCAACATGTACTCCACCGCGGACATCTCCATCACCCCGCGCCCCTTGTACCCTGCCGACGGCCGCAAAGTCTTCGACATCCACACGCACCCCATGCCCCTGCGGGATCGCATCAAAAAAGACCTCGGCCCCTTTCCCTTCCGCCACTTCTGGGGCCCCGGCTCCGACATCAAATCCTCCATCTGGATCGCCGAAAGCGCCAAATGGATCGAGGAAAAACACTGGCCCGGCCTCTCCCTCGTTTACCTCCCGCACCTCGACTACAATCTCCAGCGTGTCGGCATCGACATGGAGAAAATCCGCTTCGACCTCCGCCAGATCGACAACGTCGTCGGTGACCTCATCCGCTTCTACGAGACACGAAACATCAAAGTCGTCCTCCTCTCCGAATACGGCATCACCAATGTTGAGCAGCCCGTCCACCTGAACCGCGTCTTCCGCGAAAAAGGCTGGCTCAACATCAAAGACGAACTCGGCCGCGAAACCCTTGATCTCGGCGGCTCCAAAGCCTTCGCCATCGCCGACCATCAGGTCGCCCACATTTACGTCAACGATCCCAGCATCCTCGCCAGCGTCCGCAGCACCCTCGAAGCCACCCCCGGCGTCGCCCAGGTCCTCGGCAAGATGGAAAAACATCTCGTCGGCCTCAATCACGAGCGCAGCGGCGACCTCATCGCCGTCGCCGATGCCAAAAGCTGGTTCACCTACTACTACTGGCAGGACGACCGTAAAGCCCCCGACTTCGCCCGCTGCGTGGACATCCACCGCAAATGCGGCTACGACCCCGCCGAGCTCTTCCTCGATCCCACCATCAAGTGGCCCAAGCTCAAGATCGGCTCCAAGCTCGCCAAAAAAGCCCTCGGCCAGCGCATGCTCATGGACGTCATCCCGCTCGATGCCTCCCTCGTCAAAGGCTCCCACGGCCGCATCCCCGAAGACCGCGCCGACTGGCCCGTCCTCATCGGCGACTTCGACTCACTCCCCCGCACCGGCATCCTCTCCGCCCACGAAGTCTGCAACCACCTCTTCCGCCTCTGCTCCAGCGGAAACGGCTATTCCGGCGTCTCCCGCTAACTCGCATAAAGCCTGCGCAATCCCTTGCGTAACGCCGAAGCCAAATCGTCCTCGTCCTCGATCCCAGCGCTCCGCGACACCGCAGAGTCCCAAGAGCTCAAGGGGTTCTCTTGACTGCCACTGCTGAACCAAGCAAAGGCTCTGCCCTGACAATCTCAATAGGCTGACACGTTGGCCAGCCGTTTCCACACATCGCGAGTTTCTTCGCCACAAGCTTCGAGCCAGCCGGTCTTGAAGGCCAACGGCCTTCCGTCTTTCAGCCCAGGGATGCCGAGCTTTAGCGAGTGCTTCCCTGGGTTTATCGGCACCAAACGGGAAGCAAATCCAGCGCTCCGCTACACACCACGCCCACCAGCAGCGTCTGCAACAAGCTCCGCCACGCACCTGCCGCGTTCGAAAATGACCATCACGGATCAACTGACCCTCTGCTCATCGCCTCACCCCCCCGCCGTGATCTGCACCACCTCGATCACATCCCCATCGTTCACGCTCGCTCCATCAATCTCCCTCGGCAGCAGCGCCACCTGATTCTGCTCCACCACCACCGGCTTGCCACCGAGTCCAATGATCTCCAGCAGCGACCTCACCGTCTGCGGTCCATCCAGCTCACGCTTCTCTCCGTTCAAAGTGATCTTCATAACAAAAGTCGTCATTTAAGCTGCCAGGATCGAAGCATCCCAGTCTTTCCACACTGGATCCAGACCCTGCAGCCGCAGCATCTCCGCCACACTCTGCGGTGACCTCTGATCCGCGATGCCAAACTGCCCTTCGGCACGATTCGACTCCGCCTTCGTCTCCACTTCCACGCGCTTGCCTCGCACCGTCAGGTGCAGGTCATCATTCCCCGCGCCCGTGTAGCCACCCGGCTCCGTATGACTGCCCGCGCTCATCACCGTGATGCCCAGCGGTGCCAGCGCATCGCGCAGCGGCGCAGATTCACGCGTGCTCAAAATGATCCCCACTTCTGGGAAGATGATGCGGTAGGCGCAGATCGTCTGCACCAGCGCCCAGTCCGGAAAATCCGTCATCGGCGTGAAGCCACCCGCCGCCGGCCGCAGCCGCGGAAACGCCACCGTGAAGCTCGCCTTCCAGCAGTGCTTGTAAAGATGCTCCAAATGCGCCGCTAGTCGCAGCGCCTCCAGTCGCCAGTCGCTCAGGCCAAACAGCGCCCCAATGCCAATGCGGCGAAACCCACCCGCATAGCCACGCTCCGGACACGCCAGACGCCAGTCAAAATCCTTCTTCGGCCCCGCCGTGTGCATGTCCTTGTAAATCTCACGGTCATACGTCTCCTGATACACCACCAGGCCCTCCGCGCCCGCCTTGACCATGCGCTCATACTCCGGCGCCTCCATCGGCCCCACCTCGATGCCGATCGTCGGCACAAACTCACGAATCGCCCGGATGCATTCCTCCAGGTAGCCATCACTCACAAATTTGGGATGCTCACCCGCCACCAGCAGGATGTTCCGAAAGCCCTGTGCCACCAGGTGCTTCGCCTCCGTCACCACCTGCTCGATCGTCAGCGTCACACGCAGGATCGAGTTGTTGTCGCGTGAAAATCCGCAGTAGCTGCAGTTGTTCACGCACTCATTGGAGACATACAGCGGCGCAAACAGCCTCATCGTCCGCCCAAAATTCCGCCGCGTGATCATCCGCGACTCCTTCGCCATCGCCTCGATCTGCGCCGGCCCCTTCGGCTCCAGCAGCGCCGCAAACCGCTCCATCAGCGGCGTTTTACGCGCCGGGAGGGCATCAAGCGTGGGGATGAAGGACGTCAGCATAAGTGGGGGGCGGATATAATACGCACCCGCCGCCCCATGCAACGCCTGGAACCAAGGCGAACACCGAATTCAGCCCCCTCAAGGCGTCGGGGCCTCCCGACCCCGATTCTTTTCTTCAGCCCACATACTGCGTCATAAACACCTCATTCCCCTCCGCATCCCGAAACACCCCCAGTAAAATCGGCTCCCCCTCACGCTGCTCCGGCGACTGCAAAATCTTCGCCCCCGCTCCCGCGATCTTCTCCGCCATTGCCAGCACGTCCTCATACTGAAAGCTCAGCCCCGTCGGATTCCTCGAGCCATCATGCCCGCCATGCAGCGCGATGATCGCATCCCCAAACCGCAACTCCGTCCAGAAGTCACTCACAAAGATCTCCTCCAGGCCGATCACATCGCGATAAAACGCCACCGCCCGCTTCATGTCGGCGGCCATCAGCATAAACTTCACTTTCTCAGGTTTCATGGGTGGGAAGAATCGTTGTCGGGTTTCGCTGGGTCTGCGGCGGCCACCTGGCTGTAAAACCGCGCTTTCTCTTGGGCAAAGCCCGCATCAAATCGTTTGCTTAGCATCAACATCCCCCCCGCAAAGAGCATCCAGATCAGCCCTCCTGCCAAAATCACTCCTGGGGAAAACCACAGCATCCACGTGTTTTCGATGAACATCTGTGCGGGATCTTGGGCATCGTAGTAAACGCCGACCTCATCACCACGCTTAAAATGATCGGACCGAGCCGACCGCGATGATTGGGACTTGTGCAAGCTTCCCCGCGCATCACGAAACTCCACCACCGGGTAATAGCTGATCACCTGCTTCGCCTGCGGTGATTCACTCGGGCTCCGCTTGCTGTGAATGCCGACCACATCAACAATCACGCCCGTCGTTTTTTCAGAGGCATAAAGAAACCAGGCCGTGCTGGCGGTCCATAGCAGCCCGGCACCTGCAATCAGCCCCCCAAAAACAAAAAACCCCCATAGGATTCCCTGCATCGTCCATTTTTCAGGGGCCAGTTCAAACATGGAGGTGATGTTAGTCCCCTCAGTGGGTCCGGCAAGTGAAGAACAGCGGGCAAACACTTCGCCGCTTTTCCATCCTCCATTTCCCAGCACCCCGCTTGGCGCTTCCGCGTTTCAGGTTACAATCGGCCCATGTGGAAAAACATTGTCATCCTCCTGCTCGCCTCGGCGCTGGCGGCTTCGCTTCTTCTGCGGCGCGGTGCCGGGTCGCACGCGGCACCTTCAGGGACAGCAGACCTTTCACCCTCCCGCCCTGTGCCTCCTCAGGTGGAGCCTCCTGCGGTCCTTCCTTCGCTCCCGGCTCCCGTGGCCACACCCACAGAGAAAGGCCCGCCTCAAGAAACCCCCGCCATCCAGCCTCCCGCGCCTCTCAATGCCGTCGCCAAGGTGCTGCAGGAGGCCCGCGCAAACCCGGTCCTCACCGGCACCGCCATCGGCTTCTGCCTCATCGACAGCAAAGGCGCGGTCACCATGGATGAAAACGCCGGGACGGCCCTCATTCCGGCCTCCAGTTTCAAAACCCTCACCACCGCCACCGCACTGGAAATCCTCGGACCGGACTTTCATTTCACCACCGAACTCAAATCCACCGCACCCATCCAGGAAGGTGTCATCAGAGGCGATCTCGTCATCGTCGGCGGGGGCGATCCCATGTTAAAGCTCGACGATTTGAAAGCATGGGCCGCCGATTTAAAACAGCGCGGCCTCGTTCGCATCACCGGCACCATTCGTGTCGACCCCAGCTTCTTCAGCGGCAGCCTCTATGGCGACTTTTGGAATTGGGGCGACATCGGCAACGGCTACGGCAGCGGCGTCGCCGGGCTGAATCTCAACCACAACCGTTACATCGTGATGTTTCAGGCAGGGCCCGAGGTGGGTTCTCCCGCCCAACTGCTCGGCATCAATCTCGAAGTCCCCGGCGCAATCTGGAAGAATGAAGTGACCACTGGCCCTGCCGATTCTGGCGATGGCGTCATGATTCACGGTGGCGAAAACACCACCGCCATCTACCTGCGCGGTACGGTGCCCTTGGGAGCTACGAAGTTCCTGGCCCGGGGTGCCGTGCCAGATCCCGCCCGTTTTGCCGCACACCATTTCTGCGCCGCACTTCAGGACGCTGGCATCCAGGTGGGCAGCCCAGGCACTGGCACTGGTCCCGCCAAAAAAGGTGCCAGTGGAATAGCCACCAGCATAGCCCCTGCCTCCCCCAGTCATTCACTGCTCAAACACGACTCTCCGCCGCTGCTCGACATCATCAAAAGCATCCACAAAGTCTCCGACAACCAGGAGACGGAATGCGTCTTCCGCATGCTCGGCCTGAAGGCTGGCAAACCCTCCGCTGAAGTGATCCGCGAACACTGGAAAACCCGCGGCCTCGAATTCGCCGGCCTCCGCATGGAAGACGGCAGCGGCCTCTCCCGCGCCGATTTCATTCGCCCGCTCGATCTCGCCCGCCTCCAGTTCGTCGCAGGCACCGGCCCGCAGGGGATCGCCTACAAAGCCTCGCTCCTCTCCGAAAACGGGCTCACCTGGAAGATCGGCGCCATGTCCGGCATCCGCACCTACACTGGCTACGCCAAAACCAAATCAGGCGAAGAATACAGCTACGCCCTCATGGTCAATCACTACACCGATGGCAAAACCGTCTCCGAGCTTTGCCGTCTTGTGCTGGACGCGATGATGGGTCTATAGCGACCTCGCGCGCCAAAGGGCGCCGCGAGGGCGTCAGCAAAGTAGTCCGCACACTCCGTGTGCGGCATCTGGGCAGTCGCGGGCGCTGGAAACCAGACCGAGGTCTGCGATGACAAATATCTGCGCCAGCACTCAGCCCCCAAACTCCACAGGCCGCGAAATATCAAAATGCTCAGGCTCAGTTCGCATGAGCTTCGATTCATTTTCTAGCTTCGGCATTCGTCATTATTTAGTCATTCGGATTTACACATTCGTCATTGGCCAAATGCCTTCGCGAGATACCACGTCCGGTGCCCCCCTACTTTAATTCTTGGATCTTCAAATTCCGAAACTTATACGTCTGCCCCTTCTCACCATGATGCTGAATGGCGATCACGCCGCTCGCATCCTTGTCGTCCTCCACATCGGTGGTCGGCCTCCCCCGCACGCGCGCGAAACGCCGCTTCGCTTTCCTTGTTGCCCTTGATCGGACTCGCAAACCACATGCGGCGCCCTTCATCATACAAGCCACCGCTCCACTTGCGGTTCGCATCCCCGTCCACTTCCGCCTGGTAACCAAAGACCTTGTTCTTCTCCACATGCGCCCGGAACATGAATCCGCTGTTCGCTTGGCCTGCTGGCAGCAGAATGTCGCCTTCAAAGATGAAGTCGCCATAGGTCTTCTCCGTCACCACGAAGAACTTCTTCTCGCCCGTCAGGTGGATTTCCCCGTCCACAAGGTCGATCTGTCCCCACTCATACGGGTTCTTCCAGCCCGTGAGTGTTTTACCGTCAAAGAGTGACACGAAGTCATCAGCGAAAGCAGGAATTGAGACGGCCAGGGCGAGTGCGGCAAGGAGAAGGCGTGGTTTCATGGTGGGTGTCCGGTATAAAGGCGGTCAGTCGCATCAAACAAGGTGAAAAGCGTGGGGCTCTCGACAAACTCACCGCCTATTCCCATGCAGTCGCGCAAAGAAACAGCCTGGAAAAAGAACCGGAAGCTTGGAGATGTGAAAGGCGGCAGAACCCAGCCGAAAATCACCGACAACATCTTCGCCCGCGCCCATTCATTGCAGCGGCCTGCCCCCGGAACTGAACTGCCCATTTTCATCTGCGACAATCCATCCAGAGACTTCTTCTTCCCCATCTGCGAGCAGGAAATTCGGCGCGAGCTGTCGCACTTGCCTCGCAAAGACTGGAAAGGCATCACCCATATCTGGTTCAGACGCTTCAAAAAGACCGACTACGAGGAGGGCGAGCTTCCACTGGCGCAGTTTTGCTGCGGCTCAGGGGTGCGCCTCATCGTTTTGTACCCCTGGCCGGTCACCATGGAGTGGTGGCATGGCAGCAGGATGCCGGCGTTAAAACAGCAGAGGACCCTCGAACAGTATGGTGCCAGGCTGCACCATCGAGTCGATGGCTGGGTGTCTTCCTGGACACTGGCCGGCCTGAAGAATTTCTACATGGAGCATCTGTTCTATCATGAGGTGGGCCATCATGTGGATCGTTACTTCCGGCGCTGGAGCAAGGCCAATCACAGCGTCATTGAAGAGGTGGCCAATCAATACGCCTTCAGCAAAACCACCAAGCGCTCCATCGTCTTCCGGGACGATCAGTTATGAGATCGTCTGGCCTGGTGAGACTTGCGCGATAGACTGACATCCTTGTCTTGAAGGCCAACGGCCTTCCGTAATATAGATATGGTCTGCGCAAGAGCGAAGATTTAGATTTTTTCAGGCCTCCACTTTTGCGAAGTTCTTCACGAAGGGAGTGTCGTGTTTGAGCACGCCAAAGGCGACGCGGATGATCTTGTGCATGATGGCTCCAAGGGCACA
>JAPLUN010000688.1 GCA_026397715.1 Verrucomicrobiota bacterium
TGCAGCGACGTTGAGAATGATCCGCTCATGGCGCTGTGGCGTGAGGAGATGCTGAAGCGCGGTTACCGTTCGTGCGCCAGCTTTCCACTCAAAGTCGCAGGGAAAGTCAGCGGCAACATCACTCTCTATTCGGGTGAGGTCGGCTTCTTCAATGAGGAGGAAACGCTGCTGCTTGATGAGCTGGCCATGGACATAGGCTTCGCCCTGGAGGTGGGCGAAAGTGAGGCCAAACGCAGGCAGGTGGAGCAGGAACTGCGCTGGCGCACGGCCTTCTTTGAAGCGCAGGTGCATTCGGCGATCGATGGCATCCTCGTATTGGACAGCGCGGGCAGGAAACTGCTCCAGAACCGCCGAATGAACGAGCTGTGGAAAATCCCGCCGCACATAGCCGACAATCCTGATGACTCTCCGCAGCTTCAGTACGTCCTCGGTCAGGTCAAGGATCCGGAAACCTTCATCCAAAAAACTGCCCACCTCAAGGCGCACCCCGACGAATCCAGCACAGACATCATTGAGCAGGTGGATGGCACCATCGTGGAACGCCACTCAGCACCCGTGTGCGGCAGGGATGGTACCTACTACGGCCGTGTGTGGACCTTTCACGACATCACGGAGCGCAAGAAGCTCGAGGCCCAGTTCCTCCGGGCTCAGCGCATGGAGAGCATCGGCACGCTCGCCAGCGGCGTGGCTCATGACCTCAACAACATTCTCACCCCAATCATTCGTCAAGCAAGTGCTCGCTTTCGGACGCGGTTTGGAAGGCGAGCGGCATCCTTTGCATGTGGATATGCTGATCTCTGAGATGGAGCAGATGATCCGCAGCACCTTTCCCAAGGAAGTCGTCCTCGAATGCGTCAAAAGTCCGGACTTGAGGCTCGTGCTCGGAGATGCCACACAGATTCACCAGGTGCTGCTCAACCTCTGTGTGAATGGGCGTGACGCCATGCCAGATGGAGGCACGCTGCGGCTGAGCGCCACCAACCTCGAGATGGACGCCAGTTATGCGAGCATGCTCTCCGACTCCGAGGCCACCCCAGGGCACTATGTGCTGCTGGAAGTGAGCGACACTGGCACCGGCATCCCGCCTGCAGTCCTGGAGCGCATTTTTGATCCCTTCTTCACCACCAAGGGAGTAGGTAAAGGTACGGGACTCGGCCTCTCCACGGTGCATGGCATCGTCAAGAGCCATGGCGGCCTTCTCAAGGTGGTGACCGCGCTTGGCAAAGGGACGACCTTCCAGATTTATCTGCCGGCCGCCCCGGATCAGGTGGCGATTGCGGACGCCTGTGCCTCTGAGCCTCCTCCGATCGGCCACGGGGAATGCGTGCTCGTGGTGGACGATGAGCTGGCGATCGCGAATGCGGCGCGTGAGGTGCTGGAAGCAAACGGCTACCGCGTCTTGCTGGCCAATAATGCGACGGAAGCCCTCGTCTTGTTCACCGAGCATTCGCATGCGGTTGCCCTCGTTTTGACGGACATCATGATGCCGGTCATGAATGGTGTGCTGTTTCTGCGCACGCTGCGGAAAATAAACTCCGACCTGCCGGTGATTGCTTCCTCGGGGCTGTGCAATCAGGCCCAGCTCGACACCATGAAATCGCTGGGGGTGGAAACAGTCCTGCACAAGCCGTACAATTCAAACACGCTTCTACGCACGATCGACGGAGTGCTGCATCCGAAGGCGCGAGAGCAAACAAACCGCCAGGAGAGCGGGGCAGGGACTGTCATTGCCCCGGCAGCTTTTTTCTAGTACCCCTTCATCATCTCCTTCCGCCCTTCATTGAAGAGATGCACTCCCTGCGCACCGGCGGCGCGGACTTTGGTGGCTCTCTGATCATACTGCGCACGGGTAAGCAGAGTACTAGGGGCAGGCTTCATTTTGCCCGCGGCGATGAGGCGGTCCTCCTCGGCGGTGCGGTCGTGGCCTTTGACGATGGATTCCTCCCCAAACAGCACGGCGCAGCCGCTACCCTGCGCCTGCTTCACAAACGGCGCGATGTCGAAGTCATAACCGCCCAGCCCATACTGCCCCACGACGAGGTAGTCGAGCAGGCCGTCCTTCAGCCACGTGTCGATGTCGCAGCCCCAGGTGGGATACTTCTGCCAGTCGATGCGCGCGGAGAGGCCGAGGTGGCGGCCCTTGCGTTTGCCGGCCTCGTCTAGAAGTTGGCGCACTTCGCGGACAAAGAGGTTCATCATTTCAAAGCGCAGCGGAAACCAGCGCGGATCATCCTGCGGCACGGTTTTTGCCTCGATGCCATACTTGGCCTTGAATGCATCGCTCATCGGCTTCTCAAAACCGAAGAACGTGGGATGGCGTTGGAAGTCGAGGTTGATGCCGTCGATGTCATGCTCTGCCACCTCGCGCAGGATGTTCAGCTTGAACTCGCGCACTTCGGGAAAGGCGAAGGACTGATGGGAGCCCGTCTTGCCCTTGGCATCCAGCACTCGGAACTCAGGGTGCTTCCACCAGAAGCTGCCATTGGCAAATTTTGGAAAACTGCCGCCCCACATGCTCTCCGGATAGTCGCCATTCATGCGCAGCGAGGCATAGCAGGAGAGCCCCGCCTCATGGCAGGCCGCCGCCACGATGCCCAGAGTGTTCTCGCCCGCATCCGCCATGCGCTTCACCGTCTCATGCGCCAGCTTGTCGCCACGCCGTGGGAACTCCGTCATGCCCGTGCCGTAGAGCTCCGTGACTTTGGAGGGATAATTCGAGCAGCTGCCCGCGATGACGCACCACTCCATCACCGCTATCTGTGTGTCTTTATACGCCAGCATCGCATCGCGCAGATCTTCCGCGCCCTTGTAACGCCCGCTGTGAAACGAGCTGAAGCCATCGTCATTGGTGATCAAGATCAGCGACCCATTGCGCGGCTTCGGTGGTTCAGCGGAGAAGATCGATGCGCTGAGCGCGAAGACGGCAGGCAGGAAAAATCGAATCATCGGAGAAGAACGCGGATGAGGATGCATTCGTTGCGAAGGCGCTGCAAAGTAGACCAGTTGCGCTGCAACTGGTCCGGACAAAACTCCAGTTGCGGCGCAACTGGACAACTTTCACGGCGCCGAGCGCAGAAACGCGATGATGCTGGCCACCTGCTCCGGCTTCAGCGCATCGCCGAGTCCGGCGGGCATGAGGGATACATTGCGCAGGGTGCGGATTTCAGAGCGCTTGCGCAGCACGGTGCGCTCCGTGCCGCCGGGCAGTTTCAATGTCACGCTGGTGGGGGAGTCGGACGCGGCGATGCCCATGAGCGTCTCGCCGCGCTGGGTTTTTACCCGCAGCGTTTCATAGCCCGGGCGTGCGGCCTCGCTGGGAAAGAGCACGTCCCGCAGGATGACCTCCGGCGCGCGCTGAAACTCCGCATCCAGATCCGGCCCCACGCTCACGCCGATGCCGTGAGACTTGTGGCAGGCAGCGCAGATGCTTTGAAACAGCACGCGGCCTTCTTCAAGATTCGGCTTCTCCTTCAGCACGGCCAGCACGTTCGGTACGCGCTTTTCCCACGCAGCATTCTGTTCCGAACTGGGTGCTGTCGGCACAGGGATCTCGGCTTGCTGCGGCAGTGGTTTGGTTTCTTCCAGACCCAGCCGCAGGATCTCTCCCGCCTTGCCCTGGGTGACAACGGCAAGGCAGGCGGAGATCTCCTTTGCATCCCCACGGCTCGCGATGATGCCGGCGAGGTTGTTCATCACTGGCTCGCTCTTTCCAGGATTTGCGGCAAGCGACAGCAGCAGGTCCTTTTCCAAATGATACGCGGAGCTCGCGATCGCCGCATCCATCCACTTGAGCTGACCATGATTCCGCGCCAGCGCGATGAGAGCTTCTTTATCGGCACCGACGCTGAGCGCCAGCTGCAGCGCGAGGTTCGGCTCCAGCTCTTGTTTGAGGCTGAGTGCGCGCAATGCGGCATCCAGCGGCTTGTCATCCTCTTTACGCAGCTGCAACACCTGAGCCTCGGCGGTGCTGAGCTTGGGTGCTGGATACGGCTCCTTCGCTTCCAAGATCCAAATGCGGCCGTGGTCATTTCCGTGGGTCACGCCATACTGCTGCTGCAGGTGGCGGGGGATGGCGGAGTAGTCCTCGATGATCTCGCGGTAGAAGTCGCAGATGGCCATTTTGCCATCGGGCGTGTGAGCGAGGCTCATGGGATGAAACCAGGAATCCCGAGAGGCGAGAAACTCGCTCTGTTCCTCGCCCTTCACGCGCTCCAGCCGCAGCCGCGTGCCATCCCGCACGATGTCGGCGCGGTGGATGAGACTTTGAGCGGGCTCGCACACGAAGTACTGGCCGCGCCAAACCAGCGGTCCGCAGGCGGAGGTGAAGTAGCCGGACGCGGCGGCATCGCTGAGGCTGATCTTGCGGTAGAAGGCAAAGTACTCCGCATGCTGCTCGCGCTTGGTGCGCCAGGGGTGCGGCTTGGAGATGGGATAGACGCGCGTGTCATCGCTGGCCGGTGCATCCAGCAGCGGCGCGGCGGCGTCTGGATTGCGCATGAGGTAGCGCCACGGGATGGGCGTGACGTACAGTCCGGGATGCGTCGTGGTGCAGACAAAGCGCTCACCGCCGGGCGTGAAAGCCATGCCCATCGTCTTGGTGCTGCCGCTCACGGGCTCGATGGCGCTGCCATCTGCGCGGATGCGGAAGTCCGTGGCAGGCAGCGTGACGGGCTTCGCCAGATGCGGCCCTGTGATCTCGCCACCGGCCCAGCCGCGCCCCAAGTAATACCAGCCGTCCGGCCCGAGCGTCGGCGCATTGATGCCGCGCTCCAGGTTGCCCGTGCCAAAGCCGGTGAAGAGCTTCTCGTTCACATCGGCCTTGTCA
Organism: Verrucomicrobiota bacterium; assembly: GCA_026397715.1. Classification (GTDB taxonomy): domain Bacteria; phylum Verrucomicrobiota; class Verrucomicrobiia; order Verrucomicrobiales; family Verrucomicrobiaceae; genus Prosthecobacter. The sequence goes on from JAPLUN010000688.1 coordinate 4,826, forward strand.
TCGCCATCGCTGTCCTTCAGAAAAACTATGTGCGGCGCGCAGGCCACGATGAGTCCGCCATTCGCTGCGGCGATGCCATAGCACGGCGGCAGGTGGTCCGCCCACACGATGGCCTTGTCCATTACGCCGTCGCCATCGGTGTCGCGCAGCAGCTTCACGGTGCCGTAGGTCTCGGCCTCGGCCTTTTTCTTCGCCGCTTCGGTCGCCTGGATGCGACGCACTTCGAGATCGAGCTGGCCCGTCTTGTTGAGTTCATCGATGTCGTACTGCCCTTCCACATTGTAGCCATGCAGTTCGCAAACAAAGCAGCGCCCCTTGTCATCCCAGCAGATGCCCGAGGGCTCATGGATCAGCGGCTCGCTGGCCAGCAGGCGGATCTGATAACCCGCAGGCACCTTGAAGAGCTTGGCGCTTTCCGCCGGAGACAGCGGCTGCGGTGCATCGTCCGGTTTGGGGATCTCTCCATGGGCTGAGAAAAACACGAGCAGCGCGAAGGCTGCACCGCAGCGACGCATGAACAGAAAACCTGGAAGGCTAGTCGACATTCAGAAGCTACGCGTTTCGAATCATCAATCTTCAAGCTGCCCCGTAAGCCAGGCGCATCCAGCGTATGAGCTTGAGCACAAAAAAGGCGAGCCCTCTCGGGCCCGCCTTCGTGAATTGTCTGGCTTTGCTGCCTTATTACTTCGCCTCAGGCGTCTTGGCGCCTTCTTTGAAGCAGTAGAGGTGCGTGTGGGTGGTCACGTAGAGAGCGCCATTGGCAGCCACCACGCTGCTGAGAAGAGGAGATGGGAACTCAATGGTGGTGATCTCCTTGAGCACCTTGCCTTCGGCGAGGACGAAGAGCTCACCCTCTTCATTGCCGATCCACACCTTGCCGTCGGCGACGAGGGGGCTGGCCCAGATGTGGCCTTTGGTGTCGAACTTCCAGTATTCCTTGCCGGTCTTGGCGTCGAGGCAGAAGAGGCGGCCGGTGTAGTCGGCGGCGTAAACGAGACCGTCTTTCACCGCAGGGGTGGAGATGGTGCGCTCGATGCCTTTGAAGGTCCAAAGGGCTTTGCCGCTGATGTCGCCCTTGCCTTTGGGGTCGATGCAGCTCAGGCAGCCGACGCCTTCGCCGTGCTCAGGGTCCTGGCCGATGTTAACATAGACGAGGCCGTCAGCGATGGTTGGAGTGGCGATGATTTCGCTCGGGCCGTCGTACTCGACGTACTTGATCGGCTCGCCGGCGGAGTTCTTGCGATACTCCGGTGGGTTGGCGTCATAGCGCCAGAACTCGTTGAGGATGTCCAGGCCTTCAGCGTCCTTGTGGGTCTCAGGGGCCATGGAGTACACCCAGCCGTCACCGGCAGCGAAGACGATCTGCTTCTTGCCGTTCACGTCCACGGAGGTCGGGGAGGACCAGGAGCAGTGCAGCACGCGCTCGGAGGCGACGTGATCCATTTCACCCAGAAGGGTGCCGTTTTCGGCGTCCAGCATGATGAAGCTTGGGGAGTTCGGGGAAGGGATGTTGGTGTGGGTCCAGTCCACGCCGTTGCAGGTCGGGACGAAGACCTTGCCGTCGATCACCAGCGGATAACCGGCAGTCGCATTGTGCTGGAAGACGCCGAGTTCTTTGTACATGTCATACACCCAGAGGATGTCGGCATCCGTGTCGCCAGGGGTGAGCGGAGCGGTGGGCTTGCCATCTTTGTCGAGCGGGGCCATGAAGGCACCTTCGTCCTGCATGCCCTGATTGCCGTTGGAAAGACCCTTCACGTCCAGGCAGACGATCTGGCAGCGATTGCCCGGCACGTAGGCTTTGTCGCCGACAATGGTGGGGCTGGCGCAGATGCCGAGGTATTCCCAGTCATTGACCTTGCCGCTGCCCATCTTGGGGGAAACCATCTGCCACTTGAACTGGCCGGTGTACTCATCAAACACCATCATGATGCCGCGGTCGCCGATGCTCTTTTGGTCGCGCGGCGATTCATTGTTGGTGCCCACATACACCTGACCGTTGGCGATCATCGGCGTGCCGTAGGTCTGGGAGCCCAGCTTGGCCACCCAGAGGCAGTTCTTGGTGGTGCTCATGTCGATGTCTTCTGCGCCGGGAGCCTTGTTGGCGTCCTGCGCATTGGGGCGGAGGCGTCCGGCCTCTTTCGGCGCTGCCTTGGGGCCGTATTTCTTGCCGGGACTGAAATCGATCGGCAGGCCTTTTTCGTCAGACACCATGTTGCGGGTGTTGCCACCACCCCACTGGGTGTAGTCGGCGGCATTCAGCGAAGCCGTGGCAACCAGGGCCGCGGCGAGGATGGGAGAAAGTTTCGTGGTCATGTGGTTTAAAAACAAAGTTTCGTGGCGCGTTCCGTGGGGGGATTACTTGTTGGGGGTGACGCTCAGGTTGTCCAGATAGACACGCTTCTGGTTCAGCGGGGTGAAACCAAAGATGCCGGGGGAGCCGTTGGCGTGGGCACGGGGGACTTTGACTTCAATGGTCCAGGCGGCAGGCTCAGGCTGCGCGCGGTCCCAGATCTTGGCCAGCACCACGCCGCTGCCATCCTTGGCCACGTCCACACGGGTCTTGAGGGTGTACCAGGTATTGGCGATCACTTTGAAGACAGCCTCCTGCTTGAGGCGCTCTAGGTTGGAGCTGACTTCCAGCTTGCCGGCATTGCCGCGCAGGCAGATGAGGTAGCGCTGATTGATGAGGCCGATATCCGACTTCGCACGGGCGCTGCCGTCCGTCATCACGTCTGCCTGGACAGTGTAGTTGGAGAAGTGAGAAGGGGCCAAAAAGACCGTGCCGCGCTGGAACATCAGGCGGTCAAAGGACTTGGCGAACACCTTGTTACCCGGTGCTCCGGCGACTTCACGCACGTCGAATTTGAAGCGCGCACCGATCCAAGGCAGCGGCGGGTAGGCGAACTTGATTCCTTCCGTGGGCTGGTCTTCCTTGAGGTCGTAGCCGTCGAAGTTTTCCACCAGCGGCAGATTGCGCAGGCCACGGCCACGGATGGTGCCAAACTGGCCCTCAGGGGAGGTGGCCTTGAAGGCACCGGCGCTGGACTTCGCATCGGCAGCCACCACGAGCTCGCCAGCGTCGTTGAATTTCGCGTCCATGGTCGCTTTCACCTTGGCCGTTGGTGGGATGAAGCTCTCCCACTTCACGCCTTTGACATCGGGGTTCACCAGGAAGCCGTTGGCGTCCACGCTACGCACGCGGAAGGACTGCTTGTTGCCGGTCATGATGACGGTTTCCGCAGGAATGATCTGCAGCGCCACGGCCTTGCCAGCCTTGGGCATTTCCACCACCGGAGCGGCGTCCACCTTCACGCCCTTGTTCGGGATGGCGAAGGCATACAGGTGCTTCGTTGTGGTCACATAGAGCTGGCCGTCGCACACGCTCGGTGCGCCCAGGCAGTCGCCTTCCAGCTTGATCTCCTGCACCACTTCGCCGGACTTGGCACCGGGCTTCACCACCACCAGCTTGCCGTCAAGGATTGGGCAGTAGATCAGGCCGTCCACATAGATCGGGGAGGTGTGCAGGTTGGCATTGCTCAGCTTGAGCTTCCAGATGTCCACACCGGTGTTGGCGTCGATGGCGTAGAGTTCAGCGCCGTCGGTGAGCTGATAAATCACATCGCCCACAAGAACTGGGGAACTGCTCGTCGCGCCGATGGGGTTGCGCCAGACTTCGACGCTGGGCTCCAGCGTGGTGGCTTCCTGGGCGGGTGGCACTGGTGCGGCCAGCTTCTCTGGCAGCTTGATGCAGATCATGCGGCCCTTCTCGGAGTTGTCCACGTTCTCATCGCCGTGAATGGCGATCAGGTTGCCCTTGTGCAGAACGACGGAGGGATTCACACCGTTTTTGCAGATGGGCATCTTCCAGTAAGGCTTGCCGTTGTGCGTGTTGACGCAGACGATGTGGCCGCAGCCGGTGGTGTAGTAGGCCACGCGCTTGCCGTCGCGGGTTTCCAGCACGGGGGTGGAGAAGGAGCTGTCCACGGGCGGGCTCACGCCTGGGAGTGACCACCAGGCCAGCTCGCCGGTCTTTTTGTCGAAACCGTACACGCGGTCTGCCGCAGGGCCGTCAGCGCCCCAGTTCGAGAAAATGAAGTGAATGATGACGAACTCGCCTTCGATCACCGGGCTGCCCACGCGGGAGTTCGGGAAGGTCATGCGGCCAAACTCCTCCATCAGCGGAATCTCAAACACCTTGGTGCCGTCGAGTTCATAGCACAGGAAAGTGCCCGCGTTGCTCGTCAGGTAGATGCGTTTCGTCTCCGGGTCCACCGTCGGTGCGCCGATGGTGTAGCGGTTGTAGATGGAATCGCTCAGGTAATCCGGGATCTCATGCTGCCAGAGCTGCTTGCCGGTCTTGGCGTCCAGGCAGGTCAGGCTCTCGATGAGGTCGGTCGTCTCGCCTTTGTAGCCCCAGAGGATCACCTTGCCATCGATCACCACCGGCGTGCCACGGCTGCGGATGTCTGCGGACCAGGTGGGTTTGTCGTCCAGTTTGCCAGCCTTCTTGTAGTGCTCAAGGCTCACGCCGTTTTGCAGCGGGCCGCGCCAGTTGGTCCAATCATTCGCTTGGGAGATTCCGGTCAGAGCCAGAGTGGCGGCAAACAAACAGCCGAAGGAGGGTCGGGGACGGTGGTGCATGGATTGGGAGGGGAGGATGGAAATGAAACATCGTGAGCACGCGACGCGCTTCAATGCGATTTTCATACCTTTCGCACAGGAGGTGTCACTAGCTTTCAATGGGGGGACAATGGCAACGCATCATACGCCCGCCATCTTGCAGTCGACAGCCAGCAGGGAAAGAGCGGTGGTAAATATGGCAAAAAAACGAACGGCCTGCGAGGGGCGCTGCCATGGCCATAGGCTGCACGCGGTAGAGTCAAGTCGGCAGGGCATGACATCTCATCTCACGAAGTCTTTAGGCAAATGCCGAAAGCGGCTTCCTCCCAGGAAGTTCACCTTTGGACCTTAGCGGCCCCTACTTTTCAGCACCTGCCTGGCGCAGTTCGGCTGCTCCGGCTGGCATGGTGCCGGATTGGCGCTGCCACCTGCGCATCAGCTTGATGAACTTGATGGTGTCCTGCACGGGGCGGATCTTGGTTTTTTCGGCGCCGTAGATCGTGCTCACCGGCACGCTTTGAATGGTGAATCCGGCGCGGCTGGCCAGCAGCAGCATCTCCGTTTCAAAGTCAAAATGGTCGCTGCTGCCCATAATGTAGGACACCAGGCTGGAGCGGATGAGGCGGAAGCCGCACTGGGTGTCCGGGATGCGCACGCCGCAGGCGTTGCTGATGATGCGGGACATCAGGCTGTTCACGAAGCGGCGCACCAGCGGCATGCCCTTGACGTTTTCAAATCGGTTGCCCACCACAACGTAGGCAGTACCTGCACGTGCCAGCGCGGTGAAGCGGGAGACTTCTTCCGGCGCATGCTGGCCGTCCCCATCCAGCAGCAAAATGTAATCAAAGCCGCGTTCGGTCAGGGTCTTCATGCCCGTCTTCATGGCCGCGCCTTTGCCCTGATTGACGGCGTGGACGATGACTTCAGCCCCTGCCTCCTTGGCAAGTCGGGCGGTGTCATCGGGCGAGCCGTCGTCCACCACCAGCACCAGGTCCACATGCGGTAGGGTCCGCTTCACCACATCAGCAATGGCCATCGCTTCTCGGTAGGCCGGAATGAGTGCAGCGATCTTGCACGTGGTGGTTGGAGTCTGGCTGGCGGCCTGCATGAATTAAGTGGGTTGGCAATCTTCCACGGTTTCCCCAACCCTGTCCAACCAGAATATGCCGCCCCCAAGAATTCATCTGGCACGGTGGAAGAAGCCGGGTATGGAAAAGCCTTCCATCCTCCCCCCACCCCGCGGCTCCTTAATTCCCTGATCCAACCAGATGCCTTCCTCCTTCACGCTTTCACCCCAGGATCGCGTGTTGGTTTTCGCCCCCCATCCGGATGACGAGGCACTGGGCTGCGGTGGACTGATCCAGCAGGCGGTGGCCCTGGGGGCGCAGGTGCGGGTCGTCTTTCAGACCGATGGCGACAACAATCCCTGGCCGCAGCGCTACGTCGAGCAGCGCTGGACCATCGACGCCTCCTGCCGCCAGCGCTGGGGCGCACGACGGCGTCTTGAGGCGGTGCGTTCCTTGCAGACTCTCGGCCTGCAGGCGGATGCAGCGTCCTTTTTCGGCCTGCCAGATCAGGGGCTGACCCGGCTGTCGCAGCAGAAAGACGCGCGCACCTTGGATCTGCACGTGACCGAGTTGCAAACTTTCCGCCCCACGCTGCTGGTGGTGCCCTCCCGGGATGACAACCACCCGGACCACGTTGGCTCCTATGACCTCATTCAGGAGGCCATGCATCGTGCCGGGATGGACCTGCCGCAGTGGGCTTACCTCATCCACCGTCGCTGGTTTTGCCCTGAGGCGGCGGGGCTCACCCTGCAGCTCACGCTGAGGCAAAAGGCCCGCAAGCTCGCGGCGATCGAGTGCCACGAAACTCAACTTTTCCTTAGCAGCTCCCGCTTCTGCGCGTATGCACGCGATCTAGAAATCTTCATTCCATCCAACCCAGCCTGATGTCCACGCGCTCCCAATTCCTTACCCTTCTCGCTATTTGTACGGTCATGTTCTGGTGGCGTCTCGGGCATCTGCCCCTGATCGACCCCGATGAGCCGTTCTACGCGGAAACCACCAGGGAAATGGTGCAGGGGAATGAATGGCTGACCCCCACGATCTTTGGCGAGCGGCAGTTTGAGAAGCCGATCTTCTTCTACTGGCAGTCCATGATCGCCATGAAGATCTTTGGGGACAACCCCTTTGCCTGCCGGGCACCCTCCGCCGCTGCGGCCACGCTGCTGGTCTTTCTCACCTGGTGGTTTGGGCGGCGCATGTTCTCACCGCGCGCCGGTTTCTGTGCTGCCGTGGTGCTGGCCACGGGGGTGGAGTATGTTCTCATGTCGCGGCTGATGCTCACAGACATCTGTCTGGCACTGTGCATCAGCGCCTCCGTGTTCTGCTTCTGGCTGGCCACTGAGGAGGAAGACAAACGTGACCGCTGGATGATCCTGCACTTTGTCGCCTCGGCGTTTGCCATGCTGACGAAGGGGCCTGTCGGCCTGCTGGTGCCCATCATCGGGTCCATGGGTTATATCTGGCTCAGCGGCAAGCGCTCCCCCTGGCGCGGCAAAGGTCTGTGGCTCGGCATTCTGGCCTGGCTGGCGATCGCCGGACCGTGGTATGCCGTCATGTTTCAGAAGTATGGCATGGAGTACTGGCACCGCTTCTTTGTGCATGAAAACTGGGAGCGGCTCACCAGCGCGGAGCACAAGCACAGCAACCACTGGTACTACTACCTTATGATTCTCGTCGCGGGTTCGCTGCCATGGATTCCCTTGCTGATTGCCACCGTGGTGCGCACGGTGAAAGAGATCAAGACGGACCGCCGCATGCTGTTCATGGTGTGCTGGTTCGTGCCCAACCTGATCTTCTTCACGATCTGCAACAGTAAGCTGCCCACCTACACGTTCTTCTTTTTTGTCACCATCGCGCTGCTGATGGGGCACACGCTGGATCAATGGATCAGCAACGGTTTCCGCAGCAAGGGGGAGCGCATTCTGGCTTCCTCCCTGGCGGTGCTGCAGACGGCTCTGGTGCTGGGCGCGGCTGCCGTCGTGTCCTTGATCCTGCCACCCAAGGAAAGCAATGTCTTCATCAAAGACCTCGTGCCGGTCATCTACACGCTGGCTGCTTTCATCAGCGTCCCGATGGTGCTCCTGCTGATGCGCCGCACGGTCGCCTGGGCGGGCTTCACCGTCGTGGTGACGGCGGTCATCGTGATTGTGATGCAGTACGGTGTGGATGACAAGATTCCGACGTACACCTCCACACGGGACATCGCCGCTGAAGCCACGAAAGTGCGCCAGTCCGGCGAGCCGCTCGTCACTTCGAGCTTCATTGCCCGCGCCGTGACCTACTACACCGGCAAGATGCCTGAAGGCGTCATTTTCTTTCCTTCCAGCCTGGAGCATGTGCAGCCCTACTTCACCCCGCATCCACCGCTCAAGATGGTGCGCGGTACCGACGGTCTGAACGAACTGGCCAGCAAGCACTCCAGTGTGCTTTGCATCCTCCTGTCCCACGATCTGGCCCACCTGGAGATTCCCACATCGCCGCTCGCTGGCCGCATTGAGAAACTGCACACGCAAGGCTCGCGGATTTTGGTGCGTATCAAGGGAGGGATTTGATGGGGCGGTCAGGAGGCCGGCGCAGAAATGCAGTCATTTAAGAGGGCCGGCCGCCGGAGGAGCCAGGAGTCAATTGGAGCTGGTGCCCCCTGGAGGGTTCCAGTTTCTCCACTTCACAACTCGACAAGCAGGCGTGGTTGCGGTGTAATTCACCATTCCAACCTCCTGCATGCAGTCCAAGTCACGAACAGCGCCCGATATTCGCGATCACGAGACCCTTCGTATCATCGGTCACGGGGCGTTTGGGGAGGTGTGGCTGGCGCGCAGCGTCACAGGAGTTTTGCGTGCGGTGAAGGTGATCTGGCGGGAGGATTACGACCGGCCGGATTCCTTTGAGCGCGAGTTTGAAGCCATCAAGCGCTTCGAACCCATCTCACGCCGGCATGAGGCGCTGGTGCCGATTCTCCAAGTGGGGCGCAACGATCAGGATGGCTTCTATTATTATGTGATGGAGCTGGCGGATGATCTGGAGACCGGGCGCGATATCAAAGCGGAGACCTACAAGCCGCACACACTGGGGCTGCAGATGAAGCGGGACAAATGGGTGCCTGCAAGCCAGTGCATCCGACTCGGGGTGACGATTGCGGAGGGACTGGATTACCTGCATCGCAATCAGTTGATTCATCGCGATGTCAAACCCTCGAACCTGATCTTCATCGACGGCATCTGCCGCCTCGCGGACATCGGTCTGGTGGCCCTGCTGGGGCAGCGCAGCTTTGTGGGCACGGAGGGCTTTGTGGCTCCCGAGGGGCCGGGTACGGCAGCTTCAGACATTTTTTCCCTCGGCATGGTTCTCTACGAAGCCAGCACCGGGAAGGACCGGCTGGATTTTCCCGATCTGCCGTCCTGCACGGAAACGGGTGCCAACATGGATGACTGGCGCAGGCTGCAGGATGTGGTGTGCACCTCCTGCGCGCCCAAGGCCAAAGGGCGTTTTGTCAATGCACGCGAGATGGCTCTGGCTCTGCGTGGCGAGCCGCTGCCCTCCTCCCGGCGGCTGATGTGGACGTGGATCGCCGTCGGCTCCGTGGCGCTCCTGCTGGCGGTGGGATTTGGCATGTGGCTGGCGCAGAATCATCGGACGCGCACGCTCATGGCGGTGGATAACACCGTGCCGCGCCTCAAGATCGTGACGACGCCTCCGGGCGCGGTGGTCTTTGCTGGCGAAGAAAAGCTGGGAGTGACGCCGCTGGAACTGAATCCCGCTGAAGGGGTGCCGGTGATCTATCAACTGCGCCTGCCAGGCTACAAACAGATCGAGATCGACCACATCGCGCTGGATGAAAAGCCGGCGATGTTTGACCTGAAACTGGAGCCTTCCAAACTGCCGCAAAAGGGCGAGCGCTGGATGAACAGCCTCGGCATGGTGTTCAAGCCTGGTGCGGGCGGGCATATCAGTGCGGAGCCGGTGGAGATGAAATTCTTCAAGCGCTTTCTGGAGGCCACCGGCAGATCGTTTGAGGGCAAGGTGGTGCGTTATCAGCGCGGCAAAGATCAGGAGTCGGCCTACCTTGTCGTCGTCCCTGACGGCGATGCGGAAGCCTTCCGCTACTGGCTGACGGACCGCGACCGCAGCGAGGCCTTTCTAAGCCAGGAACACCGCTATGAGGTGGAGCCGTTCTACTTTGTGGAAAGCGGGCAGGCCGCCGCCGATGACATGCCGGATGGCCGGGACATGGACAAAGGCGAACAGGGTGAGGACAAGAACTGGCGTGCGTTTCACCTGCGCGTGGAGCGGCAGACCTACGGCAGCGTGGTGGTGCACAGCCAGCCGGAAAAAGTCCGCGTGTTTCAGCACGATCAGTTTCTGGGCGAGACGCCGCTGGAGCTGCCCCGTGTGCGCACCGGACCTGTGGAGTTTGAATTGCGTGAGGAAGGTTTCGCGGATGTGGTGCTGGAAGGCGAAGTGAGGGAAGGGGAGCAGGCGGAGCTCATTGCCGACATGCAGACCCGCAAGGCGGTCACCTTTGGCCGCCAATGGAAGGCGAATAGTCTCGGGATGAATCTGGTGCCTCTGGGGGACGTGATGCTCTCTGCGTGGGAAACCCGCCATCGCGACTACATGGAGTTTTGCAAAGCCACCCAGGCGCGCCGCCCGGGGAAGGTGGACGGCACCAACAAAGGCGGCGGCACACTGCCGGTGGTGGGGGTTGACCGCGAGGAGGCCCGGGCCTTCTGCGCGTGGCTGACGGAGCGTGAGCGCAATGCCGGACTGATCGGCGCAAAGGATTCATACCGTCTGCCCACGGATGAAGAATGGAGCCGTGCGGTGGGCCTGCCGTTGGAGCGCGGTTCTTCGCCCGAGGAGCGCAATGGCCGTATCCGTGGCATCTATCCCTGGGGCTTTGAATGGCCGCCGCCCGAGGACGTGGACAATCTCGCCGACATGAGCGGCGCACGTAAAGCCAGCCTCGACAGCGCCATTCCCGGCTACGACGACAAATTTCCATTCCTCGCTCCCGTGACGGCCCTGCGCCCGAATGATCGCGGCATTTCGGGGCTGGCGGGCAATGTCTCCGAATGGGTGGAAACGGATTACACACCGCTGCCACCCGCCAAACCAGGTGAACCCGCGAAACCCGTCCTGGGCACCACGCGCGGCGGCAACTGGCGTTCAGCTTCTCAAGATGAACTCCTGGCCTCAGCACGCATGCCTGTGCCGCCGGAAACGCGGCGCAACACGATCGGCTTCCGCGTGGTCCTGGCGCATGGGAAGTAGATGGGAGAAGCTTTGCAGAAGCCCTTGGCTCGTTCCGTGAAAGCAAGATGGCTAGCCATCTCTTTATGCGGGATCCCTTCCTCAGGTTAAAAATCCTCCCTTCGTCTCGCTTCGCGCACAAATTGCTCGTAGAACTTCCCGCGGCAGTCGTTATTCTTTTACCCCATCATGCAAACCGCTCTCGAAACTCCCGCTCCGGAGAAAAAGGTCGAACAGACCGAGGCTGGAAACTACTTCGTCTCCAATTACCCGCCGTTCTCATTCTGGAAGCCAGACCAGGTTCCAGTGGTGGAAGAAGTGCTGAAGCAGCCCGCCCCGGCCAACATCCCGCTCGGCGTTTATTTCCACATCCCGTTCTGCCGCAAACGCTGCCACTTCTGCTATTTCAAAGTCTATACGGACAAGAATGCGCAGGAGGTGAAGGCCTACATCGACGCCGGAATGCGCGAGATGGAGCGCTTCACCAGCCAGCCCTATCTGAAGGGACGCAAGGCGCACTTCGTGTACTTCGGCGGCGGCACCCCCAGCTACCTTTCCGTGCCGCAGCTCAAAGATCTGACCAACCGCATGAAGGACATGATCCCATGGGACGAGGCGGAAGAAGTCGCCTTCGAGGCCGAACCCGGCACGCTCAATGAAGTCAAGCTCACCGGCATCCGCGATATTGGTGTCACACGTCTGAGCCTTGGCGTGGAAAATTTCGACGATCACATCCTCGAAACGAACGGCCGCGCACACCGCAGTGGCGAGATCGAGAAAGCCTATCGCTTCGCCCGCACGCTCGGCTTTGAGCACATCAACATTGACCTCATCGCGGGGATGATGAACGAGACCTGGGAGAACTGGAAGGACACGGTGCGCAAGGCTATCGCCCTGCAGCCGGATGCCGTGACCATCTACCAGATGGAAGTGCCCTACAACACCACGATGTATCAGCAGATGAAGGCCGAGGGCAAAGTCACCGCGCCTGTGGCAGTTGCCAATTTTCCGCGCCTACCAAACCACCGCCGAAGACCGCTTCGTGCGCGAGTTCATCCTCAAGCTCAAGCTCGGCCGCAGCGAGTTCGACTACTACATCAACAAGTTCGGTGAAGATCCGCGCAAACACTTTGGCCCGCAGCTCGACTACCTGGCCAAGGAAGGCTTTGCCACGCTGGATGCGGCGGGCGTCACGCTCTCGCGCGATGGCCTGCTGCAGGTGGACCGCCTGCTGCACGATTTCTTCCTGCCGCAGCACCGCCAGTACGCCCGCTATACCTGAAGCCCTCCGACGCAACCGAACGACGACAACGACGGCGATGAACGAGGCACCCCGGCAGGACGAGGACATCCTGGCACCCCTGATCTTTTTTTACGGCATCGGCAGCACACGTCCGCGCGTGACCTTTGTGGAGCCCCAGGACTTGGCCGAGCAGGAGCGCGGCCTGCTGGTGCATGACCAAGACATGACGCCGCGCCTGCGGGAGTTTCACGCCAGCGAGATCGATCTGGATGTCGCCGCCCGTGCCCGCATCGGCAACTACCTCGTGCGTGCCTCCGTGCTGCACCGGCACAAGGACGGCATGCCCGTGGAGTTTGGGGCCATCGGCATTCACCTCGATCTCCTGCCCGAGGAAGCGCAGAAGCTCGTCCTCGAAGGTCTCGTCCCCTTCGGTGCCATCTTGGAGCGCTACCAAGTCCCGCACTCCAGCCACCCCCGTGGCTACTTCCGCATTTCGGTGGATCAGCGCCTCGCCGACCTTCTGGGAGCCACCAGCGGCCAGATTCTCTTCGGGCGCTGCAATGAGCTGCGCCACGGCAGCGGCCGGGTGCTTGCGGATGTGGTCGAGGTGCTGCCGCGTCTTATGTAATAAATGGCATTGCGGTTCTAAAAGGAATTTGCTTAGATTCGCGGGATAGCAATGAACCTGCAAATCAACTGCCCCAATTGCCAAAATGTCCTGTCAATCGAACAGCGATTTGTGGGAGGTCAGATGCAATGTCCCTTTTGTCAGCAAATCTTCGCGGTGGCTCCTCCACCTGTGGTGCCGGTGGTTCAGGCCCGGCAGGTAGCGCAGGCTGCGCCACAACCAACGGCACAACGAACAACGGCACCACGACCAGCGGGTCCACAGAACCTAGCCCGGCCTCAGCCTCCCGGATCGCGGCCCCCTGCAAAAACAGTGACGAAAGCGCCGGCCCCGGCCCAAGGGGATGGAATGGCCATGGCCATGATTGTCGGGCTGATCATCCTGGTGGGAGTCGGCGTGGTGTTGGGTGGGTTCTATCTAGTGGGCGGGATGTTGAAAAAGCGCGAACTTGCCGAAAAGGGCCTCGGCAGTGAAATCCAAAGCCTGCTCGAGGCCAAGCGGGCCGCTGCGGCCAAGGTGAAGCAGGAGGAGGAAGCGGAAAAAAATGAGATGCTGGCCTCCTTGCGCAAACTGCTGGCCACTCAGCTCTGCGAGGGCAATGAGAAGGTGGCAGGCGAAATCATGCGTGAAGTGGAGTCGATCGTGGCCGAGGCGGACAAGCTCTATGCCGATGCCGATGCGAACAACGATCCGCAGGACATGCGGGCCTTTCTCGCCGAGCACATGGAGCCGCGCTTGAGAGCCAACCCGGTCATTTTCAACTGGCTCGGAGGCAGGCAGTCGCCCAAAAATTTCAGTGCGATGTTGTTTGGCCAGCAGCAGGAGACAAAGAAGGCGCGGGGCAAGGTGGCGGACTTTATGATGGCAGGCAATTATTCCGGCACCGGCACGGGCTTCTACATTTCCGGCGGCGGCTGGCTGCTGACTAATGAGCATGTGGTGCATGACGCGACCTCAGTCGATGTGCGCGGCGCGGACGGCATCATCCGCCCTGCGGAAGTGGTGAAAGCGGATGTGGACGGCGACGTGGCCGTTTTGAGAGTCCAGATCTCTCCGGCCAAATGGCTGCCGCTGGCGCCTCAGGAAGGCACCATGGGCGCGGCTGTTTTCACCATCGGTTTTCCCGACACCGACGTTCAAGGCGTGGAGCCCAAATTCACGGATGGCCGCATCAGCAGCTTGAGCGGCATTCGGGATGACCGGGATCATTATCAGATCACCGTTCCCGCTCAGCCTGGGAACTCAGGCGGCCCCTTGGTGGATGTCAAAACCGGCACCGTCGTTGGCATTGTTGCCGCCATTTTGAGGGGGCGCGAAAACGTGACCTACGCCATCAAAACACGGGTGGCCACGCAGTTGATGAGCAGCCTTCCAGGCTTCTCTGCTCCATCGACGCCGCCCAGCCCCGCAGGTGCGGACATGGAAACTATGGCCTCCGAAGTGCGTGCCGCCACGGTGTTGGTGATGGTGAGGAAG
>JAPLUN010000657.1 GCA_026397715.1 Verrucomicrobiota bacterium
GCCGTACAACGCAGCCCTCGCCTTCGCACCCAGGATCAAATACTGCACAGCACGTGGACCGGCGCCCCAGCTGACCAGCGGCTTCAGCCATGCGGGCGCTTCACTGCTTGCAGGCCGGGTCTTGCGCACGAGATCGACGGCAAACTCATAGATGTGATCCGGCACCGGCACGCGGCGCACGAGCTCCTGGAAGGCGATGACCTTCGGCCCGTGAAGAATATGCTCAAGCATCGGCAAGCTCGCACCCGTGGTGCTGCGGGCGATGGCGATTTCTTCCGCGCGGCTCGGGTAATCGACGCCGATCATGAACATGAAGCGGTCGAGCTGCGCTTCCGGCAGCGGGTAGGTGCCTTCCTGCTCGATGGGATTTTGCGTGGCGAGAACGAAGAACGGCGAATCCAGCGTGTAGGTGCGACCGGCGACGGTGACTTTGTGCTCCTGCATGGCCTCCAGCATGGCTGCCTGCGTTTTGGCGGGGGCGCGGTTAATTTCATCAGCGAGGACGATGTTGGCAAACACCGGGCCTTTGGCGAACTCGAAGGCGCGTTTGCCACCGGGCAGTTCCTGCAAGATGTCCGTGCCGGTGATGTCCATCGGCATCAAATCAGGAGTGAACTGAATGCGGCTGAAACTGAGCGACATCGTTTCTGCAAGCCGTGAGATGAGCAGCGTCTTGGCCAGGCCGGGCACGCCCATGAGCAGCGCATGACCGCGGGCAAAGAGGCAGATGGCAAGCTGCTCGACGACCTTCTCCTGGCCGACGATGATCTTCTTCAGCTCGTCGCAGAGCTGGACGTAAACTTTTCGAAGCTCATCAATGGCGGCGACGTCGTCTTGCGGAAGCGGAGTGTTGGACATAGGTGATTTTAGGAATGCTGCTACATGCCACCAGAAAACGGGCGTCCTGACAAGGACGGCTTGTGTAAATAAACTGTCAACGCCGCAGAAACTTGGGTTTGTTTACCCTAGCAGCGTCTGCACGTGATGCGTCACGGCGCTGGCGAGGCCCTGAATGTTGTAACCGCCTTCGAGGATGGAGACGAGGCGGCTTTGACAGTGGGTATGGGCGGATTCGAGCAGGTGCTTGGTCAGAGCGACGAAATCGTCATCCGTAAGGCGGAACTGTCCAAGAGGATCGTCGATGCGGGAGTCGAAGCCGGCAGAGATGAGAATCAGGTCCGGTTTGAACGCATCAATGGCCGGTAGCAGACGGTCGGTGAAAGCACCGCCGATAGCGCTCATGTCGGTGCGGGCGGGGAAGGGGAGGTTCAGCGTGGTGTCTTTGCCCTTGCCGCTGCCGGTTTCATGGGCGTGTCCGGTAAAGGGGTAGAGCGGGCTCTGATGCGTGCTGCAAAATAAGACGCTGCCATCCTCATAAAAGATGTCCTGCGTGCCGTTGCCGTGATGCACGTCCCAATCGACGATGGCGACTTTTTGCGCGCCATGCTTCTGCTGCGCATGACGTGCGGCGATGGCGATGTTGTTGAACAGGCAGAACCCCATGCCCTGGGCAGGTCGTGCATGATGTCCGGGCGGTCGCACGGCGCAGAACGCGTTTTTCGCCTTCCCAGCGAACACGGCATCCACGGCATTCAAGACGCCGCCGACAGCCTGCACCGCCACATCATAGGATCGCGCGCAGATGGCGGTGTCGCCAGTACTGAGGTCATCGAGGCCTGATTCGACATCCTTTTTGGCCGTGGCGATGTAGCCGCGATCATGGCAGAGCGCGAGTTCATCCAGCGTCGCCACTCGGGGCGCGATGGACTGTGTTTTGCCAACGATGCCGGAATCGGTCAGCGCCTGCGTGATCGCCACAAGGCGTTTGACGCTCTCAGGATGCCCCGGACCTGGGTCATGCTGCTGGTAGATGGGATCGAGGAGCAGGGCAGTCATGCTGAGTTTGCAATGGTTGGCTGTTGTTTGAGATTGTTGGCAATGGTTTGCCAAACCACTGCAAACTACCGTAAACGATTGCAAACCACCGCAAACTTCTACGATCAGCGCTTGCCGAAGAATTCGGCCAGCTTTTGCAGGTCCTTGCCTTCAGCGGGTTTCATGGCGCTGGCGATGGCTTCGTCCTGGATGGTGATGAGCTCCTTGATGCCTTTGCGACCGTATTCGAGCATCGAATGGAGCTGAGCCTCGGTAAAGGTGGCTTCTTCGCCGCTGCCCTGGATTTCGACGAACTCGCCGTCTTCGGTCAGGACAATATTGCTGTCCACGTCGGCGGCGGCGTCTTCCTTGTAGCAGAGGTCGAGGAGAGTTTCTCCGTTGACGATGCCCACGCTGACCGCGGCGATTTTCTTCTTGAGCGGCTGGCGGGTGATCTTGCCTTTTTCAAGCAGGCGGTTGAAGGCAATGGCGACGGCGATGCAGGCGCCGGTGATGGCGGCAGTGCGGGTGCCGCCATCGGCCTGCAGCACGTCGCAGTCCACGCAGAGAGTGCGCTGGCCGAGTTTTTCGAGGTCAACAACGGCACGCAGGCTGCGGCCGATGAGGCGCTGAATTTCCGTGCTGCGGCCATCCGGCCTGCCGCGTGAGCTTTCGCGGTCTTTGCGCTCCAGCGTGGAGTAGGGGAGCATGGAGTACTCGGCGGTGAGCCAGCCGCCTTTGACGTTTTGCACCTTCATCCAGCGTGGCACCTCTTCATTGATGCAGGCGGTGCAGATGACACGGGTGTTGCCAAAGGCGATGAGGACGGAGCCCGCGGCGTGCGGGGCGACGTCGAGGACGTATTCGATTTTGCGGAGTTGGTCGGGAGTGCGGCCGTCGGTTCTGGGCATCACCGTGCTTAGCACGAAGCGAGGGGGCGCCAAAGCCTTTTATAAGGCTGTAACGCAGCAATTGAACAAAGCTCCGAAGCGCGCCGTCCAAAGCTTTAACTTAACTGGCATTCGTTATGCTAAAGATAGCTGACAGTTCACAATTAATCTCCATGACGCGCTTTCCTCGCCCGGGCTGCTGGTTCCGTTTTACCCCAACGGATTGGAATTTCATTCGAGACACCCTGGCGCTGACCGAGCGCGGCAAGGAGGGCTTCAAGGCGATGATGGACGACCCGGATGCGGTGCCGATCATCCTCGACAACGACAAGCTCTTCGATGCGGCCGTCATATCGCGCAAGGCGGCGATGCTCTCGCCGGAGTTATTTTTCTTCCTCGTGGTCAGGCATTCCCTGAAGGAGTTTGGCATCAAGGAAATGGCGGTGGCGGACTACATGGCCGTGGTGTGCGCGGACTTCGGCTGCTCGCCGACAAAGGGGCCTGAGGACATCAATCACAGCATCGACAGCCTTTACAGTGTAGACTATCTGGAGGCGATCGAGAACGCCAGCCGCCACCACAAGTTCTTCCTGCATGTGCAGTGCGCGAACCAGTTTCTGGTGCTGACCTGCTTGTATCCTGATTTCTTGCACCGTCGCGCCGCAAGGCGCGGAGCACCGGACGTGGATTACTATGAGCAGGTGGTGGTGAGCCATCTGGATGCCGCCCGCAAGCACGTGCTGGCGGACGAATTTGCCATGGAGGAGACCTTCGAGAAGGTGGCGCAGTGCTTCCCGCCTGCGCGCCGGGCGATGAACCACACCGTGCGCGAATATTTGAGCCTGGGTCAATGAGCGTGAGTACAGTGCGAGCCTAGCCTTGGCTGGTTCCTCGAATCCCATCTGCTGAGGGGTAGACAGCTGCTACCTTCGCACGTTGTTCCGCGAGCTTGGCCTGCAGTTTGGCCAGTTCTTCTTCGAGATCAGCGATCTTTTTTTCCAAGGATGTGCAGTACTTGGCGGGGTCCCGCTGCTGGAGGCGGTCGAGGAGATTGAAGAGCAGCGCCAGCCGCCAGAGCCGTGTCCAGAGACCGCGCAGACGGTAGGCGCGGAGCAGCTTGCCAGCGCGCAGCATGCGGGTGAAACGGAAGAGGTTCAGCACCCGCAGGAAGGCGACGAGCGGCAGCAGGATGATGACGAGATTGATCCAGTTTTTGAGGCAGTAAGCCAGTTTGTTGGGAGCCGCCGCGACCATCCACAGGAACTCCATGGTGAAGCCGATCCAGATGACGCAGGTGGTCAGGTGCGTCGCCAGCGCCATGCGTGGATGATTGTCCAGCGTCTCGCCGCCGGTGAGTTCCGCACCCAGAACTGGCAGCACCAGCAACGTGAGAATCACCATCGGCAGGGCCAGCTTTTGCTCGAGCTGTTCGGAAGTTTCCTCACCCACCGGCTTCCAGCCGATGCCGGGCAGCCAGAGCCAGCCATGCGGCTTGCTGCTGGCAGTGACCATGCGCAGCGGAGGCATCAAAGTGGTCAGCAGCAGGCGTCTGAGACGGGCAGGCCAGGCATCATTCGTGACAAACAATCCCGCGATGCCTTCGATGATCACCACGGCCCACAAGGCAATGATGAGCGGGCGAAAGACGGCATGCGCCATGAACCACTCACGAAACGCCTCCCCGCTGTCACCATGCGGCAGCACGAGCCCGATCACGGAGAGAAAAGCGATCGCAACGACGAGCATGAGACCGTGGCGGAAGGTGCCACCTTGGGGGGCCGTGCCGGAAGTGCTCGCAACGCTCATGTGGGGGAATGTAGAGCCAGACTGCAGAGATTGGCAATCATGGGATGAAGACCGTCAACTACCGCCGAGCGCATAACCCACGCCACGCACGGTGCGGATGAGCTTTTTATCATGGTCTTTGTCGATCTTTGCACGCAGGCGCTGGATGTACACCTCCACGAGGTTGGTTTCGGGGTCCATGTTGTAGCCCCAAACATGCTCATAGATCTGCATGCGGCCAAAAACGCGTCCCGGGCTGCGCATGAGGTGCTCCAGCAGTTCAAACTCGCGCGTGCTCAGCTCGATGTCCGCACCGGCTCGGCTGACTTTGCGCTCAAGGAGGTTGATGCAGAGATCATCCACCCGCAGCAGATGGCTGGTATCCCCCGCCTTGCGGCGCACCACCGTATGCAGACGTGCGGCCAGTTCCTCCACGAAGAACGGCTTCGTCATGTAATCATCCGCACCGAGGTTCAGGCCTTCAATTTTTTCCGGCAGCGTGGAGCGCGCGGTCAGCAGGATGACCGGCACGTTGTTGCGCTTTTCGCGCAGGCCGCGCAGGATGCTCAGGCCGTCGCGACCCGGTACCATGATGTCGAGCACCAAGGCGTCGTAGGGCACGGTGGTGGCCATTTCCCACGCTTCATCGCCATCGCTGATGGCGTCCACCTGAATACCCTGCTCCTCCAGCCCCTTCTTGGCAAAGGAAAGCAGTTTGGCCTGGTCTTCGACGAGGAGAATGCGCATGCGCAGGACGATGCGACGAGATGGATGCTTGTCCACCAGCACCTGTTGAAATGCAGAATGAGTAAGTCCGGATGTCGAAGGAAGGACGAAGTCCGAATGACCCAAAGATCAAGCTGGACGCCGGTCTGGCATGAGGGTTTATTTTTTCATTCGGGTTTCGTCATTTGTCATTTTTCTGTTACTCATCTCCCATGAGGCCTCTGCTGGCATTCCTGCATTTCTTCACGTTCTCTCCTGCGGCGGAGACGCTGCCAGTGCAGAGCATTCAGGCGGCGGCGGCCCATTCTGCTGCCCACGGCGGCCATGCCCTGCTCATCAAGCAGAACGGCAAAACTCTGTACGAGTCCTATACAAACGGCCATACAAAGTATGAACCGCACCGCATCTACAGCGGCACGAAGGCGTTCTGGGGCCTCACCGCCTTTGCAGCGGAGAAGGACGGGCTGTTTTCCATGGATGAGCGCGTGGCCGAAACCATCACCGAATGGCAGAAGGACCCGCGCAAGAAAAACATCACCGTGCGCCAGTTGCTCGATTTCAGCCACGGACTGGAGCCGATGTTTGGACTGCACGAAAACTCGTTTAAAGACCGCACCACCGCCGCGCTGAAGGCTGGAGCGGTGGCGGCACCGGGCAAATCGTTCATCTACGGTCCCGCCGCGTTGCAGGTGTTTCACGAGTTTCTTGCACGCAAGTTGGAGCGGAAACAGACGCCAACGCGCTATCTGGAGCGCAAGGTGCTCGGCCCGCTCGGCCTTGGCTCGCAGCGCTACCTGCCGGATCAGCAGGGAGCACCGCTGCTCGCCGCCGGCTTCATGCAGACCGCGCGCCAGTGGTCGGAGCTGGGCACCTGGATGCTCAAGCACGAGGACGTGCTGATGAAACTCCAGGGCAGCAGCGCCAACGCCGCCTTTGCCTTTGGCTTCTGGAACAATCACGCGGCTGCATCCAAATCCGCCCGCGAGGTGGATGCGGAGGCCACGCTCGACAAAAAATGGCAGCAGCAGTCCTGGCGCAACGCCTGCCTCAGCCGCTCAGCACCCGCCGATCTCATCGCCTGCATCGGCTCCTACGGCCAGCGGCTCTACATCGTGCCGTCAATGAAACTCGTCATCGTGCGTCTGGCGAAAGATTCAAAGCCGAACGATGCGGAGATGCTGAGGCTGTTATTTGCTCCGAAAAGTTGAACGCGCCTCATTGCGCCACGGGCAAGGCTTTCGGTGCCGGGGCTGGAGGCGGTGCAGTGAGTGCTCCAGGGGCCGCTGCGGGCTTCTCCTCCACCACCGGGATCGCCTTGCGTACCATCATCTTGGACACGCCATAGATGAGCGTGCTATGCTTGGGCCGCCATTGGTAGCCGATGCCGAAGGGGATCGCGGGGACTTCGGTGGTGCGATAGTATTCGGCGAGATCAGGCTGATAGTGCTGTTTGAACAAGGGGATCGGTCCCGGATACCAGCCGTAGGCTTTCACGTCCCAGGATTCACGCGGGAAGTCCTTCCACATGATGCCAGAGTCATCCTGCGTCATGGTATGACAGTGGGTGAGGAGGTAATCGCGGATGGCGTGAAACTCACTCATGTGCATGAGGTAGGAGGCGGACTTGGTGAAGCCGTTCATCGTGCCGAGCCCGTCGCAGAAGCGCAGAAAGGAGGCGTCCTGTTTGAGCGCCCAGCTCGCGATGTTGGTGGAAAAGTAGTACAGCGTCTGCTGTTTGCCCTGCGCACCGAGGAAGGTGATGCGTGCCCCGGGAGTTTTGGTTTCCTTGTCGGTCAGGATTTTTCCCTCGGCATCCAGCCAGATGTTTTCCACCTTTTGAAGGTGGCAGCCACAGCGCGCCAGGAAGACGTACAGCACCGGCAGCGTGCCCGTGAGCTTGGTGGCCTGCAGATCCTTCTTCATGTCCGCCGTGATGAAGAAGCTGAAGCTCAGTGAGGCATTGAGCGTGTTGCGCAGATTCCGCAGAGATGAGCCGAGCTCGCCCTCGCTGAGTTTCGTCACATCCGGTGGCAGGCCCACGGGTTCCACGGCAGCCAGCACGTAAGTGGAGGCATTCGGAAAAAACGTGTACGCATGCAGAAAATCGGGTCCGCTGAAAACATAGAGCAGCGGCGAGGTATCGCTGGCAGCCTCCGGGAGGCCCAGCGGTGCCCAGGCGCGGATTGGGCCGAGCTGACGCTGTTCCGCATCCGCCCAGGTGGCGTCGAGATCCTTGGCATGGGAGTTGAATTCGCCACGCTGCGCCAGTCCGGCCAGCGATGAGCCTTCCTGCGGCATGCCGGCGAGGAAGCGCGCCTGCTCATTGGGCGTGGGCGGTTCTGCGAAGGCGGCTTGAGCCAGGACAAGCAGTAGTACGATTGTTTTTTTCATGGGGTGCGTGGAGTACGCGGTGAGATGAAATAAATGATCCAACCCAGCAAAATTAACGCCATGCCGGCCAGTGTTTCATCTGGATGTTTTTTCGCAACGAACACCATCATCCACAGGCTGATGCCGAGAAACAGGATGGGCGTCACCGGATAGCCCCAGCAGCGGTAGGGCCGCGGCAGGTCCGGCTGCCGGATGCGCAGCACGATCAAGCCCACCACCGTGGCAAATGAACCGAGCTGAATGCTGAACTGCACGCAGGTGAGCACGGTTTCGAAACTGGCTGTAAGCAGCAGGGTCACGACGATCGCCAGTTGCACAAACAAGCCGGCCACCGGCACTCCACGCTCATCGCTCACCGCCAGCGGAGCGAGGATGCGCAGATCCTGCCCCATGGTTTTCATCACCCGCGGTCCCACCCAGGTCATCGCGCTGATGCTGGAAACGAGGCCCAGGCAGATCAGTCCTGACATGATCTTGCCCCCGGTCTCGCCGAAGATGTGGACCGCAGCGATGTGGCCGACATCCAGTTTGCCATCCAGTTCGCTCATCGGGGCCACCTGAAGAAACACCGCGTTGAGCGCGAGATACAAGCCTGCCACCAGCAGCGTCCCCAGTGCGATCGCCAGCGGCACGTTCTTCTGCGGGTCGCGGATGTCGCCAACGATGTAAGTGGCGGCATTCCAGCCGGCATAGGCATACATCACATAGACGAGGCTCACCGCGAAGGGCGTGCTGCCCATCAAATCCAGATCACCAGACACGGGCAGAAAGTGCACAGGCTGGGCTTTGCCAAACCAAAAACCAGCACCGATGAAGACCAGGATCAGCGCGACCTTCAGCCACGTGGCGGTGTTTTGAAACTTGGCGGCCATGTGTATCCCGCCCACGTGGATCAAAGTCACGATCCATACCATGACGAGGGACCAGGTCGTCGCGGGTGCATGCGGAAAGATGCCGGAGAAGTATTTGCCAAAAGCCATCGCCGCCAGCGCGATGGGGGCGGCAAAGCCCACCGTCACCGAAAGCCAGCCGGAAAGAAACCCGACGGCAGGATGAAAAATCTTCGAGAGAAAGTGATATTCACCACCAGAGCGTGGCAGTGCCGCTGCCAGCTCGCCATAGCACACGGCGCCGCAAAAGGCGCACACACCACCGACGACCCACAGCATCAGGAGTACAAAACCCGAGGGCAGGGAACCTACCTGAAAACCCAGCGAGGTGAAGACCCCTGTGCCGATCATGTTGGCCACCACCACCGCCGTGGCTGTGATCAGCGAAATGCCCTGTGTGCGTGTGGTGCTCATAGGGGACGATGGCTACGCGCTCGGTGGCGGGGCGTCAACTCTGCTTCTAAAGCAGGGCTTGCAGGGCACGAAAAAAGGAATTCATTTTCCCCATGAAAACGACACCCTCAAAATTATTCAGGGGGGTGATGTTGATCGCCGCCCTGCTGGTGCCCGCCACCACGTGGTGGATGAGCTTCCGCTACTACAACGGACGCAGGGAGGCTGAAAGTCAGCAGCAGCTGGCAAGGCTTCAGGAAATCCGGGAAAAGTATGCCGGCACAGTGAAGGACAATGAACTGCTCAGGGAAGCCATCAAGAACAAGGACAGCCGCAGGGCGCTCTTCAAGAGCCTCTCTGAGGGCAGCACCGAGTTTGTGCTGGAAACCAAGCAGCGCAGTACCTGGAACTGGCCCACGGATCCGGACCATGTCTGGCAGGACCAGCGCCGAAATGCGCAGGAAATGCTGATCAGGCTCGATGCGACGGATCGGGAGCACTTCAACAAGGTGCCGCTTGATCATATTCCTGCCCGGTAACGGCAAAAATAAACGCATATTCATCTTGGCCCCTGCCGTGGTGTTAACCGGCCGGGTTTCTATGGGGTGTGATTCAATCATCCACCACCATGAAACTCGCGTCTATTCCCGCTCAGATTCGCCACAACGGCCAGCCGCATGCCATGGAGCCTGCCATGGTCGCGGCTCCCGTTCTGGCCCCGCACGCCGAACTGGCTTCCTTCCATTTTCAAACCGTCACCTGGCAGGCTGACGGTTTTGGTTTTGACGCCACCAGCGGCGAGTTTTTCACCGCCAGCCCGACGGCGCTCATGGTCATGCAGGCCTTGAGCGAGGGCATGGCACGCCCGCAGATCCTGGAGCGTCTCACCTCGCGCTTCCAAGTCACCCGCAGCACGGCGGAGCGCGATCTGGAATCCTTCCTCGCCGAGCTCGTCCACATCGGCCTGACCCCGGAATCAAACTGAGTTTCACCCCCCACCACGCATCTTCCTCCCATGAATGCTTCCCCAGTCATCGCCGTCACCGGGCTTCATCGCGGTGAGAATCCCCAGCCCGGTTCCGCCGTCATTCGCAGCCTGCGCCGTGTTTACCCAGAGCTGCGCATCATCGGCCTTGTTTACGATTCACTCGAGAGCGGACTCTTCAGCGAAGAAGACGCCCCGGACGCCGCCTTCACGATGTCCTACCCCGGCGCGGGTGAGGAAGCCTTTTGGCAGCGGCTTGATGCGATCCGTGAGATCGAGTGCTTCGATGTTTTGATTCCCTGCCTCGATGCTGAGATGGGGCCGCTGGTCGATGCCCCCGAAAAACTTCGCGAGCGCGGCATCCATGCCTGCCTGCCAACCGCCGCGAGCTTCAAATGCCGTGATAAATCAAAGCTCGACGAATTGTGCGAGCGCACGCACTGCCGCACACCGCAGACCATCGCCGTGAGTGATGTGAACTCACTCCATCAGGCCGCAGTCACCCTCGGCGGCAACGTCTTCGTCAAAGGCCGCTACTACGAAGCCCGGCACGCCATCACGCCTGCCGCACGCGAAGCAGCCTACTGGCACATGCTTGAGCAATGGGGCGCGCCCGTGCTCGTGCAGGAAAATGTGCTGGGAGAGGAATACAACGTCGTGGGTCTGGGCGATGGCCGTGGTCACATCCTCGGCTCCTGCTCCATCCGCAAGATGCTCCGCACCGCCATGGGCAAAGGTTTCGGCGGCATGGTGGTGCGTGATCCGCAGCTCGATGCCGTTGCGCAGTCGCTCATCGCGGAACTGCGCTGGAACGGCCCCTTCGAACTCGAGTTCGTCAAATCCGAAGGCCCCCAAGGCGAATACTGCCTCATCGAGATCAATCCGCGCTTCCCCGCCTGGTGTGATTTCCCCTCTACGCTGAACTGCAATCTGCCCGCTGCTGCGCTGGAACTCGCTCTGGGCTGGCAGCCGCGCGAGCCGCTGCGCCACGCCAGCCCCGGCAAGTTCTTCATCCGTCATGCCATCGACATGACCGGAGACATTCGCGACCTCGCCGCACTCACCACGAGCGGTCAGTTCTTCCGTCAGCCGCGTGAAGTCATCCCGCACCCGGCTTCATCCCGCAGTCTTTAATTTCAACCTTCCACCGCATCCTCCCATGCAAACACTCCAGCCCTACTCACCGCCGACGATCACTCGTCATCTCAGTGGCCAGAACAGCGCCGCCAATCGCAACCGCCATGCCCATGGCCTCAACAGCAACGTCTGCGAACGCATCGACGGCGTGCCCGTGGCAGATCTCGCCGCACGCTTTGGTTCGCCGCTCTTCGTTTTTTCCGAGCGCACGCTGCGTGAAAAAATCCAGCGCGCACGTGAAGCCTTCGAAAGCCGCTATCCAAACACACGCTTCGCTTGGAGCTACAAGACGAACTACCTCAACGCCATCTGCCGTGTCTTCCACAGCGAAGGCTCCATCGCCGAGGTGGTGAGCGAG
>JAPLUN010000585.1 GCA_026397715.1 Verrucomicrobiota bacterium
ATGACAGTACGCGGCCCCTCGAAGGACATCCAATCAGCAAACCAAGCTAAAGGCACCATGCCGAACCAACAGGCTAGGGCAACTTTGACAGCGGGATAACGTAAATATCGCATTCTTTTAATACGCTGCCATTGCCTGCTTAGGGGCGGAAAAATTCCGGTGCTCTCAAACTTGCTGCTGAGGTCTGCTAGGAAATTACTTTTGAGGGGGCGGTTCGAGTTGGGCCAGGGCGTGGCGTGGAGATGGGGTGTGAGTGGCTGGTATTCGCAGGCACCTGAGTGCGGGAAATGTCCACTGACGGCCACGCCAGCGGATTTGTCCTGGAACGGCTCGTGCGGGAATCTGCAGCGCTAGGTTCTGCCCTGACGAATGGGTGCGTAAAGTGCCTTGGACTAAGCTTTGCGCTGTTTAGTGGTTGATGATGTCTTATTGGATAACAGGCGCACATGTTCCATCAGCGTCTTGACCGCTTTGCTTTGAAAGCGATACGAGTTCCACATCATCGCCACGGTGCGAGTGGGCTTTTCACCGCTGAAGGAGCGGTAGAGCCGCCGGTCGCTGGTGTCGGTCTTTCGCGCCATTTCGGGGACGATCGAGACGCCGTGATTCAGAGTCACGAGTTCCTGCAAGGTTTGAGCTGGCTGGTGCGCTCGACAGTGACGGGCTGCACGGATTTCCGGCGGCAGAAGGTGGCAATGTTGTCGGACAGGCAGTGCGCCTCACTCAGCATGACGAAGGGGTAGCTTTCCACGGCATCAATGGCGACGGTCTTCGCAGCGGCCAACGGATGGCCAAGAGGCACCACGAGCAGCAGTTCTTCGTCAAAGAGCGGCTCGACTTCGAGATACTTGGCGATGATGGGGAGGGCGAGGATGGCGAGGTCGATCTCGCCGTGGCTACAGCGTTTGATGAGATTCTCAGTCGTGTCCTCCTGCACGATGACTGAGATGTCCGGGTGCGCTTTGGCGAAACTGCTCAGCAGGCTGGGCAACAAATAAGGCGCGATGGTCGGAATGGCACCGAGCCTAATGCGCCCGCGACGTCCGGCTTCTGAAAGCTCGGAGAAAATGTCTTCCATGAGTTTGAGGATCTGCTGGGCACGTTCGAGCAGGAGTTCGCCGTGATCGGTCAGCACCACCTCGCGTGGCTTACGCTCAAAGAGCGGCTGGCCGAGCTGCTCTTCGAGTTTTTGTATGGCCCGACTCAGCGCGGACTGGGAAAGATGCAGCTCCTCGGCGGCACGGGTGAAGTTCTTGGTCCGTGCCAGGGCCACGAATTGTTCGAGCAGGTGGAGATTGAGTTCGCTCTTCATTCCGGCAATTTAGCGATGCACTGAGCGCATCGCAAGCATTCAGACAATGCATTGGATGCATCGTGGTTATGGCCGAAATAAACTTTGAATGCTGCTCAACCAACCCACGCAGTTCGATACACGAGACTCAACCCTCACATGCTATGAAAACATCGAAGCTCAGGATTCTGTTAACCACTCTGACGCTGACTCCGGTCGCGTTGGCTTTAGCTCAGGGCGACTCAGCCAAACCCAAATCAGACAAACCTATGGAAGACATCAGCAAGTGCCCCGTGATGGGCGCAGCGGCCAGCCCGGCCCGTCACACCGCCGCCGGAGCCATGACCAATAGCGATTGGTGGCCCAACCAGCTCAACCTCAAAATCCTTCACCAAAACTCACCGCAAGGAAACCCGATGGGCGAGGGCTTTAACTACGCCGAAAAGTTCAAGAAGCTTGATCTCGCTGCTTTGAAGAAGGATCTCACCGAACTTCTGACTACGTCCCAGAAGTGGTGGCCAGCCGACTACGGCAACTACGGCCCCTTCATGATCCGCATGGCCTGGCACAGTGCGGGCACTTACCGCACGAGCGATGGTCGTGGCGGTGCCGGATACGGCACGCAGCGCTTCGCACCACTGAACAGTTGGCCAGACAATGGGAATCTGGAAAAGGCGCGTCGCCTGCTCTGGCCCATCAAACAGAAATACGGCAACAAAATCTCGTGGGCCGATCTGATGATCCTCACGGGTAATGTCGCTCTCGAGTCCATGGGCTTCAAAACCTTCGGCTTCGCCGGTGGCCGTGCCGATGTGTGGGAGCCGCAGGAAGACATCTTCTGGGGACCTGAAACCACATGGCTGGGCGACAAGCGCTACAAGGACGAACGTCAGCTGGAAAAGCCGCTCGCCGCTGTGCAGATGGGCTTGATCTACGTCAACCCAGAAGGCCCCAATGGCAAAGCTGATCCGCTGGCCGCTGCCAAGGACATCCGCGAAACCTTTGGCCGCATGGCCATGAATGACGAGGAAACCGTCGCCCTCATCGCTGGTGGTCACACCTTTGGTAAAGCGCACGGTGCAGGAGATCCGAAGAACGTCGGCCTCGAACCAGAAGCCGCGCCGCTAGAAGAGATGGGCTTTGGATGGAAGAACAAGTTCGGCAAAGGCAACGCTGAGGACACCATCACCAGCGGTCTCGAAGGTGCCTGGACCAGTGCTCCTGCCCGCTGGTCGCACATGTACCTCTCGAACCTCTACGCCTATGATTGGGAACTGACGAAGAGCCCCGCAGGCGCTCAGCAATGGACTCCCAAAGACGGAGCAGGCAAGGGCACCGTGCCTGACGCACATGTCAAAGGCAAGAGTCATGCGCCGATCATGTTCACGACCGACATCGCTTTGAAAATGGACCCCGCTTACGGCAAGGTCACCAAGCGTTTCCTTGAGAACCCGAAGGAGTTCGAAGTCGCCTTCGCGAAGGCCTGGTTCAAGCTCACTCATCGCGACATGGGCCCTCTTGCCCGCTACCTCGGTTCTGAAGTGCCGAAGGAAGCGCTGATCTGGCAGGACCCGCTTCCTGCTTTGGATCACGAATTGGTCAACGAGCAAGACGTCGCCCAGCTCAAAGCCAAGATTCTCGACTCCGGCCTCACCACCTCCGAACTAGTCTCCACCGCCTGGGCTTCCGCTTCCACCTTCCGTGGCAGCGACAAGCGCGGCGGTGCCAATGGTGCCCGCATTCGCCTAGCTCCGCAGAAGGACTGGGAAGTCAATCAGCCGCAGCAGCTCGCCAAGGTGCTGGCAGCGCTGGAAAAAATCCAAGCAGACTTCAACACCGGCAAGAAAAAGATCTCGCTTGCGGATCTGATCGTGCTCGGTGGCAGCGCTGCTGTTGAGGCCGCCGCGAAGAAGGCCGGTCACGATGTGAAGGTGGCCTTTAGCCCAGGTCGCGTGGACGCCACGCAGGAACAGACCGATGTCGAATCCTTCGCCGTTCTTGAACCCAAGAACGACGGCTTCCGTAACTATCTCGGCCAAGAACTCGACCGCCCCGCGCCCGAGAACCTCGTGGACCGCGCCCAGTTGCTCACACTCTCCGTCCCTGAGATGACCGTGCTCATCGGCGGCATGAGAGCGCTCGGCACCAACGTCGGTCATCCCGACCTCGGCGTGCTCACCAAGAATCGCGGTGCCCTCACCAACGACTTCTTCGTGAACCTGCTCAGCATCGAAAACGAATGGAAGGTCTCGCCCCGCTGCGAGCACTTCTACGAAGGCACCGATCGCGAAACCGGCGCAATGAAGTGGATGGCCACCTCCGTGGACCTAGTCTTCGGCTCCAACTCCCAACTCCGCGCCACCGCAGAAGTCTATGCCAGCGCCGATGCCAAAGGCAAGTTCGTCTCCGACTTCGCCGCCGCTTGGACCAAGGTCATGAACCTAGATCGCTTTGATCTGGCAAAATGATTTGAGACAAACACTGCCAATAAAGTAAAGCTCATCCTGACCAATTCGGGATGAGCTTTTGCTTTTAAACGGCTCCGCTGCCTAGTTTCGTACACTCGTGGCATGCAAAATCCACAATGAGTTCGTATAGAATATTTCTGCGAGGAAATTGCTTTTGAGGGGGGGCGCGTCGAGTTGGTCTTGGACGTGGAGCGGGGACGCGGTGTGACTGTGAGTGACGCATACATGCGCCGGAAGCTGTTTTCCCTCCATCTCCCCAACACAGAACGGGTGGAGGCTGATTTCGCGGTTCTCGCGGAGCTATCACGCCGACTTAGCGGCGGGGAGGATTGGATTTTGTGTATGATGATATAATCCTGAAAGCGCTTTTCCGGGTCTAGCACAGGATTGGACTTTGGTGTGGAGCGAAGAAGCGGTCTAAGACCAATGGTAGGGATTTGCTTGCTGTTTTAGAGCAAGTGAAGCATGCTGACCGTGCTTGGTTTCACCGAAGTCGAATCGTTTGCCTCATTACCATGGACTATCTCCTTATCTCTCTGAAACTCACCGTGGCGCTTGGCATTCTGAATGTCTGGCTCCTGCGTTCCGGCAAGGCGACAGCCTATCGAGGCAAGGATGCGAAAACCCTGCGCGAGGAGTTCGCCGTCTATGGGCTGTCTTTCCCGATTTTCTGCATCATCGGCGTTCTCAAAGTCGGCTTCGCACTGGCGCTCTTGGCCTCGTTTTGGATTCCCAGTTTGGCGCAACCTGCGGCGCTTGGCATGGGAGCTCTCATGCTGGGGGCCTTCTTTATGCACCTCAAAGTGAAAGACCCGATCAGCAAGTCGCTGCCCTCCCTCGCGGTGCTGGCGATGTGCGCCGCCATTGCGATGCTGTAGGCGGCTTGCGGATCAGAATCCGGCAATGCAGAGATAGGTGTTGAGCGCCAGATAAAACACCGCCGGGATGGTTTGCAGCAGGGTATCCTTGATCTGGATGCGGACAATGACGGCAATCAGCATCATCAGCGCCAGTCCTCCTGCTGCCAACTGACCCATCCATGGCTGACTCATTCCCGCCAGCAGGCCGATCCCCGCGAACCACTGCAGGGCACCCACCATGATGCGCTGCGTTGCCAGGCGGTAACGATGAAACTCCTGCTTCATGCGGCTCGAACAAAAACACGCCGATCCATAACCGAGGAAGGAAAGGGCGGAGAGTAGGATGAGGGCGGTTTTCAAGATGAAGACTCTGAATGAACTGGCAATAACAATACGTCCATCATGAAGCGATTGAAACGACTCGTTCTGCCAAATGCAGTGAATCCGCCGCCCGGCAGCGCTGCTGTCAGCCTTTGAGCCTTAACTCAAGCAGTTTGCGGTGTTTGGTGACTCGACCGCTGACGCGCTTCCGCCAACAGCGGAAGCTGGAGGGTTTGAGCTCACGACGCATGAGGTCGATGACCTGACTTTCAACAAAGCCTGTGCGCTCTCGGATCTCTTCAAAGCTCGTGCGGTCCTCCCAGGCGAGGCGCACGACGAAAGAGGCTTGTTCGCTGCTGAGGTTGGTCTTCATGGACGAGTGACGATTGTTTCGATCTGGCCGTTGAGGCGGGTGGCATCGTCGATGCCATCGACATACCTCTGAGGAATCTTTGAAACGCCCACAGCCCCGCCAATCAAAGCGCCGATCACGGCTCCACGATGGCAGTTGTCACCGCCGACATTTGCATTGGCGGTGACGCCGCTTTCAAAGTCATCGGCATATTTCCATGCCAGATACAATGATGCTGGGAAGGCTTCGGCAATGTAGCAAGCTGGGCTCACGCGCCTGCCGATCACGACCTCGTCGGGATCTTTGGACCATTCCAGGGCTTTGCGTTGAGAGAACCAGTCGCTGCCATGAACGAGTATGGCTTCACGCAGGGGCACGCCCTTGAGCAGGTCACAAGAAATCTTCACCAGGGCGTCTGCTGCTGCGAGCACCTCCGAAGAGCGGTGTGTAAGGCTGACGTGCTCACGCACGGCTTTCCGTGTGGCTTCGAGGTCGCCCCGGAAATAGGCGCTTAACACACCAACATGGGCCAGGCCGCCGATGTGGATGTCTGTGCCAGCGCATTTTCTCGGAGCAGTGCCACGCGCATAGGCGGTGAAGAACTTGCGATGACACTCCTCCACGTAGCTGTCCCGATGCTTCCCTGGCGTTAGCATGAAGTCGATGTAGCGCGTGAGATAGTCATCCGCATCGTAGTCGCAGCAGGTGATCAGGGAGTCCATCAAGACCTTGGCGAGCTGGAGGTTCAGTGTGTTTTCACCGGCCCGCAGGAATTGGTGATAGTGGATGCCGCGCTGTCCCCAGTAGCGCGTCTGATCATGCAGAATGTTCCCGCGCTCGTTGATCGCGGTGTATTCAGAGCGCCAGAGAATGCTGCCAGGATGCGGAGACTTCGGGGACATGTAGTCACGGACGGTGCCGTAGTCATGGCGCAAAGCTGAGCGGTCGTAATACCAATGCACGGGCATGGCGATGGCATCGCCAATGAAGCCGCCCATGGCGAGGCCTGTGAGTGAGTCCGCAGTCTTCTCCATGAAGCTCAATGCGTGATGGCTGCGCTCGGCTTGGCAGCCTTGCGGGTCCATTGGACAAGTTTTAAATCACGAGCGCTCAGACCTCGATTGCTCTCCAGGCCGCGCAGATTCCAATGATGGGCGTGGAGCTTGAAGGGGCTGCGGATTCGCTCATCAAAGTCGGTCGGCCAGAGGACGCCGTCTATTTTTTTGAAATCGCGGAGGGTTACATCCACCTCCGCTCCACGGGTGCTGTCCAGGCCGTTGAGGGTGAGGCGCACTCTGCGTAGCAGCTTGCTGCTGCGGTCGATGTGGAGGATGACGCGGTCCTCTTCAGCCATGCCCAAACCTGGGCGTAGAATGGCGATCACCTCATCACACAGAGCCTGATCCACTAGGGACTCACCATTCATGGCGAAGACCGTGCCGCTTTGCTGGAAATAGAACGGGCCAAGCAGAAAGAGCGCGTAGGCATCCACCACGAGCGCTGCGGCCCGCCCGGTCTCCTCGTCATCAGTGGCCGTGCCATTGTAGGCAATGGCGATTTGACCAGGCGAACGCAGCACTTTCTTCACGCCTCCCGGCCCGGTGTGGGATTGCGCGATGATTCTGGGGGAAAGGATAATCCTCTCCTCAGACGACCCACGGAACTTTGAGTCCACCAGCACAGGTTGAAAGCGTGGCCCGATGGACGCCCACTTGCCTTCATAGCGCACGCTCAGATCCATGATTCGATCAAAGGCGAAGCCTCCATGAGCCTTCTGTGAGGCCGTGACAAGGGCTTGTGCTTCAGGTTCGGAGGTGGCGATAGATCTGGTGCAGATCTGCTTCGAAGCGCAGGAGCTGAGGAGACCCATCAGAAAGATGAGCATCAGAGGTGTTTGTTTCATGTAGCAGAGGGTGACAGGCAGAAATCGCCATGGTCTTTACGGACGGCGTCAGTGGCGTGGACAAATTTCCGCGCAACTTATCAGAATAGCGGGTGGGTTGGGTGCGACTCCCTCCCAGCCACGATAGCTGATGCTAAAAGAGTGTGGCACACTGGCTTGCAGCTCCTCAATGAGGCAGGTTGGCGAGCAGCGCCTCGGCTGCGGCCATTCCAGATAGCGCCGCACCTTCGACTCGCGGCCCTGCAAAGGCGTCTCCTGCCATCACGAGGGGCGGAGATGTCTGCAACAGGGCGCAGGGATGTGTATCGACTTGAATGGGCTTGCTGTAGCGCCAGCCGTGTACCTGGTAGCTCAGCACTTCGGCGCCCAGACATGGTTGGGCGGCATCAAGGAGCCGTCTCCCGCTCTCCATGCGATCCTCATCCCAGTGAGCGAGACTGAATTCATGGTTGGCATGAATCGTGACCGCAGGTTCCAAGGAGATGCCTTTGAGCTGATTGTCGGCAATCCATGAAACCGGGCCGCGAGCCGGCACAAGTCCACCTGGCGGCGGAATCGAAGACGGACCTTTCAGCACGGCCATGACGGCCAGGCACCGTTCGTACTGAATGCCTTCAAGCCGCGTCCGCATCGCAGGATCAAGTGCGATTTCACCTGTTGCCAGCAGCGCAAGAGATTGTGGCACCGGAGGTGTGAGCAGCACTGCCCCCGCTGAGTAAAACTCTCCAGTGCTGGTCTCGACCGAGTAGCGGTCACCGGCACGTCTGAGTGCCACGACCTGCTTTTCCATCTGTGTTTCCAGGCCCTGCGCAAGATACTTGGCGACGGCCGTCATGGCTGGCTGGCCACGCCAGCGCGTGTGCCCGTCCGCCGCAGTGGAGAAGCCCTGGCACCATTCCGTCATCATGCCAGC
Organism: Verrucomicrobiota bacterium; assembly: GCA_026397715.1. Taxonomy (GTDB): domain Bacteria; phylum Verrucomicrobiota; class Verrucomicrobiia; order Verrucomicrobiales; family Verrucomicrobiaceae; genus Prosthecobacter. The sequence goes on from JAPLUN010000585.1 coordinate 8,109, forward strand.
CTCCGCGCCCTGTTTGAGGATCTCTTCAAAACGGGCATCCCGGGTGGTAATGAACTGCGCTCCATGATCAAAGGTGGCCGCACCGATACGACGACTGGCCAGCCTGCCGCCGAGACCGCGTCCTTTATCCAGCAAAAGCACGCTGCGACCAGCGCTCTGCATCTCACGCGCCGCGATGAGGCCTGAGACACCTGTGCCAATAATCAGCACATCAACGATCTGTTCATGATTCGGCATGGATATTTTCAAAGAATGGAAGCTGAGTTTGGCCCTCGATTGTGGCATGTATTTGCCGGCTTACTTTTCCCCCGAAGTCGAAGACGTCTGCTCCTGAGAAAAAATTCCTGAGTGTCTGAACATCCTCGGAACTGTGTGAGGAGGGGATTTGGGGGGATTCGTTGTTGCAACCGCAACTTACGCTTGAGGGTTGCAAACAGATTATGGTAAAATCGCTTCATCTGCCATGGATCGACTGATTACGCAGTCCTCGCGGAGCATTCACGCAGTCGTGGTGGCGGGGACATCCTTAATATTTGCGTGAACGCGATTCATGCGAAGGCACCGAAGCCGACCCCGCGATGTGGTTGGTGACGCAGGAGATGCTAGAGCGGGAGAGTGCGAAGGTGGAGCACTCGGGGGAGAAGGGGACGAGCCGGTGAAGGATTGGGTTTCAGCCGAGTTGATCGGCGGAGAAATTGCTTATGAGGGGGCCGGGACGAGTTGGCTCTGGACTTGGAGCGAAGACGGGGGATGCCGGCGGGTTTCATTGCCGCCTGGAAAGGCATAAATGAAGGATCGAAAGGAATCCACTTGCTTGGCACGTTCGTATTTTGGATTCGGCAATTCCGCCGTTCACACAACTCAACTCAAATCCATCGATGAAAACTCTTATCACCGTCGCTTTGCTCTCCCTCTCCTCTGCAGCTTTTGCGGCTGACAAATGCCCCATCAGCGGCAAGCCAGCTGACTCCAGCATCACCAGCACCGGCAAAGACGGCAAAACTGTCTCGTTCTGCTGCGAGAAGTGCAAAGCCAAGTTCGACGCCAAGAACAAGTAAGGCTCCGCGCTGACTCACTCAGCGTTTGAAAAGCGAAACCGGGATACCGGTTCCGCTTTTTGTTGGGCGTGTCAGCGCTTCTTAATGCTAGGAAATTGCTTTTAAAGGGGCGGGGTCGAGTTGGCCCTGGACGTGGCGCGGGGACGGGGTGTGAGCCGAGATGAAATTAGTTCATTCGCTGGCTTGAACCATTTTCCCCAGTTCCTCCCGCACCCGCTTCTTGAGTTCTGGCGGTCCCAGCACCTTCGCCTTGCTACCCCAGCTCAGCACCCAGCGGCCCAGATGATCCCGCGCATTGAAATTTGGATCAGGCACGAATTTTGTCTTCAGCAGGCTCAGGTTCGTGATGCGTTGAAGGGCAAAGGTACGTACCGCTTTCCGTGCCGGGTCGTAGGCCAGTAAATACCATCCATGCTCGATCTGACCCACGTGATACGGATGAACTGTGCGCTGTTCCGGCTTGCTGCCCGTCAGTTTGTGATAATCAAAGTTCACCTCCCGGCAGGCTCGCACCGCATCGAGCAGATCGCCAAAGAGTGTCACATCCGCCGGCAGCACCCCCGAAGCCTTCACCGAAAAGGCCTCGTCCAGCTCGTGCCATTCAATGGAAATCTCGCCGGGGCAGGCATCGGCAATCTTGCTGAAACTTTCCGTCAGCATGCGTTCCAAGCGTGTTCCTCGCAGCGGTTCCAGCGCATGCCGTGCAAGAAACAGGGCCACCAGATCATTCCGGGACAGATGCAGCATGGGGAACTCATGCACCTCCTGCGTGTAGTGGTAGCCGTGCTTGAGCGGGTCATACTCCAGTGGCAGCCCGAGTTGGTCTCGCATGAAGCTCACGTCCCGCTGGATGGTCTTGGGCGTTACCTCGATCTCCTTTGCCAGGGTGGAGCAGTTGGGAAATTTGCCCGTGCGGATGATCTTGTGGATCTCCAGCACCCGCCACATGGCCGGACGGCTGGCTCCTGAGCGGATGGCCTGTTCGGCGCTGGAAACCTTGGCCCGTGATCGTCGGGAAGGGGATGCTTGGGACATGGGAACAATACATACCGCAGAAAGTTTGCCTGTCGCCCCGCAAATGTCCCACCCCCTGTGCGAGGATACGTACATTCGGAACAATCCTCCCCATGGCCCTTCTTCCATCAGGCATTCATTTTTGCATCAGCGCGACTGATCCCGAGCTGAATGCTCTGTCGTTACCAGTGCCTGCAGGTTTAACTCTCGTCGACAGCGGTTACACCTTCCACCGCTTGCCAGAGCACCTCGACGAGCGTGACCGCCAGGCATTGGCGCTGTTTTGGCAAAATCCGCGCTGCCAGGCCTACTTGGAGCAGCAGATGGAGAAGGTGCGTCCAGTGCGAAGAATCTTGCTCGATCATCTCGAACCGGAGGACTCCTTTATCAGCCAGTGGTTCCCGCTACCACCACCTCAGCCAGCATCAGGTCCGCCACTGACGCAGGCGGAAAAGGCAGCCAAATATAACGCTTTCATGGCCGAGCTTATCGCCGCTGTGGAGGAGGAAATGGCCGGGCAGGCCGCCAGCTCACCGCCCCCTCACCCCTAACGAACAACCCACCCCAATCCCATGAACCCACACCTCACCGAAATCGCCTACATTCTCGACCGCTCCGGTTCCATGCAATCCATGCAGGAGCCCGCTGTCGCTGCTTTCAATCTCTTCATCAGATCCCAGCTTGATGTCCCTGGCGATGCCCGCCTCACACTCATCCAGTTTGATGATACTTACGAAGTGCCTTTCGCAGCCCTGCCAATTCAGGAGGTGCCGCAGCTCACCGCCGCCACCTACACCCCACGAGGCAGCACGGCTCTGCTGGATGCCATTGGCCGCACCATCACGGATACCAACCGTCGCATCTCCGCCCTCCCTAACGCGGACAAGCCCGGCAAGGTCATTCTCACTATTTTCACGGATGGTATGGAGAACGCCTCCCATGAATACACCCAGAAGCACATCAGTGACCTTATCCGCCTTTATCGAGATGAAAAAGGTTGGGAATTCCTTTTCCTGGCGGCCAATCAGGATGCCATCGCCAGTGCCACGGCAATGCGGATGGACGCCGGGTCCAGTGGGAACGTCCAGTTTTCAGCCAAAGGTGTCACTTCCAGCGGCGGAGCCATGTCGCGCAAAGTGCGGGCCATGCGCATGAAAAGCAGCGGCACCATGGATGCCCAGGCTATGGAAGACGATGCCAAGCCCATGGAGCAGATCGTCAGAGAAGAGGAGCAGAAGCCTGAGCAAAGCGCATGACCTTCATCACCGAGACCATCGCCATCGGCAATTTTGTGGATGCTGAGAACCGTGCAGCCAAGGAGGCTGCTGGCATCCGCTCCATTCTTTGCCTCAATGGGCACTTCTATGACTGCAAGCCAGCGGACTGCGGGGTAGAGGCTTTGACCTGCTTCAACCTCCGGGACGGACCGGGCAACGACCCTTGGTTATTTGAGCGTGCCGTGAAGATTGTCGGGGAATACGCGCTGAAGCACCCCAAACTGTTAGTCCACTGCCATGCAGGGAGAAGCCGTTCTGTCATGGTGGTGGCCAGCCATCTGGTGCGCAAGAATTCCTGGGATCTACGTCAGGCGCTCGCATTTATCCACGCGAAACGGCCGAAGATCGTGCTCCCG
>JAPLUN010000507.1 GCA_026397715.1 Verrucomicrobiota bacterium
GAGCCGTTGCACGACCTCCGCACTGGGTTTGCCATCCCGCTTCCAGTAGTCCGTCTTATTGGCCACATAAAAGCCAGCCAAGATCAAGGCCATGCCTCCCAAACCAAGAAGAAGCACGATGCCGAGGAGATTCCGAGTGAAACGCAGGGTCGTCATGGTCTTGGGGCACGGCTCAGCCATGGGGAACCATGCGATGGATGACACATCTGTCCAGCACGTGAACTGAGGCGCCTTTGGCCCAGGCCTACGGCGCAGGCGCGTTCGTTTCAGGCGGCCGCGCGGCGGAAGGGGCATGCGCGGCCCGCAGGTAATGATCGCGCACCATTTTGAGCAGCATGGGCTTGCCCATGTCGAGAGCCATCTTGCCCAGCAGTCCCAGAAGCACCGCCGTCAGCGAGCGGGACTCTATCTTTTTCACAGACTCAGTGGCGGCGTCAGCCCTCAGCCTGGCACGCGACTCACGTCGGGATTTTCGACTGGAAGGCAGGTAGGAGAGCAGCAGGCCGGACACCGCCGCAGAGCCGAGGAAAAGTCCGGCATGATCATGGTAGGTCTGCTGCAGGCGGCTTCCCACATGGGTCGTGCGATGCAGGGCCGCACGATGCTCAGCCAGCACTTCACGATTCCGCGTGATCTCGGCGATCAGCTCGTCGGCGGACGGGGATGGGTGGGAGTCTTGGGCCATAGGATGTCCTTCTTGAATTCTTCTTTGGTTTTCTCAAACACACCTGCCTTCAGGCGGGACTTGGCCATCAGCACCAGCACCACCGCCAGCAGCAGGTGCAGCGCTGTGGCTCCTGCGGTGATCTTCAGCCACACCAGGTCTCCGTGCATCCATTCCGCGAGCGCAAACACCGCTGTGAGAATCAGAAACACATAGGCAAACACGCCCACGAGGAGCGCGCCCACCAGCAGGCCGGCGATCACGGCAAAATGTGAACCCACCTCCCTCGCCTCCATCATCGCCAGCAGCGCGCGCAGTTGCAGGTGCTTCACCGTGGCCTCAAACCAGCCCCACACATGGTGGAAGAACCCTGAAGACGGGCCTTGAAACGAATCTGGCGCGAAAGCGTCCGGCGGCTGCGTCTCTGTGCCTGTCGTTGAGGTGGGGTGGGCAGGGGGAGGACTCATGAAGGGGCGCTGTGGATACTTCGGCAGCGGGGCACACGCCGGATGTGCGATCCTTTTTTAAAGTGACTTAAACCGTCGATGCCTCGTCGCGTCCCTTTTCCGCAGCCGCGCGGAGCAGGCGTGGAAAGCGGTAGAGGGTGGAGAAGTAATTCCCGCCGAAGATCCAGAGCCAGCCGGACACAAGGAATTCATAGGGCGCATGAGCGAAGCAACCGAAGACCAGTCCGACCATGGCGGTGACTACGATCATCATCTGCACGAAGGAAATACGATACCGGATCAACACCAAAGCTCCCTGCCGTGTGAAGCAGATCTTTCCAGCACTGATCGCCAGGAGCTGATTATGTCCGTTCACAAGACGGAACATGCCGCCACGAAAGCAGATCTCTCCGGGCTTCACAGAGAGGTCTTCCGCCTTGGCCTCAATCAGGGCCTCTTTCACCGCCGCCTCTATTGCTGGAAGGCACGCCTCTCCGGGTGCATGAATCTCGAGCGTGCGGTTGCTTGAAATGGGGAAGGGCATGAATCAGGAAATCACGCCGAGCCTGGAAATGGGGTCAACTCATTGCTGCAATCCCGGGCGAAGAGTGGGCGCGTACCCTCCCCAAACTTCCACCCACCCCTGCATCTTCACCTTGCAGCCGCGCAGCGGCGGTGCTTTGTGACGACCCCCCGGATGCCTGCCAACTCCACCACCGCCGAAATCGTCGCCGCCATGCGCTCTGCGCAGCGCATCGCCATCGTCGCGCATGTGCGTCCGGATGGAGATGCCGTGGGCTCCGTCCTCGGTCTCGCGCTCAGCCTGCGGGCCATGGGCAAGGACGTCATCGCCATGCTGGAAGATGGCGTGCCTGCCAATCTCGCCTTCCTTCCCGGCACCGACACCGTCATTCAGCCCGGCACCGAGCCGCTGAACATCGACCTCGCCATCGCGCTGGACACCGCCACGCATGAGCGCGTGGGGGAGAAAACCAAGGCCCTGCTGGATGCCGCACCGCTGCTGGTGGACATCGATCACCACCCCGCCAATCCCGGCTACGGCACGCTCAATCTCATCGTCCCCACCGAGCCCGCCACCGGGCAGATCATTTACAATCTGCTCAGCGAGCACGGCCTGCCCATCGACGACGCCATCCGGCAGAATCTCTTCATCGCCATCTCCACGGACACCGGCTCCTTCCAGTATTCCAGCACCAATGCGCGCACGCATCGCATCGTGGCGGAAATGATGGAGGCCGGGCTGGACACCGCACACCTCGCGAAGCTCATCTATCAGAGCTACCCTGTGCGCCGCCTGGAGCTCATGCGGGACATGCTCAACCACATGGAGTTTCGTGCCGAAGGCCGCATCGTGAGCTGGCAGCTCAAGCAGGAAGTCATGGACGCCATCTCCATGGAGCCCGGCGATACCGAGGGCCTCATCGACACCCTGCGCATGATCGACTCCGTGATCACCTGCGTCATTTTTGAAGACATCCCCGGTGGAAAGGTGCGCGTCAGTTCGCGTTCCAAGGACAACCGTGTCGATGTCTCCGCCGTCTGCGCCCAGTTTGGCGGCGGTGGTCATCGCATGGCTTCAGGCGCACGCATGAAGGGCCCCATCGGCGCAGCAGCGGAGAAATTTTTGCAAGCACTCGAACATGAAGTCAGACGAATTGATTAGCGGTGTCCTCCTGGTGGACAAAGACCAGGACATGACCTCGCACGATGTGGTGGCCGTCGCACGGCGCTGCCTGAACATGAAGAAGATCGGCCACTGCGGCACGCTCGACCCCATGGCCACCGGCATGCTCATTCTCGTGCTTGGAAATGGCACCCGCCTCTCTGACCTCCTCATGTCTGAGGACAAAGAATACGTGGGCACCCTCACGCTCGGCAAGACCACCAACTCCCAGGACGCCGAAGGCGAAACCGTGGAGGAGAAGCCCGTGCCCGCCGACCTCACGCTCGAGCAGGTGAAGGCCGCCTTTGACACCATGAAGGGCGATTTCTACCAGATGCCCCCCATGGTCTCTGCTATCAAGATCGGCGGCGTCCCGCTCTACAAGCTCGCCCGCAAAGGCCAGGAAGTCGTGCGCGAGCCCCGCTTCGTCCGCGTGTACGATTACGAGATCACCCGCTTTGAGCCCCCCTTCGTGGATTTCCGCGTCGTGTGCAGCAAAGGCTTCTACGTCCGCACGTATGCCCATGACGTCGGCCAGAAGCTCGGCTGCGGAGCCCACCTCAGCGCCCTGCGCCGCACCCGCTCCGGCCACTTCAAACTCCTCCCCGGCAAGCACGTCTCCTTTGATCAGCTCAAGCAAGGCAAGAAGGACGAAGTCCTCGCCGCCATGCTGTCGCTGTATGATGTGAGCAAGCTGCGCGGCGCCTAAGCTGGGCAGGGGATAGACAGGTCAGGACGACAAGACGTGCCGCAGTGGCAGAATCGTCCTCGTTCTCGGTAATATATCGGTTTGCGAAACTGATTTCCAGAAAGCGAGCGAGGAGACGCTCGGCGGCGGCTTGAAGACAAGCCGCCCCACCTCGCGCCGGGTGCTCGCATATCCAGCGCAGGTAGGGCTGGTTGTCCTCAACCAGCCGCCGTCGAAGCCCAAGATCCTCGATCCCGCCACTCCGGTTCAAGACAGAGATATAAAGAGTGCTGACTTTCCAGGCTGGTGACCCTCCCAGCGCTGCTCTCCAGTCCCGCCTTAAGACGGTCCGGCTCCCCGTCAGCCATTCATCTCGCAGCCTCCGTGAGGCATCCCTTTTTTGGATCGGTTTTGCGTCGTTTGCGGCCAATCCTCTGCCTCCGCCCTCACCGCGCCTCCCTTGCGCATCTCCGCTGCTTTCTTGCCTCCTTGAAAACTTCAGGCGGGCCGCAGTGTTTTATCGGCCACAGCCCAGAAAGGCTGTTTCCACCATGAAACTCTGCTTCCTTCGTCCCTATATGGCGTTGGTGCTGGTCTGGCACTCCGGCCAGACGCTTTTCGCACAAGCACCCGACTCTTCCACACCGGCAAAGGCTCCGGCGCCCACTCCCGCCCAGGCCATCCTCAAAGCTCGCCTCGCAGGTCAGGCTCAGCGCGCCAGCCTGCTGGGCAGCGAAATCCACAATGCGGACCTGCGCATTGAAAGCCGCTTTGACGATCTCCTCACCACCCTGCGTGTTGTCAGCGACTCCAAGGACTCGCACACCAAGGTCACACGCATGAAGGAGCAGACCATCGCGAGCCTGCAGAAGGCCGTCACCTACTACCAGCAGAAGCGCGCCTGGTTGGAAGAGCAGATGGTGCGCCCTACCTTCAATCTCACCCAGACGCAGAAGCAGATGATCAGCAATGACTTCGAAGAGCGCATCGAGAAGCGCGTGAAGCAGATCGTGGATCTCTTCCAAACCTTTCCCAAGCATGAAGAGTTTGAGCGTTACAAAGCCGCAGGCATCAACAGCTTTGGCGGCGTGAGCTATGAGGACAGCGAGGACTACCGGCAGAACCTCCGCCTCTCCAGTCATACCAGCACCATGCGCAGCAAGCTCATCAAGGACATCCAGGCCAGCATCGATCAGCTCCATCAGGAAAACCTCACGCTCGCAGACATGGCATCCAAAGCCGCCAATCCCGAACTGGGCGAGGTGTATGGCGATGAACAGCGCAAAAACGAACAGCTGCGCGACGTCCTCAAAGAGGATCTCGAAGCCATCAAGGCCGGCCCCACGGTTCCCGGTCGCCCCGTCAGCGGCCACGAGGCGCAGGCGCTCGACAAGGTCATCAAACACTCCGTCGATTCATTGCAGGGAGAGTTCACACTCCTCTTCTCACGCTACGCCGACTGGCTCACTGCAGCCTCTGCCCTCAACACACTGCGTGCAGCAGTAGCAAAGCCATGATGAACGCGTGCTGCGTGCCCCTCCTTTACCTTCCTACACATGGCATAAGGAAGGTCTTCGCATAATACATACTACATCTGTATGATATCATGATTCCTCACGGCCAATGAGGTCGTTTGAGCTGTGTTTCTCGAAGGCAAACACCCATTCGACGAAAAAAAATGCATTTTGATGCACAATGATGTTGCACCAACTCTGACCTGCGTTACTCTCCCAACCCGCAGCGAAAAACGCGGGCTGAGAAAAAAAGAAACGAGAGGCTTAAGTCGCTCATTTCCAATTGAATCAGAAACGATCTTTTAGAAAACACAGAAGCAACAAAACGAGGGTGAAAGCCTGAGTTTGTTGTTAGAAAACAGAAAGCTAAATTGTGCGCTGTGCATGAAAATGCGCAGGCATCTGTGGTTTAAACAGATGCAGTCAATAGAGCACGTCTTAAAAAGAGACGGCTCGAAATTTTTGGAGAGTTTGATTCTGGCTCAGAACGAACGCTGGCGGCGTGGATAAGACATGCAAGTCGAACGGGACACCATGAGTAGCAATACAAGTGGTGTCTAGTGGCGAACGGGTGCGTAACACGTGGATACATTCCGGGAAGCGGGGGATAGCCCAGGGAAACTTGGATTAATACCGCATGTGATCGAAAGATCAAAGACGGGGACCGAAAGGCCTGTCACTTCCCGATTGGTCCGCGGCCTATCAGCTAGTTGGCGGGGTAAAAGCCCACCAAGGCTACGACGGGTAGCTGGTCTTAGAGGACGACCAGCCACACTGGAACTGAGACACGGTCCAGACACCTACGGGTGGCAGCAGTCGAGAATCTTTCACAATGGGGGCAACCCTGATGGAGCGACGCCGCGTGGAGGATAAGGTCTTCGGATTGTAAACTCCTGTCATGTGTGAACAAGGTTGTCGTGTTAATAGCATGGCAAATTGATGGTAACACAAGAGGAAGAGACGGCTAACTCTGTGCCAGCAGCCGCGGTAATACAGAGGTCTCAAGCGTTGTTCGGAATCACTGGGCGTAAAGGGTGCGTAGGTGGCGTGGTAAGTCAGATGTGAAAGCCCGGGGCTCAACCTCGGAAT
>JAPLUN010000111.1 GCA_026397715.1 Verrucomicrobiota bacterium
AGTTGCAGCAGCGTATCCCGCAGCGGTTCCAGTTCCAGTCGCTTCGCATTCATGCGCCACCGCAGCTTGTTCCCGGCATCGGGATGTTTAGGATTGCCCGTGCTCGCCAGCCGATACGTGCGGCTCAGCATCATCGCACGAATCATCTTCTTCACCGACCACCCGCCCTCAACAAAACGAATCGCCAGATGATCCAGCAGTTCAGGATGCGTGGGATCACTCCCCGTGATGCCAAAGTCATCCACCGTTCGCACGATCCCTTCACCAAACAGATGCTGCCACAGGCGGTTTACCGCCACACGCGAGGTCAGAGGATGCGTGGGCTGCGTCATCCATTGCGCCAGTTCCAGCCGCCCGGACGACTTCGCCGGAATCTTCGGCAGCGGGGGCAGGGCAGGCATGCCGATCTTGCCCCGCTCCGGTGCGGCCTTGCGATCAGAAGGGTCACCTCCCACCGCGAGTTCGCAGTCCTTGATCGCACCCTCGATCACGCCCATGCAGAAATGCGGATCGTGATCGTAGCGCACCGTTTCCTTGGGATTGCCCATCGTGCGGATGTCATCCATCGAATGAACTCCCGCAGGCAGCGTCGTGGGCGGGCCGACGGCCTCATCCAGCGCAGTAGGCAGATCCACCAGCGCCTCCGCACTCACATAGCCACCGCGCGCCTCATCATTGCGGTTCGGCGTACCGCTCAACGTGCGGCTGCTGTAAAAAATGCCCGCCAGTGCATAATAATCCTGCTGGCTCACCGGCTCAGTTTTATGATCATGACAGCGTGCACAGCTCAATGTCAGGCCCATGAAGGCGCGTGAGGTCACATCGATCTGGTCATCCACCTGATCGAGCAAGTGCTGTTCGTAGTTGCCTTCCTGCAGGTTCATGCTGCCCAGCGCGAGCATGCCAGTTCCCACAATTTGATCACGCCGCTGGAGAACCGTTTTCGCCGGCAGCAAATCACCCGCGATCTGTTCGGCCACGAAGCGGCTGTAGGGCTTGTCGGCATTGAACGAATCAATCACCCAGTCGCGATACCGTGCTGCATACAAAAACGGCGCATTCCACACCCGGCCCACGCTGTCCGCATAGCGCACCACATCCAGCCAGTGCCGCGCCCACCGTTCGCCAAAACGTTCGCTTTGCAGAAACGCATCCACCACCTTCGCAAACGCCACATCATCCGCCGCCGCATCCTTCACAAACCGCTCCACCTCCTCCTGCGTCGGCGGCAGTCCACGCAGATCAAACGACGCCCGCCGGATCAGCGTCAGGCGCGAAGCATCACCAATCGGATGCAGATTCTCCTTCTCCAGCCGCGCAAGAATAAAGCGGTCAATGTCATCCTTCGGCCACGCCGCATCCTTCACCACCGGCACCACCGGACGCAGGATTCTCTGGTACGACCACGGCGTGTCATTGTCGTATTTCTCTGCCGCGGGAAGAATCCCCGCAGAGATAAGAGCACCGCAGAGCCAGAAGGCTCTCGAACATAAATGCTGTGTCTTCATGGTTGGTGGTAGATAAAAAGATTCGCCTCACCGCTTCGCCTTCAGCCACACGCCCAAGGCCTTCACATTCTGCACAAAATCCAGGCTGTAGATCACACCGCCCGCAGGCCGCGTTTTCTTCCCGCTCGCATCCCTCATCCAGCCGCGCTCCTCATCCGTCACGGGCCACGAGCCATCCGCCTGCTGCTCCTTCAAAATCATCGCAATCTCCCCCTCCGTCGGTGGCGAAGACCACCGCTCTTTCTCCACTCGTGGAAAAACAATACTCTCACCGCGCCCGATCTTCCTCCCAATCGACTCAATCGCATCCAGCTCACTGTCCCATTTCCACCCATAGTTGGAGGAAGCCTTCTTATCCGAATAAGTCAGCACAAACCCCTTGCCGCCTTCGCCACGTTCAAAGTACAGCGGCTTGTTCGTCTGCAGCTCATAGTACCGCGCGATCCTTCCATCCGGCAGCAGCGACTTCCGCAAATACGCCAGCGCCCGCGGCAGCGGTGCCAGGTACTTCTTGTCACCCGTCGCCGCCGCCAGCTTCAGCAGCGCCCACATCGCCGACTGGCTTTCGCGTCCGCAGATCGCACTCGGTTCAAAGGCCCGGCTCCAGCTTGGTTGCATCTCCTTATCATACTGCTGCGCCCACGCCGGCTGCGGATCAGGCATCTGTGCCGTGACAAGAAAATCCCCGCCACGCTTCGCCGCCTCCAGATACTTCGCATCCCCCCGCAGCTGCCACGCCAGCAGCAGCGTGCTCATCAGCGTCGCATGCGTGTTGTCATTGAGCACATAGCATCCCGTGAAATCCTTCGGCCACTTGCGCGGCCAGTCAGCCGGATAACTCCCCGCCTTGATCGGATACATCGCCACAGGCGGCGGCGCACTCGGCCACGTGTCCCAGTTCGCGCTCCATCCACCTGCCGGATACTGCGTGGCCATGATCGCGCTCAGCGCAAAATCAGCCGCCTCCTTGATCTCCGCATCCTTTCCGCCCAGCGCATGGTCCACTCGCACCAGCAGCCGCGTCGCCGCCTGCGAGACATCATCATCAAACGTGGAGTAGTTGTTCTTGTTCGGGTGCCTCTTCCATACCTCCCACCCACCTTCACCCTCCGGCACCTTTTTGCGCTCAATGAGCCTGCCATCCGCATCGCGCCGATAAAGCTGCGTCGCACGATTCTTCCCATCAAAATGCCCCGAGTAATCCCAGCCCCCCGAAGCCAGTTGCGTGCGCGACACCGCATGCGCTGCCGCCACCGCCGCAGCCAGGCACGTCTCATCCTTCGTCGCCTCATACGCATCCAGCATCGCCATCCCCACCGCCGGAGTCCCCGGCGGCTGAATCCAGATCGTGTCCGCCCCCGGAATCCCTTCCGCCTCCCTCAGTGTGAAGTCAGCACTGTAACGGTACACGTAGCCACCATGCGCCACCGCCTTGGAATGGTAGAAAGAAACGGCTTTGGTAGCAGCTGCGGCGACTTCAGCGGGAGCCGCCGCCATGGCGAAAGGCGGAATGCCGAATGCCGAAATCAGAATGACAAACAAATGACGAAGGCCAAATGACGAACCCAGCATTGGGCGTTGGTTGGAAGCTGCGTTCGACATTGGGGATTATTTCGGCATTCGGATTTATTCATTCGTCATTTTGCCGGAACGCCGTTTCCAGCGCAGGCATGATGGTCATCAAATGATCTTCACGTTCCACCCGCTCACTTCACCTTGATCCCGACCTTCTTGTTCCCGTTGTCACGGACGGCATCCACGGTGTTGTGAAGCGCGCTGAGCGGGATGTTGTCGTCGCCGGTGACGACGACTTTCGCACCGGCGTGGTCGGGCAGGAAGGTGCTGAGATGTCCGCGAAGACCTCCCATGGAGACTTCCTTGTCACCCACCATCACGGCCTCGCCGTTTTTGATCACGCGGAGAGTGATCGTCTCGCTGGTGCTGGCACTTGCGTCGCCATCGCTGGCTCCCGTTTTCTTGCCGCCTTCACCTTCGCGTGCGCCGGTCTTCTTGCCGCCTTCGCCCTCGCGCTCGCCCGTGCGTGGTTTTTCTCCATCGCGTGCACCGGTCTTAGTTGAGCCTTCGCCTTCACGTGCGCCAGGCTTCTTGGTGCCACCATCGCCTTCGCGCATGCCGGTCTTCTTGCTTCCACCTTCGTCATCGCGCATGCCAGTCTTCTTGCTTCCGCCTTCGCCATCACCCGTGCCGGGCTTCTTGGCTCCGCCTTCGCCATCACGTGTGCCGGGTTTCTTCATCCCGTTGCCGTCCTCTTCACCAGCGCCGGTCTTCGGCTTCTCAGCTGCAGGTGCACCCTCACGGTTGCGCTCTTTCGCGGGCACTTCCTTTTCCACCGCACGCGCGGTGGTGAATGAGTAGCAAACAAGAACGCTGAGCGTAAGAACGAGCAGTGTTTGAATCACAGGCTGACGGGTGGTTGGATGGGCAATCATATGGATGCGTTGGCGCAGGGTAGGGTGGTTGCGCACACATGGGGCCAACCCTGTCATGGCCGGTGGTGCGAAAAAGCTTTCTTGAATGCGCAGCAGCGTGTGTCCGTAGTCCAGCCGCTCCGTGGGGGACAGCAGCGCCAGCGCCTCCGCATCACAGCGCAGTTCACGGTCCGCCTGAAAGCGCGACACCACAAACCACACCAGCGGATTAAACCAATGCAGCGCCTGCACCGCCGTCGCGGCCCAGTTCAAGATCAAATCATGCTGCTTCACATGCAGCAGTTCATGCAGCAGCACATGCCTCAGGCTGTGCTCATTGAAGCGCGTCTCCCAGTCCTCCGGCAGCAGGATGCTCGGCTGCGCCATCCCCACCACCGCCGGTGTGGTGCCCGCAGGCATCAAGACGATGCGCACCTGTTTATGGACACCCGCCTTCTGGCAAAGACTCGCCACCAGCGCACGCAGTAGCGCAGCCGTCGCATGCGGACGCTGGCGCAGCTCAAAGTTAAAACGTCGCTGCCGATACAACGCTGCCGCAAAGACCCACAGCGCCCCCATCACCCACACACCCAGCGCCAGCGTGTATCCAGAAATCATTCCCGCAGTTTCAGACCCACCACCGATGGATTCCGCAATCATCGGCACGCTCTCCGCATCAGCAGTCCTCACCACATCCGCCGCCGCAACTGCTGGCGCAGCCGATACCGCACTCATACGCGCCCCATCATCATGCTGAAACCACGCTCCCAGCCCAAACCCCGCCGGAATAAAAGCCGGCAGCATCAGCTTCGTCCCCACCAGCAGCCACAAGCCAATGCGCCATGCCGGGCTCAGCCGCGTCCCCAGCATCAGCCGCAGCCCCAGCACGGCCAAAATCAAGAGGCTCGCTTCGAGCGATGTGCGCAGCAGCCAGTGGAGGAGAGCGTCGGCATTCATGGTTGGATTACTTTTTGAGTTTCTTCTCGGCCTGATTCAGCACTTCACGCAGCGCGGCCAGGTCATCTTGCGTCACATCTTCACGATCCATCAGTCCCGCCACGAACGGCGTCAGGCGGCCGTTGAACACGCGATCCAGAAAACTCCGGCTCTCCTCATGCTGGCACTGATCCTGAGCCACCGCAGGCGTGTAGCGGAATTCACGCCCCACAGCCTCCACCGCCAGCGCCCCTTTGTCAGCCAGTCGGCGGATCAGGCTCTGCACCGTGCGTGGCTTCCAGAGCAGCCTTCCTTCTAGATCCTTCACCACTTCAGCCAGCGTGCTCGTCCCGCGCTGCCAGAAGACATTCATCACCGTCCATTCGGCATCAGAAATCTTCGGGGCGGGTGGTATGGGGGCGCGGCGTGACATGGTTGGATTACAAACGTGATCCACGGATTACGCATGTAATCCGACTCGGCAAGAACTTTTTTCAAGCAGTCTTTCTTGTGCGTGGATTTCGAAGAATGGCTTGCCACTGCCTCTTTCCGCAGCACAAAGCACTCACACATGGAAAAACTCATCGTTCACGGCGGCGCACCTCTGAAAGGCCGCATCAACATCAGCGGCTCAAAGAACTCCTCGCTGCCCATTCTCGCGGCCACGCTCCTCACCAAGGATACCTGCACCATCCGTCGTGTGCCCGATCTGAGCGACACCAATTACATGGTCCGCATCCTCGGCGAACTCGGTGCCGAGGTCGAGCGCGCCAGCGGCGTCGTCGTCGTAAAAGCGGAGAAGATTAAATCCGTCGCCCCTTATGATCTCGTCCGCAAAATGCGCGCCTCCATCTGCGTGCTCGGCCCCCTCACAGGCCGTTTGAAAAAATGCACCGTCTCACTTCCCGGCGGCTGCGTCATTGGTGACCGCCCCGTTGATCTCCATCTCAAAGGCCTCGAAGCCCTCGGCGCGCAGATCACCGTGGAAGGCGGAGATATCTTCGTGAACGCCAAGAAAGGCTTCAAAGGCGGCCCCATGAATCTCATGGGCAAGCACGGCTCCACCGTCCTCGGCACGGACAATGTCATGATGGCCGCCGTCCTCGCCAAAGGCACCACCATCATCGAAGGCGCTGCCGCTGAGCCCGAGGTGGAAGATCTCGCAAACTTCCTCATCAAGATGGGCGCGAAGATTGAAGGCGCAGGCACCAACCGCATCACCATTGAAGGCGTCAAAGAACTCCACGGCGCAGAGCACACCGTAATCCCAGACCGCATCGAGGCCGGCACCTTCCTCGTCGCCGGTGCCATGCTCGGCGATGGCGTCACCCTCAAGCGCGTCATGCCGGAGCACATGAAAGCCGTCACAGATGCCATGATCAAATGCGGCTTCCCCATCGACATCACCAAGGACAGCATCACCGTCCGTCCGAATCCAAACGCAAAAGGCTTCGATCTCACCACCCTCTGCTACCCCGGTTTCCCCACCGACATGCAGGCCCAGATGTGCGCCCTCGCCTGTGTCATCAATGACACCAGCACCATCACCGAGACCATCTTCCCGCAGCGCTTCATGCACTGCGCCGAAATGAAGCGCATGGGAGCCAACATCGATCTCCAGGGCGCCACCGCCCGCATTCGCGGCGGCAGCGTCATGAAAGGCGCCCCCGTCATGGCCTCCGATCTCCGCGCCTCCGCCGCCCTCGTCCTCGCCGGCCTCGTCGCCGAAGGCAAAACCGAGATTAACCGCCTCTACCACATCGACCGCGGCTACGAACACCTCGACGACAAACTCGCGGCCCTCGGCGCCCAGCTCGAACGCGTGCAGGATAAATAGGCGCTGCCTTTTTCATCTTCCTCTTCCTTAGTTAGGTGCGCCTGCGGGCGTGCATTGCCATGCGGCGCTGCCGAAAGTAGCGCGGGCAATCCTGCCCGCAGCTCTGCGCTTTCATCACGGGCAAGATTACCCACACTCACTGAAGGCAGCGTCTCATGAGTTCTGCACGCCTGGAACTCTGTGTTCTCTTGTTAGGGTTCTACCCTCATCACCACTTCTCTCCGCCACACACCAGCCCCAACGGGGCTGCGGATTTCAGCCCAAGGTCAGCCGAGCTTTAGCGAGTGCTTCCCTGGGTAAGCAACAAACGAGCGGGAAGATGTTCTATCAGTTGCAAGTGATGATTTGCGTAGAGTTGTTCGCATAAAAAAGGGAGTTAAGCGGTGGTGAGTTTGAGCACCCATGAGCCATGGGCGAGCTGGTTGCGCATGTGCAGCTCCGCGTTGTAACAGGTGCG
>JAPLUN010000487.1 GCA_026397715.1 Verrucomicrobiota bacterium
AGATTCGCACACATTAGCGCAATATCTGCAAGACTAATCCCCTCTTACACGGTTAAACCGCCCACTCTTTTAATCAGGCATTCTGCCAATTTCCCTTTCCTCTCATGTCCGCTGCCGTCGTCCGTTCTGCCGCTCTTCCTCCGCCCATTCCCGGTCTGAACCGCCGTATCCGCCAGCCGAAGAAAAACATCCCGCAGACCAAGCAGGATCGTGATCAGATCCTGGGCTGGGTGCGCGCCTATGCCGAGGAGCAGAAACTCGTCCCCCCGGTGCCCTTGGCCGATCTGCAGGACCACACGGACAAAATCATCACCATCCACGCCATCGACAAGATCCATCGTGACTACGTCGGCGTGCTGCTCGCCAATGAAACCTGGCGTGAATCCCTCGCCACCGTCCCCTTTGAAAAGCGTCTGCTGCTGATGCCGAAGTGCCTCCGCGTCGAAAGCAAATGCCCGGCCCCCTTTGATGAATTCGGCCTCCTCTGCAAGCAGTGCGGCCTCTGCTCCATTCAAGATTTTCAAAACGAAGCTGAAAAGCTCGGCTACGCCGTCCTTGTGGCCGAAGGCAGCGCCATCGTCATGTCGCTCATACAGACCGGCAAGATCGAGGCCATCGTGGGCATTTCCTGCCTCGCCGTGCTTGAGCGTACCTTCCCCTACATCGAGGCCGCAGCCATTCCCGCCGTCGCTGTGCCCTTGCTGCAGGACGACTGCATCGACACCCTCGTCGATATCGATTGGGTCTGGGATTACATCCACCTCACCAGCGACGACAAAACCCGCCGCCTCAATCTGAACGCGCTGCATGACGAGGTAAAGACCTGGTTCACCCTGGACTCCCTCAACGCACTCATGGGCCCCTCTCGTGGTCATAGCGACGACATCGCCCGCGAATGGCTCGCCCGTGCCGGCAAACGCTGGCGTCCCTTCCTCACCGTCGCCGCCTATCAGGCCCTGCGCGAAGACCCCGAAGGCCCGATCTCCGACACCGTCAAGAAAGCCGCCATCGCTGTCGAAATCTTCCATAAGGCCTCCCTCGTTCACGACGACATCGAGGACGGCGACGCTGAACGCTACGGCGAAACCACCCTGCACACCGAGCATGGCATCCCCGTGGCCCTCAACATCGGTGACCTCCTCATCGGTGAAGGCTACCGCCTCCTCGCCGACAACGATGCCGCCGCGCACATCCGCAGCGCCGCCATCCTCGTCGCCGCTGAAGGCCAGCGCGAACTCTGCATCGGTCAGGGCGCCGAACTCCTCTGGACCCGCCACCCCGTCGCTCTCAGCAGCACGCAGGTGCTCGAAATCTTCCGCAGCAAAACCGCCCCCGCCTTTGAAGTCGCCCTCAAGGTCGGTGCCGCTCTCGCCGGCCAGCTCGACGAATGCGCCGACGTGCTGCACACCTACAGCGAAAATCTCGGCATCGCCTACCAGATCCGCGATGACCTCGACGATCTCGGCGAAGACTCCACCGCTGGCAACGAATGGAACATGCGCCCCAGCATCGTCCTCTCCCTCCTGCGCGAGAAAGGCAAAGGCGAGGTCAAAGACCAGATGGAAGCCCTCTGGAACGGCGTCGCCAAAACCAAGCCCGACAACGCCACCATCCGTGACTGGGCCCTCGACAGCGGTGCCCATGAGAAGGCCATGACCCTCCTCGAAAGCTACAAGGAAGCCGCCATCCGCTCCCTTCAGGAAGTCGAACTCCCCAATCTCAAAGGCCTCCTCCGCCGCGTCATCGGCAAGATCTTCAACGAACTTGAGATCAAAGGCTGGTGCCGCGAATTCGAGCAGAAAAATCTCAATCCCGAGCTCCGCGCCGAAGCCGCCAAAGCCGCCGAACACCTCGTGCCAAACGTGGCTCCTTAACGCTGCTATTTTCATCGGCCGAGCTTCGTTTGAAGCCGACCATGAAGTTGCTCCGTCTCTGCACCGTATTCCTACTTGCTGCCGCCGTCCACGCCGCCGACTCGCGCCCCAACGTCCTATTCATCGCCATCGATGATCAAAACGACTGGATCGGCTGCATGGGTGGCCACCCGCAGGTGAAAACACCTGCCATCGATGCCTTGGCAAAACGCGGCACTCTCTTCGCCAGCGCCCACTGCCAGGCTCCCTTGTGCAATCCCTCGCGCAGTTCCCTGCTCACCGGCCTGCGTCCCTCCAGCACCGGCATCTACGGCCTCGCTCCCGGCATCCGCGAAGTGGAGCAAACAAAGACTCACATCACCCTCCCGCAGACCTTCACGCAGGCCGGTTACTTCACCTCCAACAGTGGCAAAATCTACCACGACGGCTCCATGCGTGGTGGCGATCAAAAAGCCGAGTTCACCGAATGGGGCAATCGCGGCCCCATGCCCAAACCGAAAACCCCCATCGCCAATCTCCCCGGCCCGGACCGCCATCCCGCCATGGACTGGGGAGTCTTCCCCGAGAAAGACGAAGACAATGCCGACTGGAAAATCGCCGACTCCGCCATCGATGCGTTGAAGCGCGCCCCTGCAGACAAGCCCTTCTTCATCGCCGCCGGCTTCCGTCTCCCTCACGTCCCGTGCTTCGCCTCCCAGAAGTGGTTTGATCTCTATCCCGACGCCACGCTTCAGATGCCGCCGGTCAAAGAAGATGACCGCGCCGATCTCCCCAAGTTCGCCGATTTCCTCCACTGGAAGCTCCCCGAGCCACGCCTCAGCACCCTGCGCAAATTCAACGAATGGCGTCCTCTCGTGCGCGCCTACCTTGCCTGCGTCAGCTTCATGGACAGCCAGGTCGGCCGCCTCATGAGCCAGCTCGAAGCCACCGGCCGCTTGGACAACACCATCATCGTCCTCTGGGGCGATCACGGCTGGCATCTCGGCGAAAAACTCATCACCGGCAAAAACACCCTATGGGAACGCAGCACCCGCGTCCCCCTCATCTTCGCCGGCCCCGGCATCAAACCCGGCCAGGTCTGCACCAGCCCCGTCGAACTCCTCGACATCTTCCCATCCCTCCTCGCCCTCGCCAAATTACCCGCCCGCGCCGACCTCGAAGGCCATAGCCTCATGCCCCAGTTTCAAAACGCCAGCGCACCCCGCGAATGGCCCGCCATCACCACGCACAATCAGGGCAATCACACCATCCGCACCCAGGACTGGCGCTACATCCATGACGCCGACGGCAGCGAGGAACTCTACGACATGAAGAACGATCCCAACGAGTGGACCAATCTCGCTAAGGATCCCCAGTACACAGCCAAAAAAACCGAGCTCGCCAAATGGCTGCCCAAGATCGACAAAGCCCCCGTCCCCGGCAGCAAGAGCCGCATCCTGACCTACGATCCCACCACAGGCGAGGCCATCTGGGAAGCTGGCATGGTTGCGTCAGCGCGAGCGCGAGGAGTCCAACCACCTCTTCCAAGCCCTGGCCCAGGCCGATGCCGAATTTGTGCGCCGCATGAATCTTCCTCGCAGTGGCAAACTCGCGCAGGATCTGGAGCAGCTTCTCGGCATGCAGATCGAGTTTCGCGCGGCAGGCACCGCGCCCGCAAACACCGGAGACCGCCTCACCATCCGGCTGGATGAAAAGAACGACATGATCTTCACCCGCACTCCCGTGGTGTCGTCACTCTCCCTCCGCGATCCCGCCACACTCAATGCCTTCATCGCCTTCTGGCTCATCTCTGGCCTCATGGGCTGGCTCCTCGTTCGTGAACGCCTCAAGCGCGCCCAGTCCGAGCGCCTCGCCATGCTCGGCCGCGTGGCCACCAGCCTCGCCCACGACATCAAAAACCCGCTCGCCTCCATTCAACTACATGCGCAGTTGATGTCCCCTCAGACTGAGGAAGACGCCCAGGCCGTCAAACTCATCGAAAACGAATCCGAAGTCATCGCCGGTCTCGTAAATCAGTGGCTCCACCTCGCGAATCCGCTCCCACCCAAACTCACCAAGCTCGATCTCACCGACTGCATTCGCGGCGTCGCCAGAAACATCGAAGCTCAGGCCCGCCATGCCGGAGTTGAAGTCGAAATCAACCTGCCCTCTCCCATCTGGATCATGGGCGATTCCCAGCGCCTCGCCCAGGCCGTGCGAAACCTCATGATCAATGCCATTCAGGCCATGCCTCGCGGTGGCAGACTCATGGTGAGCGGCCAGCCCACCGAGTCAGGGTTTGAGCTGCGCTTCGCCGATTCCGGCACCGGTTTCTCCGAGCTCGCGCTGGCAAAGGGCACCGAGCTCTTCTTCACCGAAAAAGAAGGCGGCATGGGCGTCGGCTTGAACATCGTCTCCAGCATCATCACCGCACACGGCGGCACCTTAAAATTGCAAAATGACCCCAAGGGCGGAGCAGTGATCATCGTGCTGCTCCCCTTGCTCCCCGCATGACTCCCTCCATCCTCATCATCGAA
>JAPLUN010000441.1 GCA_026397715.1 Verrucomicrobiota bacterium
TCACCTCCTTCCGCAACGTCGGCACCGGCGCCTACCTCCTCCAGGTCAAGCCCATCAACGGCGCCCCTTGGCGCACCGGCCACCACCTCGCCCAAATCCTCGTCTCCTCCGCCGACGACCGCCAGGGCCAGGGAGCCGTAAAACTCATCATCCGCTAGCACCCCCGACGAGTAAATCCTACTCGTCCTCCTACTCCTACTCGTCCTCGATCAAAGCGCCGAGTTTCAAGTTTAAAGCCTCAAGTGACAAGCCGACTCCGCCCCAGCGCCAGCCTCTTCGTTCGTAGTTCGGGATCGTAGCCCTTTCCGGCTTCCGCCTCTTCGTATTGTAATCCCTGCTTTCCGCGTCCTTCGTAGCCTTGGCGAAGAAGGAAGCCGGTTCCGGACAAACGCCACTAGCATCCACGATTCCCCATCGACAGCCCACACGCCTCCGCTAGCATTCCCAGCATGAACCGCCGCTCCTTCCTCGCGCAATCCCTCGCCGCCACCGCAGCCGCCTCCCTTTCCCAGGCTGCCACCGGCTCCAAGCTCGCCCTCGGTCTCGATCACTTCGCCGTCCGCGCCACCGGCTGGAAAGCCGCGCAGTTCATCGACTACGCCGCCTCCTTGAAGCTCGACACCATGTTCATCTCCGAACTCCATGTGTTCGAGAACTTCGAAGAAGCCTACCTTAAAAGCCTCAAAGAACAGGCCGACCGCGCCGGACTGAAGCTCTACGTCGGCACTGGCAGCGTCTGCAAAACCTCCAACACCTGGAAAGACGCCTACGGCACGCCCGAGGAGCACCTCAGCCTCACCATCCGCATCGCCAAAACGCTCGGCTCCCCCGTCGCACGCTGCTATCTCGGCAATCAAAAAGACCGCAGCACCGACGGCGGCATCCAGAAGCACATCGAAGAAATCGTCAAAACCATCAAAGCCTGCCAGTCCAAAGCCGAAGGCGAAGGCATCAAAATTGCCGTCGAAAACCACGCCGGCGACATGCAGTCCCACGAACTCAAAGCCCTCATCGAAGCCGCCGGCAAAGGCTACGTCGGCGCCAACATCGATCCCGGCAACGCCGTCTGGGCTCTCGAAGAACCCATGCTCCACCTCGAAGCCCTCGGCCCCCTCACCATTTGCAGCAGCGTCCGCGACAGCATGCTCTGGGAGGACGAAAACGGCGCCGTCGTCCAGTGGACCGCCGTGGGCGAAGGCCTCGTCGATTACAAAGCCTACGCCAAACGCTTTGCCGAGCTCGCCCCCGGCGTCCCTCTGCAAGTCGAAACCATCTCCGGCTTCGCCCGCCCCTTCTCCTGGAAGAAAGACGAGTTCTGGAACATTTTCCCCAACCACCGCGACACCCCCATGTTCAAAGCCTGGCTCGACATGGCCAAGCGCGGCAAAAAAATCGACACCTTCAAAGCCCCCGACGGCCCCGCCAAAAAAGACGCCGAAATCGCCTACCAAAAAGGCGAAGCCGAACGCAGCTTCACCTGGCTCCGCGCCAACGCGTGAGCGGTCTTGGAAAGTAGCCATCTCGCTCCCGCGAGATGAGCCCACGGCCCCCAATTCCCGCCACACTTTTCAAAGACTCAAAAACAATTTCATCCATGTCTGCCAGCATTCTGGCTGGCTTGAAGCACGACAGACACTCCTGTCTGTCGACCAGCGCCCCCGCAATCCCCCTCGCCCGCGCAAACCCGCTGCAATCAGCTCATACCACGCGCAGTTGAAAAGAAACCAATCCGCGCGTGCAGCCATCAAGCGTGATGCCCCTCAGTCGCTTTGCCAAAGCGTCAGCGCTCTGGAGGAGAGGGATCGTCCCGATCCCTCAACGCTCCGCCACACTCCGCACTCCGCAAATCCAGCGCCCCTCAGGAGAGGGATCGCCCCGATCCCTCACGCTCTCGCAGTTCCTGCTACCACGCTCCATCATCAGTCCCATCGGCCCTATCCGACCTATTTTCCGCAATCCCCCATAGCCCCCCACCACTCCCACGGCAACTTCACCTCTCGCGGCGCAAACGCGGCACATCATTTACGCTGGCGCCTCTCGTTGACTGACTTAATCTCCATCATCCCATGACCGCCCGACGAAATGAACACACCTCATCTCCGTTGACCCGGATGGTGAATGTGTTGCTGCTGCTTGGCTGGTTGCTCTCTTCGAATGGACTTGCCCCTGCTTTGACCCTCCTTGCAGCCAGCTTCGATCGCTGCCATCAAGTCAAAGTCGGCAACTCCTCCGAAGGCCAGGTGCAGGTCGTGCTTTCCCATGAGGGCATGGATGCGTCGCAGGGAGTGCATGTGCACAGCCGCCTGACCACGCTGATGATGGTCTTTGCTCAAGCAGCCACTTCCCAGAAGGCCGACCACATCCTCGCCTTCCAGTCGATAAAAGATCTCGGCCGTCCCACAGAGCGCGACATGCTCTCAGTCGCCACGACCATCCCTGCCGCTGCCGTGCAGTACGTTCTGGCAAAACTGCCCGCCCCACCAAGGCGCGAACACATGGTTCGCAGTCAACAGGCCCCCGTGTGGTCTCCGGGCATACAGCTCAAAGCGGGCAAGACCCTGCTGCAGTGTTGAAGACAGGGCGCTGACCCTTTCTTCCCGCGATGCCATCCGCCTGCGGTGGATCGCGCCTTGGCCATGCCTCTCAGCGGCCAAGCTTCATCTTCCCCTGCACACCTCTCGAACGGAACACCCCGCCACCTTCCGCACATCCTCAAGCCATCATCCTCATGAAAACCCTTCGTCTCGCATTCCTCATCCTTTTCGCCGCATCGCATTTTCCCATCACCGCTTCCGCCATTCAGCCAAGCGGCACCACCATGACAGGCACTGTCACCAGCGTCGATCACTCAACCCGCTCAGTCACTTTTGAGCAGAGCGGCGGGAAACAAATTCACAGCTTCGTCTATGCCCACCAGGCGAGATTCTGGCATGGCGCTCCCGATGCCTCCCCCGGAGCTCTGCGAGCTGGAATGCACGTCCAGATCGATCTTCACCAACCAGTTTTTGGCCCTGATTTTGTGAGAGACATCGTCCTCATCGTGTCATCACCCTCGGCCATGGATCAGGGAAACAAATAGACCAGCTCTCTGGATAGAAGTACGACGGACACTCCTGTCTGTCGACCAGCGCCCCGCCACACCCAGCGCTCCCGCAGCAGCTTCCCCTCATCAGTCCCATAGGCCCTATCCGACCTATTCTTCATCCTTCATCCTTCATTCTTCCCCACCCTCCCCCTCAACCACGCCCACGCCCTCTTCCCCTTCACCGCATCTCCGAGCTCCGGAAGTACGATAGACACTCCTGTCTGTCGATCAGCGCCACCGCAATCCCCCTCGCCCCCGCACACCCACCGCAATCAGCTCGCCTCCCCCGCTCCACCCTCCACCTCAACCACCCTCTGGCTCTTTCCAGTCCTTCGTAGCTTTTGTCGAAGAAGGATCACTGCCAGCTTTTTACTTCCAACTTACCCCTTCTCACTTTTTCCTTCTCCCTCAACCACGCCCCCACCCTCTTCCCCTTCACCTCACTCTCAAGTTCCGCTAAACGCCCGCTAGAAAGCCCCGGCTTCGCCTTCTGCATCACCCCAAACACCCTCACTACCTCCGCAGCCCCCGCCTGCGGCAGATCCGCAGCCACCTCACCCGGCTTCTTCAGCGACTCCGCCACTGCCCCCACAATGAAAGCGCACATCAGTTCAAATGAAGCCCCAGGCTGCTCTTTCTCCAAATCCTCCCCCAAAGTGCTGATCGTCTCATCAATCGTCAGCGCGATCAACGGCGTCGCCTCCGCATAGCTCAGGATCCTGCCCGCTAAATCAAGCCCCGCTTTGGAAAGCGGATCACGCCGATACGTCTCAATCTGCGCCGCCACCTGCCCGCGCAGGCCCGGGTCCAGCACGCAGCGCCGCGCTGCATTCACAAAGTCCATCACCCGCTGCTCCACCTTCTCCTGCTCCTTCGCATCACCATCCGCCGGATAGGTCACGCGCACTTTCACCAGATGGTCCTTCAATAGCATGAGTCCCAGAAAACTGCCCACCGCCGTCTCAGTGCTCCCAGCATCATCCCGCTCCAGGATCGTGTAGTTCATCCGCAGCGACAGCAGGCCGCTCACACCCGCAGTCTCAGGGATCAGGTCAAACGGCTGGTACTCAGCCTCCCCGATTTTCAGCTTCAGGTAGTGCCCCCGCCGCTGCATCTCCTCCACCTCCCACAGCGCACTCCCCGCGCTCTCACGCAGCGCCTGCTTGATCTCCGCCGCCTTCGCCGCCGGTTTCGGAGACGGGTACACATACACATCCCCGCGCATCCGCGCCTGGCGGTCCGAATACCGCACCGAACAGCCCAGCGCCGCCGTCTCATACCGAAACACCTGCTCCGCCGTCATCTTCGCCAGTTCACCCGGCAGCCGCAACCCTGTGTCCCCATGCTCCCACGGCAGATTCGCCACCGGCGGCGGCAGCACCTCCCCCTCGCCAGCAAAAGCAGTCAGCACGTTCGCCCAAATGAAAAAGGCAGCAGCCCAAACAGCGGTTTTCATCCCCCACAGTCCCCAAATCAATCCCAATCGCAACCGCCCGCTTGCGAAATGCATCAGGCCAAAGGTCATTCCAAACGCGAGCTTGCGTCATCACTCTCAGGAGGATAGCTCAGTAGCAGATCGGTTCGTTACACCGAGTTCAGCAGGCAGCCGCAGCCCCGTGGCTATATGACAACATCATCATTTGCCGCCTCCGTCAGATCCATCCTTCTTCGCTCCCATGCATGTCCTGATTGTTGAAGATGATCCCAAGACCGCCGCGCTGCTCGCCAGCACGCTGCGGCAGGAGGAATATCATGTCAGTCATGTCGCTGATGGAGAGAGCGGACTCCAGACGGCCTTGAGTGGAACCTTTGACGCCCTGCTCGTTGACATCATGCTCCCAAAGCGCACCGGCCTCAGCCTCGTGAGTGAACTCCGCCAGCAAGGCCGCACTACACCTGTCATCATGCTTTCCGCCCGTGGCGAGGTGGAGCAACGCGTGGAAGGCTTGAATGCGGGCGCAGACGATTATTTGCCGAAGCCCTTCGCCATGTCGGAACTCCTCGCTCGCCTGCGCTCACTTCTGCGGCGGAACGTGGCACTCAAAACCACCGTGCTGACCCTGGCGGATCTGACCTACGACATCGGCACCCGCGAGACGCGGCGTGCTGGCAAACGCATCGAATTATCCTCACGCGAGAGCCTGCTGTTGGAATGCCTGCTGCGTGCCGAAGGCCGCGTTGTCAGCCGCCGCGACATCATTGTCAGCGTGTGGGAGTATGATTTTGATCCCGGCACCAATCTCGTGGATGTCTATGTGCGTCGTCTGCGGGAAAAGATTGATCGTGATCACTCGCCCACGCTTATTCAGACCGTGCGCGGCCTCGGCTACGCTCTGCGCCTTCAGCCATGACTCTCCGCCGCCGCATTTTGCTTTATTATGCCGCCACGCTCAGTGTGTCGCTGGTCATCGTAGCATTCTGGAGCTGGTTTGAGTTCAATGAGCAGCGCGATGCAGCTCTGCGGGGCGGTGTTGAGGCCGCCATGAAGCACAACCCCTTGGTTGAAACAGTGGAAATCATCCTGCTGGGTGGCCTGCCAGCATTGCTCCTCGGCATCATCGGCGGTGGCCTGCTCATGCGGCGCGCCCTGCGACCCATCGAAGAACTGACCGAGGCTCTCGAAACAACCACGGCATCCAATCTCGCCGAACCCGTAACACGCAGCGGCAACGGTGACGAGCTTGATCGCATGACCGCTGTTTTCAACGGCATGAAAGAGCGCCTCGGTGCATCCTTCACCCAGGCTCGCGAGTTCACTCTGCACGCCTCACATGAACTCAAAACCCCACTCACCATTCTCCACGGCACGCTGGAACAAATGATCGAGGACAACACCACGCCAGTCGCGCATCGCGAACGCATCACCTCCATGCTGGAGGAAGTGCAGCGTCTCTCCAGCATCGTTGGCCAGCTTGCCTTCCTTGCTAAGGCGGACGCCGGTTTACTGGAGACCACCCATGGCGCCGTGGCTATGCATGAACTGGTGCGGGATCTCGTGGAAGACCTCACGCTGCTCTCCGCCTCCCAGAACATTAGCGTCGCGCTCGGCACATGCCAGCCAGCCCAGGTGGCCGGAGACCGCATGCGGCTGCGCCAGCTTCTGCTCATTCTTGGCGACAATGCCGTGAAGCATAATCATAAAAATGGCAGCATCTCCCTGGCACTGCATCAAGATGAAGATCAGGTCTCCTTCCGCATCACCAACACCGGTCCCGCACTTCCCCTCGACTTGCGGCCTCGTGTTTTCGAGCGCTTCCTCCGTGGCGACGCTTCGCACAGCAACACTGTCGAGGGCAGTGGCCTCGGCTTGAGCATCGCCGAATCCATCGCCAGATCACATCGTGGCAGTCTGGTTTTTGAGGTGCTGGAAGATGGTCGCACTCAGCTCACATTCATCCTGCCAGGCGGGCAGAAATGAGCGTTTAATGACGGTTCTTTCATTGGTGATCGGTTCGCAAAGTCGCTTCATGACATCTGCCTGTCATGAAATTTTACCCGTTATTGTTCACCCTCGCGGCTGCTGCGCTCACCTCGTGTGCACGTTATCAGCCTCGCCCCATCTCGGCGGAAGCCAGCTCTGCGGCGTTTGCAGGTCGTTCGTTCAATGATCCCGGCCTGCGTCAGTTTCTCACTGAGCAAAAAGCCGCCCAAGGAACCTGGGAGGTCAATCGCCTGGCCCTGGCCGCTGCGTATTTCCATCCCGATGTCACCCTCGCTCGCGCAGAAGCAGACGAAGTAATGGCCGCCATCAAAACCGCCAAGCAACGACCAAACCCCATCTTCACCTTCGGGCCTCAGTACGCCAGCTTTCACCGCAACACGATCACCCCCTGGTTCCTCGCCGGCAACGTCTTCTACCAAATCGAAACCGCTGGCAAACGCACACGCCGCACCGAGCAGGCACTGGCTGCCGCAGAAGCCGCCAGATGGCGCGTGTCGGCACGTGCCTGGTCCGCCCGCTCACGCGTTCGTGTGGCCATGCTGGAACTGCACAGCGCCCGCGAAAACATCCGCCTGCTGGAGACAGAGGGGAAACTTCATGATGAGGCGATCAAGAAACTCACCGCGCAAATGGAAGCGGGCGCCGTATCTCCCTTCGAACTCACCCAGGCACGGCTCGCCCTGAACCGCACGCGCCTCGCATTACAAGATGCGCAACGTCTCGCCGCCACCGGTGAGGCCAAACTCGCCGCCGCCGTGGGCGTGCCGCTGTCAGCCTTGAAAAGCATCTCACTCGATTTCTCATCACTCACGCGCCTGCCTGACCTGAGCAGCAGCAATAGCCGACGTCTTGCCCTGACTCAGCGCGCAGATCTGATGGCGCTCCTCGCAGATTATGCAGCCGCCGAATCCGCACTGCGCTTGGAATACGCCAAGCAGTACCCCGATGTCCGACTCGGACCCGGCTTCGATTACAATCAAGGTCAAAACCGCTGGCAGCTCGGCGTGAGTTTGGAGCTTCCCATCAATGGCAATCGCGGCCCCATCGCGCAAGCGGAGGCCAAACGTAAATCTGCCGAAGCGCGCTTTCTCGCGCAGCAGGACTCGATTCAAGGTGAGCTAAACATTGCACTCGCGGCTTACACAGCCTCGCGAAGGAAAGCACAGACGGCTGCCACCCTCTCGCAGGATGCCGTGGCCGCTGCTGGCACCACGAAGCGCATGGTGGATGCCGGGGAGCTTTCACCCCTCGAACTCACCCGCCGTCAGATTGAAGCCAGCACCGCCAGTCTCGCCCGCATGGCCGCCGACATCGAGGCGCAGACCGCAGCCGGTGCCCTCGAAGATGCCATGCAGGCCCGCCTTTGATTTTTTCACACACATGAAAACATTCGCTCCCATTGCACTCCTGCTCGCAGTGAGTTCGCTCCACGCCGCCGACTCAGGCGGCTCTGCTCCCGCCGCCGTGACCAAAGAAGGTGACTTGGTCGTCATCACGCTCAAGCCCGAAGCCGAGCAGCGTCTGCGCTTGAAAGTGGTGCCAGTGGAAAAGCGCCGCGTCCCCGGCACCCGGCTGTTCTCAGGTGAAGTCGTTTATCCGCTGGGCGGAGAAGGCAGCGGTGTAGCACCCGTGCTCGGTGGCACGTTGGATGAGGTGCTTCGTCTCGCTGATTTGCAAGCCGCCGCAGATGGCCGCGTTCTTCAAGCCAAGGTGCAGATCGATGCCGCAAAGATCGCCGTCGAACGCGCGCAAAAAGTGCTCAATGCCGAAGCCGGCAGCGTGCGCTCCGTCGATGAAGCCAAGACCGCCCTTTCTCTCGCCGAAGGCGCGCTGGCCACCGCCAAAGCGCAGCGCGACATCCTCGGCGATCCCGTGGGCAAAACGAGCGGCGGCAAGCGCGCCTGGGTGCGTGTCGCCATCTACAGCGGCGAGATCAGCCTGCTCGACGCCAAAGCACCCGCAAGCATTCGCACGCTCGGCTTTGATGCCAAAAGCCAAAGCGCAGCCCCCGTCGCCGGACCACCCACCGCCAATGCACTCACAAATACCGTGGACTGGTATTATCAACTGCCAACGGACAACAAGTTGCGTGCAGGAGAACGCATCGCCGTTGAAATCCCCACGCCCGAAAGTCAGGAAGAACATCTCGTCATTCCATTCAATGCCGTGCTGCATGACATCCACGGTGGCCAGTGGGTCTATGCCCAGACCGCTGAGCATGCCTACACCCGCAAGCGCATCCAGGTCTCCCGCCTCGCCGGTGCCGACGCTGTTCTGACCAGCGGTCCAGCCGCTGGCACCAAGATTGTGACCGACGGCTCCGCGGAGCTCTTCGGCACGGAATTCATGACCGGGAAATAACGCCATGCTGAATGCCATTGTCTCCTGGGCGCTGAACATGCGCGTGCTCGTTGTTGCTGGCGCACTGGCGCTGCTGCTCGTCGGCATCAATGCCACAAAGAATGCACCTCTGGATGTGTTTCCAGAATTCGCACCGCCCCTGGTCGAAGTTCAAACAGAAGCCCCGGGCCTCTCCACGGAGGAAGTCGATGCCCTCGTTACCGTCCCTCTGGAAAACTCGCTCAATGGCCTCCCGTTCCTCAAGACCCTGCGCTCAAAGTCAGTGCTCGGTTTGTCATCCGTCGTGATGATCTTCGACACCGGCACGGACATCCTCAAAGCACGCCAGCTCGTGCAGGAACGCTTGAACCTCGCGCAGAATCGTCTGCCTGCCGTGGTCAAGCCACCGGTCCTCATGTCGCCGTATTCATCCTTGAGCCGGGTGTTAAAAGTGGGCCTCACGTCAAAGACATTGTCGCAGATGGAGCTCAGCGAATTGTCGCGCTGGACCATCCGCCCTCGCCTCATGTCCGTACGTGGCGTCGCCAATGTCGCCATCTGGGGTCAGCGCGACAAACAGTTCCAAGTCCTCGTCGATCCCCAGCGCCTCCGCGCCGCCGGTGTGACGCTGGATGCCATTACCAAAGCCGCTGGCGATGCCGCAGTGATCAGCGCCGGCGGTTTCATCGACACACCCAATCAGCGCCTCAGCGTGGCCCAGCTTGCCTTGATCGTCACGCCGGAGGATCTCGCACGCACCGTGGTGGAGTTTCGCAACGGCGCACCCATCCGCCTTGGCGATGTCGCGGAGGTGAAGATCGGCAATCCCGCACCCATTGGCGATGGCGTCATCAATGATGGTCCCGGCATCTTGCTCATCGTCGAAAAGCAGCCCTGGGGAAACACCCTTGATGTCACACATGGCGTCGAAAAAATGCTGGAAGAACTAAAGCCCGCTTTGCCCGGCGTGGACGTGGACAGCACCATCTTCCGCCCCGCCACCTTCATCCAGCTCTCCATGGATCACCTCACCGAGGCCCTCTGGCTCGGCTGCCTGCTCGTCGTCGTCGTGCTCGCGTTGTTCCTTGGCGACTGGCGCACCACCGTCATCAGCCTCACGGCCATCCCGCTCTCGCTCGCCATTGCCTTGCTCTTCCTCGCCTGGCGTGGTGAAACGATCAACACCATGATCCTCGCAGGTCTCATCATCGCCCTCGGAGAAGTCGTGGATGATGCCATCATCGATGTGGAAAACATCCTCCGCCGTCTGCGGCAAAACGCCACCCTCGCCACACCCAAACCAAAACTGCGCGTCGTGCTCGATGCCTCGCTGGAGGTCCGCAGCGCGGTCGTCTATGCCAGCGTCATCATCGTGCTCGTGTTCATCCCGGTGTTCTTCCTGCCAGGTCTCGCAGGCACCTTTTTCCGGCCTCTCGCCCTCTCCTACATACTCGCCATCAGCGCCTCCCTCGTCGTGGCGCTCACGGTCACACCTGCACTGAGTTTGATGCTGCTGAATGTCAAAACAGGACAGCATCGGGATGCCTTCGTCGCACGCGCGCTCAAGGCCGCCTACCGCGCTATCTTGCCAATGTTTGCACGCAGCCCCTGGCTCGCGCTGCTCATTCTCGCCGGCGCCTTTGCCTTCACCGGCTTCATCTGGCACACACAGCTTAAAGAAGAGTTTCTGCCCAACTTCAAAGAGCGCGACTTCCTCATGCACTGGCTGGAAAAACCGAACACCTCAGTCGAGGCGAGCACCCGCATCACCATCGCCGCCAGCAAAGATCTCCGCGCCATTCCAGGCGTGCGGAATCTCGGCGCACACATCGGTCGTGCCGAAGTCGCCGATGAAGTCGTCGGCCCCGACTTCACCGAACTCTGGATCAGCCTCGACCCCAACGTCGATTACGACAAAACAATTCACAAAGCCCAGTCCGTTGTCGATGGCTATCCCGGCCTCACCCGCGACCTCCTCACCTTCTTGCGCGAACGCGTGAAGGAAGTCCTCACCGGTGCCAGCGCCAGCATCGTCGTGCGCATCTTCGGCTCCGATCTCGATGTCCTGCGTGATCGCGCTGCAGCCGTCGGTGCCACCTTGAAAGATGTTCCCGGCGTGAGCGCCCTGAAGGTCGAATCCCTCACCCTCGTGCCCCAGATCACCGTCAAGCTGCGCCCCGAATCCGCCGCCCTGCACGGCCTCACCGCGGGCAAAGTACGCCAGGCCGTCACCACCCTCATCAGCGGCCGGAAAGTCGGCGAAGTGTACCAAGATCAGCGCGTGCATGACGTCACCGTCTGGAGCCTGCCTGCCGTGCGTGCCGACTACACCACGCTGCGCGAACTCCTCATCGAAACACCCGCCGGCGGCCATGTACGCCTCGCCGATGTCGCCGACCTCGCCATCGTCCCCACCCCAAACGCCATCAAACGCGAAGGCGCTTCACGCCGCATCGACGTCACCTGCAACGTCACCGGCCGCGCTCTGGGAGAAGTCGCAAAGGAGATCGAAGAGCGCGTGAATAAAGTCCAGTTCCCCGCAGGCTATCATCCTGAAATCCTCGGTGAATGGGCAGAGCGCCAGTCCGCGCAAAGCCGCCTCGGCTGGCTCGCCCTCGCATCCTTCGCAGGCATCCTCGCCCTTCTCCTCGCCGATTTCCAATCACCCCGTCTGGTCCTGCTCATCGCACTCACCCTGCCCTTCGCCCTCATTGGCGGCGTCATGGCCGCATGGCTCGGCGGCGGCGTGCTGTCACTCGGTTCACTCGTCGGCTTCGTCACAGTCCTCGGCATCGCTGCGCGCAATGGCATCCTGCTCGTCAGCCACTACCGCCATTTGCAGACCGATGAAGCCCGCCCCTTCGGCCTCGATCTCGTACTCGAAGGCAGCGCCGAGCGCCTCATCCCCATCCTCATGACCGCCTCCACCGCCGCCCTCGCCCTCCTCCCCCTCGTTCTCAAAGGCAACGTCCCCGGCAATGAAATCGAACGCCCCATGGCCCTCGTCATCCTCGGCGGCCTCGTCACCAGCACCCTCCTCAATCTCTTTCTCCTCCCAGCCTTGTATGCCCGGTTCGGCAGAGTCATCCCCAAGGGAATCTGACATGGCTTGAATCATGCCTGAAGAACTGGCACTCAAAAATTCTGCGTGGATAGCTCAGTGGTAGAGCGGCTCGTTTCCACGGAAAGACCGAATTGCAGACATGAATTTCGATCTCGTTTTCTCACTTGCCCAAAGTGCGTTTACAGCGACTCACAATGATCTAAACAGCCCTCAACGTCACAAATTGTTTAGTGATCTGTTTTCGCAGCAAGCAATGCCGACAAGCGATTAATAAACTTCTCGTCCGGAATCCCGCCAGGAGCTGAGGATGCGTTGAGCAAAAGAAAACTCTCAGGCGGGGATGACTCATCAACGTTCGTTGCATCGATGAGAATAGGCATGACAAAAGGCTCACCTGAATTCGACAATTTCTCCGCTCGTTCGGCAGCCCATCTCCACTCACGACGATAGAATCCTTCTCTTTGCCGTGCTGTATTTTCCGAAAATACGGCTAGAAAATATGAACAGGCCATAATGTTTTTCCGGGCAGTTTGTTCAAAATCATCGCCAGGCACCAGATGTCGGTCAATATCCCTCCATATGGTGATGTTTGCCGCCTTGAGCGCGGCGCTCAAGGCGGTAACCGCTTGGAGATCCCCTCCCGAGTAACTGACGTAAACAGCACCTTCAGGCATGACGTCAACAGCCTCACTTCGGAAAGATTCAGGTTGCGGAAATGCATCTTCAGACGGCCGCCTATTCCACCTTACAGCTGGAAAACGTAAAACATGCCTTAGGGAGATGTTGACACCTTCCAGCTGGAAATGTGGCCGAAGGAATAAATTCGCATAGATATACCCTGCATTTTCAGAAGCTTCTTTCAATTCGATCCATGCGGCTGCCAGCGGCTTCTCCGCCTTGAAGGAGTAACTGGCATCTGAATCCGTGACAATATATTGCTGAATCCAGTTATTAAGCCAGAGTTCCATTTGGTCGTGCTCCCTAAAGGAACCGATCTTATCACGGACAATACATTTGAGAAAGTGAGCGAATCGGCAGCAGGCAAAGAGGTAGGGCAGGCGTGCCGCTAAATTGGCGTTGGCGGTGGCATCCTTGTCATCAAACCTGGCAGGCTTATTCAGTGACTGCGCCCCGATGAAGGCTGCATAATCGGTATTCTTCCAGTGAGACAAAGGCATGAATCCCAAGCGAGACAGTTCAAGTTCACGTCTGTCGGTGATGCCAATTTCTGTGGGGCACTTCATGTCGATGCCACCATCGTCAGTCGGAAAAACATGCACCGGTAGGTTTTCGACCAAGCCACCACTTTCCACCCCTCGGATCTGGGCGCACCAGCCGCTCTGTTTGAAGGCACGGGTGATGTTTGTTGCCATGGCATAAGCGGAGTTCACCCACACATAGTTGGTGTGAGTTGCATCATCCGCCTCTTCCTCAAAGGCAAAAGCAGCCACCGGATTGTTTCGGGTATTATAGGGAAGGCGGGCAAGGAAGCGTGGCATGGCAAGACCAACAAATCGGGAGTCTTCGATCTCTCGCAGACTGCGCCATGCGGCGTATTCGGCAGCGTCAAAAATTTTGGCAAGATCCCGTTTATCTCCTAGCTGCTGCCAGCTTTCCATTTGGAGCAGACTAGGGCCGGCTGCCGAAATGAACGGGCAGTGAGCCGTGGCGGCAATTCTGGCGATGTCGCGCAGGCACTCGACATCAGGAGCACTATGATCAAATTCATAGTCGCCCACCAGACATCCATAAGGCTCGCCACCTGGAGTGCCGAACTCATACTCATAGATCTTGTTGAAGAACGGGCTCTGGTCCCAGCGCTCCCCCGGGTAGCTTCTTAATGTGCGATGAACTTCCCTCTTGGAAATGTTCATTACTTTGATTTTTAGCTGGGTGCTGGTCTCTGTATTGAAGACCAGATAATGAAGTCCACGCCACGCCCCTTCCAGCTTCGTGAACTCGGCATGATGCATGATCTTGTTCAACTGTAAGGATAGTTTATGATCAATCTGGGCGATAATGTCCTGAATGTATTGGAAAGCAGTCAGCATCACAGTCGGACTTTCGAGCACGTTTGCTGCGAGAGCTTGGAGGGCGGACTTCACTGCCTCAAAGCGTGCGTCATTCTTGGCGTCAAAACAGCTTTGTATAAGCCTGTCGAACTCGTCGATTTCGACGGCTGATCTGTGCGGCGAGGCTAGAGTGTCTGTTGCGGGGACATTTAGGTCTCGAATAGGTTCACCTGAATCGGATAAAGATTTGACCGAGGGAAAAGGATCGGGCTCCTTTTTTAAAAGCACACTCTTCATGAGCTCCTCGTCATGGAGGAATTTTTCGACCAAAACCTCCGCCTGGGGCCGACCATCCATATAACTCAAGAGGTTAGACAGCTCAGTGCGGTAATTGAGCGGGCCACTGAGGGATGCTACTCTCTTCGCAATAGCATCAGGAGAAAAGTCGTTCATGCTTTCGAAGGATATATCCACCGAAAGAGGGCCTCCTTCTTCCGTGAGCACATTCGGAACACTGAATGCGGCACGGGGTTTGATGGCCTTCATTCGATCTTCGAAGATGTCCATGTCAAATTCTATGAATTTGCGATCATTCACTATTGGCAGAGGCCTTTCAGGATCTTGCCTGCCCGAAAGATCAGTCAAGACAGCCACAACAAAAGGCAGCTCGACCTTCTTTTGGGCACCATTCACATCCAGTTCGTATTCGATGTGGACGCGTGGAGGACGATTGCGGTCTATAAAGCGGGCGCCTCCCTGAACGCTGTTTTTGTGGGCCACTGGCAGTTGAGTTGGGTTTTCCACCGTTGGCGAAACCGCTGTCAGTCCCATTCGATCTAGCAGAGCCTTGGCTAGCTTGGCAAAAGGCAGGTCATGCCCGCCTTTGGTATTAACATTCCATTCTCTTTCCGCAGCACGTGGATCGTTCAAGAGCGCCGTAAAAAATCCGCCTTGTCCGGAACGCTTTTCAAAATACTGACTGAGCAGTCGGAGTGTCTGTTCGGAACAATCAAGTCCTCCCAGATCCAGCAGCCGCTCACGAATCCCTGGTAGGAATTCATATTCGCTCTGGCTTGCGAAGGGCTGCATCCCCCTTCGGCCGGGAAGACGATAAAAGAGGCCGCTGAGAAAAAGCTCGGCAAGCTGGGCCGGTGCGGCATCCGGCACAAGAACGCGCTGAATCACCCTCATCACCGGCAGGTGCAGGGGTGCCGAGGCAAGATGGCGTGCCAGCTTGCGCGCTCCGTCCGAGGAAAAACGCTCAAAGCGCTCGAATATCTTGTCCACTTCGTCTGCAGGCAGCGCCATGGGATCAAACGTCGTTTGCCCTGCTGCCAGCTTCGGAGTGGCCACAGCAAATTGTGACCGTGAGCCCTGGTAGCAAACGACACCTTCCGCCCCCATTCCCGCAAGAAAACGGGAGTAACTTCGCAGGCTTGCTGGGTCCAATGTCACGACGGTTACTGGAGACCACGCGTGCCCCTTCGAGACCCCACCAGCGGCCTGAAAGTTTGTGAGTGACACGTTCCTGAGCGCCGAGCGTTTCCACATCGCCACGGGCAGCATTTGCAGAAGGGTGGTGGGATGCTTGGCAGCCCACTGCGCAATGAGGTCTGGTATATCTGCTGAAAGCCAGCCAAAACTCATGGCATCCGAGATCACAAGGACGAGCCTGCCGGCATTGCCCTGAACGGGCCGGTCAAGTGAAACGGGCCGACCTCCAGACGTTTGCATCTGCATTTTGCCTTCCACCCAGCTCAAATGATACGTACGAATGTTGCGTGGAGAGCAGGCCCTGATCAGCAGTTGGCGAAACTCCCACCGCCCCATGGCCGGACGCTTGATGATCTGCCAAAGGCCAGTCTCTGCGATGGCCGAAATGGTGGCTTCTTCGTCGAATTCCATCGCTTGCTGAGCATGAGCGCGGCGCTGCCTGAGTGGCTTCAAAGCGCGGTCCATTTGCACGCCACAGCTGATGGGTGCTGCAGTCGGCAATGACACAAGCCTGCCACGCAGCTTTGGCCCATCCGCACCGCCTAGGGCATGCACCGGTGTTTCAGGTTCTTTTTGTTTTAGGGGTTCGGGCGCGGATTTGACCGGTGCAGGAGAAGAGGGGGAAGGACTTTCCAACGGCGGGGTTTTCGGTTCGGTGGGAGCGGCCGGGCGCATTGGCTTCTCAGGTTCCTGCAGCACCCTCGCCTCCCCAGCCACAAAGCCATGCGCTGCGAGCCATGCCGCATCGCAGAAGTCCTCGGCGCTGAACTCTACATTATGGAGTTTCAGTTCACCAAGGGCCTGATTGAGCGTGAACCTCATCAAAGGACAGGGGCTTGTGGCGTCTCGCTCAGTGAACGGAAGATGGCATCCTTGATGCCCAGATGATCCAGTGGACTGACTCCGGCCCCAGAACGCGCGAGGAAGATGGCGTTAAGCAGTTGATCAATCGCCAAAGTGGCATCGGACTGCGCCCGCTTTTCATTAAACATTCGCAGAAGTTCCAGCACAGTCGGATCATCGCCAGCAGCAATGCCGAGGTGTTGCCTGATAATCGACTGCAACTGCCCCGCACGCCTTTCCCAAGGAATTGACAATTGCAGGCAACGCCGCAAAAAGGCCGGTGGAAAGTCGCGATCACCGTTGCTCGTCATGATAATAAGCGGAAAGTCGTCGCAACGAATGCGGCCATCCGATGGCACAGCGACTTTTGATAGAGCGGGATCAGCAGTGTTCACCATGATCTGGTCTGACTTCTGAGCAGCGGGTAAACGCGTCATTTCAGGAATGGCAAAACTTCCCTCCTCGAGGACGTGCAAAAGATCGCTGGGCAAATCGGCGTCACTTTTGTCGATTTCATCAATCAACAATACTCGGGGATGGTATCCTGCCGTGCCTGTAGGAAGGAGAGCCGTGCCCAGCGGCCCCAGCGTGAAGTAGTCGCCAAAATCGAGACTGCTATTACCCATGCCTTCCTTGGCCAAGGAAGCATCCTGAAGGCGGGCAAGCGCATCATAGTGGTAGAGGGCATCTTTCAAGGTCGAGCGGGAAGTGACACCCCAGCGCAAGACATTGCCCAGCCCAAGTTGCCAGGCCACGGAGTAGGCAATAGTGGTTTTGCCGACTCCTGCCTGACCCGTGATCAGCAGAGGCCGGCGGAGCACCAACGCAGCATTTATCAGCAGCGCCTCCTGGGGATCCGCAAGATAGGTTCGTCCTTTCGTTGCCTGATCAGGTTGCATGGGTCTTGCCGTGGTAATATTAAATGCACCGCCCGACGGTTTGGGCGCAAACCGTCGCCAAGGAGGGGATTCATGGGCTAGTTGCAACGGCGACGGATCGGGATGATCACCTTTGAACTCATCTCGGTAAATTTGAATGGGAGCGGAAGTGGTCATGGGAAAGTGACAAGGGTTTGACGATCGCGAGTTAACTCAGGGCGTGTAAGAGATGGGTGTGGTGGGCAAGGTCAAAAGCGTCTTCGGCGAACTCGAACTCAGGCCAATCAGGCGGATCGTATAGTACCGCTAGATCACGCCAGGGAGAGCCTTTCGACGAACCGCTTTTCGTCTCAAAGATCATCTTCGGCAATTCTGCCAGGGAGTGATCCTCGAGAAACTCTAGGCAGACCTCGGCCAGATCAGGCGGATGAGGATTCCTCATCCAAAATCCCAAGCTGGCGCTTTCAGCGACCTGATGAAATGCTTCATGCACGCCATGTGTCGCGTTGGGAATAGCAAAGAATGCTCCGAACTTTATCACATCGGTCCTGAATGAAGCGTTCGGCCCCAAATGACATGCAACCTGAGCTCGCGAAAAAGGATCTGCCGCCGCCTTCGGACGTGGCCTGCAAACATCCCGGTCCAACAGTCTGAGCACCGATGGCCAGGGCAGCAGCGAAATTTCCTCATCGCCCGGTTTGCTGCAAAAGAGATACTCCCATGGTTGATTGAGTTCGTGGCGGCAGACAAAGATTTCCAACCGCTCGAAGGGAATGTATTTGAATGGTTTTGCTGAACGCACCCGACGGGCAAGCCGCGTCGGAGCCTCCTCGAAAGTCAATGCAGGCGTGTCACAAATGGGAATAGGCTGGCGGTATCTGCCCCACCGAAGATAGGCTTCAACTCGCGCCACAGCCCCAGACTCCTCAGCCCCGTGCTTCCATGCGATCTCCAACGAGGGACGAGGCAAGCCTCCCGATTCCAGAAGGTCAAACGTCTCCGCGCATCGTCCCATGACGGCAGCAAGAGAGAGTTGGACAGCGTTCAATACGCTCGCCAACCAGGCATCCAATGAGGCAGCAAGTGCATGCAAACCAAGCGACCTGCTGCGAATCTCACATGCTTTGACAAGTCCCAGAAGGACATGGGGCGACTTTCTTTCCGCGAGGATGTCGAGAAGCGCTAGGTCACCCACAGACTTGTCGCTAACATGTTCAGGGCATGCGCTGGTAATCTGCACGTAAGCTGCAAGCAAAAAACGTTCATCCAAGAGCTGCGCCGCTTCGGTTCTCAGGATGTGACGAAGTTCATCCACTTTCCCAGGGCCAAAGCGACTCTGGAGTTCATGGACCGCGTAGGTATTTAAAGCCAGTGGCTGGCGAAAATCACCAAAAAACAAACCATAGAGTTCGGACTTCTCTTTAAACGAAGATGGATATATTTTTCGATTGAGTCGGCTCAACCGTGAAAGGTGCTTCTTTGCCAGTTCATCTTCGCCAATTTGGGGCTCAAATAGAGGCCAGTCACGGTCCATTCCGCATGCGATGGTTGGATTGCCATCGCGAATGGGTTGGCTCGCATGATAAACATAAATCGATTTATTGTGATATATGGCCAAAAACAGCTCCCACTGTGTATAAGAGATTTCGACGGTGGCAAAGTCCTCCACCTCCTTCATGGTGGTCAAATAGTCGGGGAAGTTGCGCAAAAATGCTGCAACCGACCGCGGATCAGCCATTGCACCGACACCTTCACCGATGAGGTGAATGACCACATCACATGAACGAATGTAATCACTAAGCTTTTGAATCGTGTCCTCTGGGACTTGGCGGAATTCCTCCTGGATTTTGACCTCCCAGTCAGCTCTTCGAAAAATCCTGGCTATCTCCGTTCGGTAGGCACCAAATTCTGCGGTAACGCATGATATAAAGACGCGGGGCATGATAAAATATCCTCGCTCGCAAGATGACGGTTCACGATTGTTTTTGACAATTGCAAGGCATGATCCCCATGTCCAGTCCTTTCAACAAAATGCGTAAAAGCGACTAAACTAGCCAACTAGTACAAAGGCACGGCCGCACTTGTCGGGTGAAAATGAGAACTCCGAACAGGCCTTCGGCTCGTTTCAGCAGATCAGTCAGGTTTCCTTCTTTTCAGAGACTCTGTAAACACATTGAAGCTTCCTCATGCTCCTGCCTTCAAATGCTTCGCGTCTGGGTATCACGATTCCCTCAGCGCCGGAGGATCCACCGATTTGAGCACGATTCGGCATTAATTGGATGCATCATCAGATCATGTTCAGCATCGACAAGACAATTGACTTGGTTGAAATCATGCTTGATTGAGAGTCCCGCATTGATCAGCGTGGATAGCTCAGTGGTAGAGCGGCTCGTTTACACCGAGTTGGTCGGGGGTTCGAATCCCTCTCCGCGCACCATCTTCCGCCTCAACGAGGCCATCCTGAAGAAACCGCATCCAACAGGATGCCCATCCCGAACAGAACTGGGCGAAATACCTGAACGCCAGAGATCTGAAACAGCTCTTGATTGCAAATCTCTGTGTCCATCGTGCCTCCAGAGCAAGTCCACTCAGGGCCAGCGACGAATTCAGAATTTCTGATCGGTTCTGCCTTCTGATATTAGTGTTTTATGAGTGTCCGATTAGTGGTTCAAAATTCTGGTCTTCTGGCAACACATTCGTCATTCGTCATTCGTCATTCGTCATTTCCGCCCCACCCTCATCCACTTCCGT
This sequence comes from Verrucomicrobiota bacterium, assembly GCA_026397715.1. Lineage (GTDB taxonomy): Bacteria > Verrucomicrobiota > Verrucomicrobiia > Verrucomicrobiales > Verrucomicrobiaceae > Prosthecobacter. The sequence goes on from JAPLUN010000441.1 coordinate 19,910, forward strand.
GCCTCCATCCCGCTCGCCAGCTCCTTCACCCGCACTTCCCAAGTGCCCGGATCTTCATTCGGCGCAACGTCCAGTTTGATTTCCACGATGCCATTCTCAGCGGCATAAAACCCGCTGCCTTCCGCAGCCTTCCCGCTCGCATCACGAACATCCACCCGCACCGGAATCACCGCCTTGGTCGGCGCCTCTTGAGTGGTGGTGATGCTAACAACAATCTTCGCGCTGTTCCCCACCACCGCGTTCTCCGGCACCTCCAGCTTCAGCCCCAGCAGCGGCTTCGGCAGCACCATGAAGATGCGCCCGTCGCAAGGCCCCAGATCGACCGGCCAGCTCATCAAACCATCAGTGCCACGTTTCGGCACAATGAACTGCGTCCCCGTCAGCTCATACACATTCGCCGACTCCACCTTCAAACTCACCACGCCGCTCGATGGCACCCCGTTCTCCATCACCAGCCCATGCTGGCCCACGTAGTTGCCGAACTCGCGTTTGTCGTTCACCACAAACACATAGGTCGCATCACCAAACTTCCGCGTGCGCACGATGATCTCCGGATTGTCGCACATCGCCTTCTGCGGCAGCGCAAAGCCGCCCACCGCCTTCGCCATTTCCAGCACCTTCGCCTTGTCCTCATCCGCCTTCTTCACCCGCTTGAAACTCGGCAGCATGAAATCCGCCTTCAGCGCCGGACATAGAAACTCATCCGCCACGATCTTCCCGCCCTTCTTCTGCCAGTCCTGAATCCGCGTCACCACGCCCTTCGTCAGCACATCGCAGTACGGCATGACCAGCACCTTGCGGCCACTCAGCCCGTTCTTGAGCAGCGTCTCTTCATACAAGATGTCCGTCTGCACATGCGCATGCTGCAGCGCCAGCCACACATCCGCCGCCCAGTCCGTGTTGTTCCCGTAGCTGCCGCGATGCGCGAACATCTGCGAAGTAAAACTCTCCAAAAAAGCCACCTCACTCCGCTCATCCGGAATCGCCATCAGCGACGGCCCCAGCGGCTCAATCACATCATGCAGCAATTGCTTGAGCACCGGCGCCGTGTTTGAATTCGTGAAACGATACCCACCCGGGCTGTCCGTCTGTACCAGCGACTGCCACCCATGATACATGATGCCCTGAATCGGCCGCGAGATCTTCGTCCACAGAGCCTCCTTCAAATGCATCGGCGCAATCGTGATATACGCCGCATCAGGATCATGATCCTGCCACGCCACCACCTCACCCGGCACCTTGCTCCCAATCGGTGCTGTCTGTGATCGATACCAGATCAACTGCGTCATCTTCATCACCCGCTGATTCCGCCCCGTGGCCGCACTCATCGCAAACAACTGATCCGCACACATCCCGATCTTCAGCGGATCAGGATAAGTGTAGGTCCAGTGCGAGATCACATCCACGCCACCACCCGCGCCACTGATGCTCGGCTGCCGCACCGCCGGATCAAAGAACGTCCACACCTTGCTGCTCTTCACCCCTTTGTGCAGCGCCGTATGCAGCCCATTCCAGCCATCCCCAACCGTCCAGAACCAGCGCAGATATTGCAAAACAGGATGATCATCCGCAATCACCCGATCCACCGGAAAATCCTTCATCTTCGTCCAGTCCACACCCCACTTCGCCGTCACCTCCGCAGGAATCTCCGCCTTCGCAAACTTCTGATAAGCCTCCACATCCACCGAATTAAAACTCACCTGCGTGTTGTCCCTCACCTCCGAATCAATCAACGCCGTCGTGAACGCAGGATGATCCCCATACGCCTTCGCCACACTCATCCCCACCACCTGGAAGAAAGAAGTGAAATCCGGCAACAACGCACAGATGTCTGGCCGCGCATAAGCCTTCCCATCACGCCCCACGCGCAGATTTTTGTCCTCCTTCTCCAGCGCCGCTCCCGGAGACAGGCTGGCGATAACTTCAAGCCCATTTGCCAGCGCCTGATCCAGCATCGCCCGGTTCTTCGCAATCACCTCCGGCTTCGCCGGCGGCACGATCTTCTTCTGCTGCCACATCTCACTGTAGTCAGCACCCAGACCGATAAAATGCGTGAAGCCAAGATCCTTCACCCGCTCCATCTCCTCACCACTCGCCCCCCACATGATCACCGGCATCCGCTCCGGCACTCGCGCCACCAGTTTCAGCGTGGCCGCTTGCTCGGTCGCATAATCACCCGTTTCAAACCGCGCCCTCAATTCATAGTCATCCGCCTTGAGCGCCGTGTTGAACAAATATTTGGCCGTAAAACTCTTCCCCATTGCCAAATCCGACACAAGAAACTCCTCCGTTGTCCCACCCAGACTCACCTTGAGCCGCGCCGCCTTCAGCACCTCTCGTTGCAAATTAGTGCAAACAATCTCCACCGGCTTCGCCGTCTCCATTCGCCGCCACACACTGCGCCCTGCCACAATCTGCATCGAGATGCGCTCAAAACTAAGCACCCCCTCACAAACACGCACCTCATCAATCAACCCCGGGAACCCGCCATAATTGCTCCCCAGCCGGTCCCCAATGCTCAACGGTTTCATTCCCTGCATCACATTGCCAAAACCTGCCAGCTTCGCGCCCCCCGCCGCCACACCATTCCGATAAAATTTTCCATCACCAGCACCATCATACGTAAACGCCACATGCTGCCACACGTCTGCCTCCAGCTTGAACGGCAGCGAATAGATCGTCTTCGATTGCTCTCCAAATCCTAACGTTACCCACATTCTCCTCAATCCGCCCTTATCTGCATCCCCAAGCTGCCACTGGTAGTCCGTATGATCGACATACTTCTTGTCCAGCAGGAAGCAGCGCAGCCTCGGTTCAAACGCCGCCTTTGGCTTGATCCACATCTCCAGCGTAAACGCCCCCTTCACCGGCTTCACCGCCACCACCGCCGCATGTCGTTGATCCTCAACCGGAAACCCCGGAAACGACTCCAAAGCCCCGCCAAACTTGCCCTTGGGATTCAAGACGGCCCCATGCAGCGTCACGTCCTTGGACTCTTCATCAAATTTCCAAAATCCAAGCACATGAGGTCCCGTGGCGTCTTCTTTGGCATAACCTGTCTCCCAGGTTTCCTGCAGCGCAGAATGCGCAACCCATGGAAAACAAAGTCCTAACAGGAGAAGAAGGCGAACGGATTGGAACATGGCTCACTCATACGACAACCAGCCACCCGTTCGCTCAAAGAACGCTCCTCAATTCACGCCTTCACCGCCCACCTCAACTTCGCCGGGATTGCACGTGGATTGTCACGGGTCTCCTGCGAAGTAGGACGAATCACTTCATCGTTGGTGGCGCTAAAGAGCCCGCTGCGCAGCCCTTCGCGGAAGAGATGCTTCACACGACGGTCTTCACCCGAGTGGAAGGTGAGGATGCATACACGCGCACCTGGACGCAAACAGGTGGGCAATTGACGCAAAAAAGTGTCAAGCGCGGTAAACTCCTCGTTCACGGCAATGCGCAGGGCCTGGAAAACGCGGCGCACGGTGGCGTCTCGGTCTTCCTCATTCACTCGGTGCGGCAGCGCACGACGCACAGCTTCAGCCAGTGAACGCGTGGTGGCATGATCCGTTTCAGCCAACGCCTGAGCGAGCAGTTTCGCGTGCGGCTCATCCGCATTGTCGCTGAGAATGGAAGTGAACTTTTCTGCACTGAGTTTTTGCAGAAACTCGCGCGCAGAGACACCGCGTTGCGGATTCATGCGCATGTCGAGCGGGCCGTCGTACTTGAAGCTGAACCCACGGGCGGGATTGTCGAACTGCATGGAGGAGCAGCCGAGATCAGCGAGCAGCACGTCCGCGCCGTCGCTCCAGCCGAGTTCGCCAAGGGCCCGGGGCAGCCCGGCGAAGTTCATGCGCTTCACAACAAGGGCCGATTCTTCGCAACCGCTGGCACGCAAGCGCGCCTCAGTGCGTACAATTTCCAAAGGGTCTTGATCGAGCGCGAGCAGGGTGCCGCCCGGCTGCACAGCTTTGAGCAAGGCACTGGCATGGCCACCGTAGCCGAGCGTGCAGTCCACGGCGCGTTCGCCGGGCTGGGGTGCCAGAATTTGCATAATCTTGCTCAGCAAAATCGGCACATGCTGACCTGCAGGCGTTTTCCCGGAGGCGCGCACCTTGGCTATCGTTTCGGCATAGCGCTCAGGATTGAGCTCCTTGTACTTGTCTTCAAAACGTCGCGGGTTTTTGCCAGAATAACGCGGACGACGGCGATGCGGTGTTGGAACTTCGGCTTCGCTCACAGCTCGTTGTATTTGGCGTTCCAACCGCGTGCCTTCGCCACGGGATAGCGTATTTCATTGCGCTCGATCTTGTCGAGCATCGCCTGACCGAGGTCCACGCCGAGATTGTGCGCGAGTTCAAAGAGCAGGATGGCCACATCGGCCATTTCGTCCTTCAGTTCCGGCATTTTGTCCTGAACCCGCTGCTCAATCTGCTCCGGCTGCTGCCAGACGAAGTGCTGCAGCAGCTCCCCCGCCTCCGCCGTGATGGCGATGGCGAGTTCCTTCGGGCTGTGAAACTGCATCCAGTCCCGGGCGTCACGAAACGCACAGATGCGGGCGGTTATTTGGTCGATGTTCATGCAGCATGATGCAGGCACGCGCACGTAGGAGCAACTGGGAAGGAGACAAGATGCGCTCATTGAGTCACAAGCCACGCCGAGACGCCTTCCGGCAAATCAAGGATACTTTCTCCATGAACATTCATTATCGAATCGCGCTTGCCGCCTGCCTCGCAGCCACCACCGGTCTCCATGCCGCCGGAGATTCTCCGGTGGATTTTGTAAAACAAATCAAACCGATCCTCGCTGATCGCTGTGTCGAGTGCCACAACTCTGAGACGCTGCTGGGCGAGCTCAATTTGCAAACACGCGCACTGGCCTTCAAAAAGCGCAAAACTGGGCCAGTGATTGTGCCAAAAAATGCAGAGAAAAGCATGCTATATCTCGTGCTGACGTTGCCAGCCAAGGACAAGAAAGCTATGCCTGCCACCGGACATCGCATTCCCAAGGATGAGGTGAACCTCATCCGCCAATGGATCACCGAGGGCGCCAACTGGCCCGAGGGCAAAGAAGGTGCCATGACTCCGGAGCACAAGAAATCCAAAAAGTAGCAGGTGAGTCGCGACGGACTGCTACCGGCTTGAATAGTGCATAATCGGAGGTAGGTGCGCCTCCACCATGAAACGCCTGAGCTTCCTGACGGTTCTCTTATTCACCACGGTTTGCCGCCTGCATGCGCTTGAGGTGCCACCCGGAGGCATGGATGTGCGTGGCGGATCTGCTCTGGAGGCATCTGCATCTGCGGCAGTTGGAAAAGTGGAGGATCTCGCGCTCGGAAAGCGGATCACCATCGCGCAGCCGGATGCGGCCAAGGCCTACGCGGCGCAGTTTACGGCGCCCGTGGCCGAGGGAATCGCGAAGGACGAGCGGGTGCTGGCGATCATCAAGGCGCGGGTCGTTGGCAATGCGGTCTCAGGGGAGGTCCAGGCGAAGTTGCAGCTGCGCAAAGCACCTTACACTTCGTTTGGAGACAGTGTCGGCGTGGACATCCATCGTGAGTGGACGGAGCAGCCGGTGACTTTTGTTTCCAGCGAAGCGATTCAGGCGGGCACGGCTGCCGTCGTGCTGCTGTGCGGACACAAGGAGCAGAGCATTGAGGTCGAAAGCATTCGCGTGCTCAAGTATCCGGCCACCACCAATGTCAGCAGCTTCCCGCGGGCCAAGATGACCAAGCGAAGCTATCCAGGCCGTGAACCAGATGCGCCCTGGCGCAAGGCGGCGCTGGAACGCATCGAGCAGCACCGCAAGGCGGATCTCTCCATGATTGTCACTGGTGATGACGGCAAACCGGCGGCCAACACGGAGGTAAAACTCACCCTGCATCGTCATGCGTTCGAGTTTGGAACAGCGGTAGTGGCCAAGCGTTTCAGCGGTGAAAGCGAGGACGACAAGCGCTACCGCGAAATCATTGACCGGCTCTTCAGCATTGTGGTGTTTGAGAATGATTTGAAGGATGGCAACTGGTCGCCGGATTTTGATGAGAAACGCAAAACTCAACGGAATGCGGAGCTGAACCAGGCCTTTGCCTGGCTCGCGGAGCGCCACATTCCTGTGCGGGGACATTACCTGATGCAGGTGGCCACACCGTTCAATCTGCATGACATCAAAGACAGCACGGTCATTCGAGAGCGGACGCTCGCGAGTGTGAGGGAGCGGCTGGAGTTTGTGAAAGACCGCGTGATTGAGTGGGATGTGATCAATCATCCCATCGCCTGGAACGGTGCGGACATGCTGAACAAGCGACCCGGCCTGGAACAGCTTGATCGTGACGTTTTCAAGCTGGCAAGATCCCTTACCCAGCTGCCTTTCTGCGTGAACGAGGATCAGGTGTTCCGCCCGGGGCCGCAATGTGATGACACGCTCACTTACATTGAGGCTCTGAACAAGGCGGGACTCACCGTGTATGGTCTAGGCAATCAGGCGCACTTTGATGCGAGTTACCTGCCTTCGCCGGAGCATCTGCTGGCGGTGACGGATCGCTTTTCCGAGGTGGTGCCGCATCAGTGCATCACCGAGTATGACGTCGTGACGACGGACGACGAAGAACTGGCAGCGGATTATACGCGCGATGTACTCATCGCGGTGTTCAGCCATCCGGCTTACACCAGCTTTCTGCTCTGGGGCTTTTGGGAAGGCTCTCACTGGAAACCTGCGGCCGCGTCCTGGAACAAGGACTGGAGCATTCGGAAACGCGGCGAAGTGCTGGAAGAATGGATCGGCCGCAGGTGGCATACCGAAGTCACTTTGAAAACGAATGCCAAAGGCAGGGTGAAATGGCGCGGCTTCCCGGGCTGGTATGAAGTGCAGGCGACAGGCCACAAACCGGTCATTGCCAAGCCGACTTGGTGAAACAAGTTCCATCAAGATCGTGATGCAGAATCTCGCAGCTGCGGTTCGCACCGACTCGCGTTGAATCTTTTTTCATGCGCAACCAACACGGGATGGGTGGGTTTGACGGGAAACAAAACCCCGCTCATGAACACCAAGATTCACCCTTTTCACATTCCGCTTAGCCGTCGCAAACTGCTGCACAGCCTGCTGCTGACCACCGGCGGGATCATCACCGGCAGCGTGTATGCCGAGGCGCTCACACTGACGCCGCGCGCGACGGAAGGGCCGTATTATCCCGATCATCTGCCGCTCGATCAGGACAATGATCTCACCATGATCATCGGCGGGAAAGCTCCTGCGAGCGGGGTCGTGACAGAGTTCGGTGGACGGCTGCTGAATGTGGATGGCAAGCCGATCCAAGATGCGGTGATCGAGCTTTGGCAGTCTGACAACAACGGCTGCTACATCCACAGCCGGGGCACGCAGCAGGGCAAGGAGCGCGATCCACAGTTCCAAGGCTATGGGAAAATCGAAACCAACACCAAGGGTGAATATCGCTTCCGGACCATCCTGCCAGGTCTGTACACGGGTCGCACGCTGCACTACCACATCCGCGTGAAGCAGAACGAAAAAAGCATGCTGACCACGCAGTTGTTTGCTGCGGGCATACCGCAGAATGACCGCGACGGCATCCTGCGCAGCATGGGCACGGAGCAGCAACGTCTCTCTGTCATTCGCGAGTTCAAACCTATGAGTGCCGAGAGCAAGGAACTCGCGACCACCTGGGACATTGTGATTGGTCACACGCCCGAAGAGCCGGATCAACGCGGTCGTGGTCCCGGAGGTCCGGGCGGACCACCTCCGCGCCGGCGTGAAAGCGCGGCAGTGAGTGATCGGGATATCCAAGATCTGGTCTTGGGCCCATCACCGTTCTAACCAGGCCTGCCTGTGCGTGTCCGACAGAAGCTGCTCAACGAACTTGGGCAGTTCCACGGACACAGGGCCGATGACGCGCTCACGGAACTGGCGTGAGATCTCGGTGCTTTCGATGTTGAATTCCACAAGGCGGCACGACTGGTTTTGCGCAGCTGTCTGGGCAAAGCCGGCGGCAGGGTAGACCACGCCGGATGTGCCGATGCAGAGAAAAATATCTGCGCTCTTCAAAGCATTCATGATGGTTTCCATCTCGAATGGGAACTCGCCAAACCAAACGATGTGCGGACGCATGCCGCCGATCTCGCCACAGGCACGGCAGCGGGTACCGGAGGACAGTTCTTTGCTCCAGGACAGAACAGCGCCGCAGCATTCGCAGCGGGCCTTGAGGAGCTCGCCGTGCATGTGGATGAGTTTTTCACTGCCAGCGCGTTCATGCAGATCGTCCACGTTTTGGGTGACGAGGAGAAACCGGCCCTGCCATTCGCGCTCCAGACGGGCGAGGGCGAGATGACCTGCATTGGGCTCCACAGTGCTCAACGCGGCACGACGCAGGTTGTAAAAGTGATGAACGAGTTCGGGATCGCTTGCGAAACCTTCGGGCGAGGCAACCTCCTCAATACGATGACCTTCCCAAAGTCCATCTGCTCCGCGAAACGTCGGCACGCCGGATTCGGCGGACATGCCCGCGCCAGTGAGTACGACGATGTTTCGCTCCGCACTCATTTTTTGGGCTGACGCTGCCGCACACATTCAAACAAACACACGCCGGTGGCGACGGAGACATTGAGGCATTCGACTTTGCCGCCCATGGGAATCTTGACGAGGAAGTCGCAGTGCTCGCCGGTGAGGCGGCGCATGCCGGGGCCCTCGGCGCCCATGACAATGCCGATGCCGCCTTTGAGATCGAGATCGTAGAGGCTCTGCGTGGATTCATCCGCAGTGCCGACGAGCCAGACGCCAAGTTCTTTGAGCTTGTCCATGGCGCGCACCAGATTGGTGACGCGGATGAGAGGTATGTTTTCCGCGCCGCCGCAGGCCACGCGGACGACGGTCTCGGTGATGGGCGCGGTTTTGTCCTTGGGCATGATCACGGCGCAGACACCTGCGGCATCGGCGGTGCGCAGGCAGGCACCGAGATTGTGCGGGTCCTGCACGCAGTCGAGGATCAGGACGAGCGGGCTGGTCTTGCCTTCGAGAATCGCGGGGATGTCTCCTTCTTCATAGACACGAACGTGATTGTCAGAACGGGAGTGGCGGTTCTGGCGGGCGACGGGTTGTTCGGGACGGTTGGGGCGCATGTGTTTCCCGACAGTGTGCCGTGAAAGGGGGTTTGGCAAAATGATAGAAGCAGCGGCTTGCAGGCTGTGTGAAGTGGCGGGAGGAGTTTGGCATGAAGATTATCCTCAAGCGCTGGTGGGTATGGCTCGCTGTTTTGGCCGTGGCGGGGACTGGCCTCGTCTTTGGCAGCGAGTGGTGGGTCGCTGAGAGAGCGAAAGGCCGGTGCCTTGATGATGTCAATGCAATGCCAGAAGCTCCCGTAGCCCTGGTGCTGGGCACCGCCGCACATGTGGCAGGAGGCTGGTCCAACTATTTTTTCAAATACCGGATGGAGGCTGCGGCGGCACTCTTCAAAGCGGGCAAGGTCAAAGCGCTGATCGTCAGCGGTGACAACGGCACGCACAGCTACGATGAACCCACGGACATGAAGCTTGCGCTGATGAAGCTGGGGGTGCCAGGAGAGAAGATCGTGTGTGACTATGCCGGATTTCGCACGCTGGACTCGGTGGTGCGGGCCAAGGAGGTCTTTGGTCAGCAGCGCATGATTTTTGTTTCACAGCGATTTCACAATGCGCGGGCCATTTATCTGGCGCGTGCTTTTGGGATAGAAGCGTACGGGCTGGATGCCAAGGACGTGCCGGTGGCCCTTTCTGTGAAGACTTTTCTGCGGGAGAAACTGGCCTGCGTCAAAGCGGTGCTAGATGTGAATGTGCTCGGCACCAAGCCGAGGTTTCTTGGTGAGAAGGTGAGAGTGCCGCTGGAGTAAATCACAACCAGACCGTGAGCGCACGACGCAGATCGGGACTCGGAGTGACTCGAAAGCTTTCATCGAGTTCGAGCCGGGCTTTGTGGCCGTTCCTGGAGATTTCGAGGAAGACGGGCAGCGTGCCAGGGTGCGCAATCAACACCTCATGAATGCGTTCAAGATCCGTCTCGTCATGAGTGCCGTTGAGTTTTAAGACAACAGGTTTCGGTGGAGCGAGCGGCTTCGGCGGTGGTGGCTCGGAAGGATCGGGTTCGCCGGCATTGCGTGGTTTGGCGGCCTTGGGCTTGAGCGGCTGCGCACTGTTCATGGTGACGCGGTTGCCGTCGGTTTTCTGGTCTTTGCTGACACGAATGCGGAGGCCGAGCACGGCGCCATTGGCCAGAACATCCTTCGTTTTTTCGTAGTCATCGCTCCAGCACATCATCTCGATCTGGCCGGTAAAGTCTTCAAACTTGAAGGTAGCGAAGGGGCGGTTGTCCTTCTTGGAGTAGCGCACTTCGAGCTGGCTGAGGATTCCGGCGATGGAGTGCGAGCTCGCTTTTTCCTTGGTATCGATATCCGGAATGGAGGCGATCTTGATGATTTTGGAAGAATCAAAATGCCCGCGGTAGCTGTCCAGCGGATGGCCGCTGACATAAAAGCCGAGCAGTTCTTTTTCAAAGGCGAGAACCTCATCCGTGCTCCATACGATGGAGGGAGCTGAAGCTTCGTTCTTTTTGGATTTGGGCTGCGCGAGTTCGAAGTCATCAAAGAGACCGCCCTGGCCTGCTTTTTTGTCCTTCTGCATCGAGGCTGCGGAAGCGAGCACCTGCTCGAGCTTGGCGAACATCACGGCGCGCGGCTCTTTGGTGAAGTCAAAGGCACCCGCTTTGACGAGGGACTCCATGAGCTTCTTGTTCACTGCGCGGTTGTCGAGACGTGCTGCGAAATCTTCGAGACTGGTGTAAAGACCGTTCTTCTCACGTTCGGCGATGGCGGCTTCCATGGCACCTTCACCGACGTTCTTGATGGCGCTGAGTCCGTAGCGGATGGCGTTTGGCACGTCCTCTTCGGTTTCAAACCGCTCAGGAGCGAACTTGAGCGAGGACTTGTTGACGTCCGGCGGCAGCACCTTGATGCCCATTTCAAAGCACTCGCTGACGAAGTTGGCGATCTTGTCAGGATTGCTGATTTCATAGCTGAGCACCGCCGCCATGAACTCAACGGGATAGTTTGCCTTCAGGTAGGCCGTGCGATACGTGACGATTCCGTAGGCGGCGGAGTGCGACTTGTTGAAGCCGTATTGCGCGAATTTTTCGAGCAAGTCGAAGATGGAGTTCGCGAGCTTGGCCTGGATGTCGTTCGTCTTGAGGCAGCCCTCCACGAAGATGAGACGCTGGCGGGCCATCTCTGCGGCGTCCTTTTTACCCATCGCTCGGCGGAGCAAGTCAGCTTGTCCGAGTGAGAAGCCGGCGAGCAAGTTCGCGGCCTGCATGACCTGCTCCTGGTAGACCAGAATGCCGTAGGTCTCCTTGGAAATTTTTTCCAGCAGCGGATGCGGGTAGTCCACCTTCTCCTCACCTTTCTTACGCTTGATGTAGTCCGGAATAAACTGCATCGGGCCGGGACGATACAGCGCCAGAATAGCGATGATTTCCTCAATGGTGTCAGGACCGAGCTGTTTGCAGGTGTTGACCATGCCACCCGATTCCATCTGGAAGACGGCGACCGTTTCGCCGCGTTTGATAAGATCGAAGGTCTTGGTGTCTTCGAGGGGGGCATCGGCTACTCTGAAGCCGGGGACGCGCTTGTGAATCCAGTACTCGGCTTCGTGGATCACCGTCAGCGTTTTGAGGCCGAGGAAGTCCATCTTGAGCATGCCCAGCTCGGTGAGCGGCTTCATCGCATACTGCGAAAGGATGGCGTCTTCCTTGTCTCGCGTAAGAGCGATGAAGTTGTCGAGCCGGCGATCACCAATGACGACACCGGCGGCGTGAACGCCCGTGCCGCGGGTGAGGCCTTCGAGGAAGGTGGCATGCCGCCAGAGCTCCTGCGCATTGCCGTCGGACTCGAGCTTCGCGGCGAGATCGGGGTTTTTCTTCACCGACTCCTCCAGGTCGATGTTCAACTCGTTCGGAATCATCTTCGACAACGCGTCGCTGTCGCCGTAGCTCCAGCCCATGACGCGACCGACGTCACGGATGACCGACTTGGCCCCCATGGTGCCGAAGGTGATGATATGGCAGACGCTGAGGTCGCCGTATTTTTCGCGGACGTATTGAATGACCTCCGGACGGCGTGTCTGGCAGAAGTCGATATCGATATCGGGAGGGCTGACGCGCTCGGGATTGAGGAATCGTTCGAACACGAGTTCGAAGCGGAGTGGATCGATGTCGGTGATGCCAAGGCAGAAGGCGACGAGAGAACCGGCGGCAGAACCACGACCGGGACCGACGGGGATGTCGTGCTCACGGGCCCAGTTGATGAAGTCCCAGACGATGAGGAAGTAGCTGGTAAAGTTCTTCTCTTTCAGCAAGGCGAGCTCCACCTCCATGCGATGGTGGAGCACTTCGTCATTGAGCGCGCGATCGCGGCCATAGCGGTCTGCGAGACCATCCATGGTCAGCTTGCGCAGGTATTCATTGCGGTCCCCGCCGTCGGGCATGGGATACTGCGGGTAGCGCTCGATGCTGGTGGAATCGAGGTGGATCTTCAGATCGCAGCGTTCGGCGATTTCGAGGGTGGCATCGCAGGCTTCCGGCACTTCGGAGAACAGGGCGCGCATTTCCTCGGCGGTCTTGAAATAGACCTCCGGGGAGTAGGTCATGCGGTTCTGATCGTAGATGCTGGCACCCGTGCCGATGCAGATCATGATGTCGTGGGACTCGTGATCGCTGCGGTTGAGGAAGTGGACGTCGTTGGTGGCGACGGTCTTGAGATCGTACTGCTTGCCCCACTCGATCATCTGGCGCGCGCTCTTGCGCTGGGCCTCCATGTTGTGATCCTGGATTTCGAGGTAGAAGTTTTCGGGGCCGAAGATGTCGCGAAATTCCAGCAGGCTTTTTTCCGCCTCGTCCTTGCGGTCGGAGAGGAGGAGTTCGTTGATTTCGCCGTTGATGCAGCCGCTGAGGCAAATGAGGCCCTTGGCGTGCTCGCGCAGGGCGTCTTTGTCCACGCGGGGCTTGTACCACTGGCCGTCGAGGTGGCCTTTGGTGATGAGCTTGGAGAGATTTTCGAAGCCTTCGTTGCTGGAGGCGAGCAGCGTGAGATGCGAAGAGCGCTTGCGGCCTGGCACTTCGTTTTTGTCCATCATGGAGCCGGGAGCGAGGTAGGCCTCGCAGCCGATGATGCTCTTCACTTTGGCCTTTTTGGCGGCCATGTAAAAGTCGATGGCGCCGTAGAGATTGCCATGGTCTGTCATGGCCACGGCAGGCATGTTCAGCTCCTTCACGCGTTTCATGAGCGCATCGATGCGCACAGCGCCGTCTAGCAGCGAGTATTCGGTGTGGAGATGGAGATGGACGAAGGAATCTGACATGCGGCGGGGGACAGGATTAACCCCGCTTCGAAGGCATGAAAGAGGTAGTTTTTCACATTTTTCCAGCACCGGGCTTTCGGTGCGCACGATGGTGGTGGCGGTAGTGGCTCAGCAGCAGCCAGCCGGTGATGATCACGATGCAAGCCAAGGAGATTGTGATGATGAGATAGATGTTATTGCCCTTGGAGGCCAGGGTGCTGGGTGGCGTGACAGCAGCTGCGGCCACCTGGAGCTGGAAGGGACGGCTTGTCTCTCCCGGGAATATCACCTGGGGACGAAGTTCGGACTTTCCCGCCATGGAGTGCAGCAGGATCAGGCTGGTATTGGCATCTTTGGCAAAATCGACCTGGAATGTGGTGGAATTTGCCGGCAACCGGCCGCTGGCGGTGGCGAGGATGTGAACTTCCTGGGTGTCTGCCTTGAGGGGGGTGTTGTCAGCACCGTCCATGGCCTGAATTTTGCAGGCGGGAAGGATGGTTTTTCCTCCATCGAAGAGCAACCCAAGCGCACTAGCTAGGTATTGCTGCGCTTTTTCATGGGTCGCGGCGACCTGATCGGGCGTCTGCTCCAGGTACCATGAGGCCGGTACGGGCGGCAGGGAGGTGGGATCTGAGGCGAGAAAGGTGCGTGGATCGACATTGATGCGCAGCGTGTAGCCGCCTGTAGAGTCGAATTCCGCCTCGACAGTCATATTCGGCACCAGATGCGCACGCACGATGCTGGCGACAGCCCAAAAAGTCAGAAAGACGACGCCGATGATTCTTCTGCTAAAAAACCGATGCATCCACCATGGTGGAGGTGCCTGCGGCAATGGCAAATATATCGTCGCGTCCAGCCATAAACGCGGTGAAATTAAGAGTTGATTTTCAAGATGCCGCAATGCTTTCGAAAGAACCTGCGAAAAACCTTGTAGCAAGAAGACGACCGCGCTTGACTTGCGGCCTGTAAATTGCTTCAAAAGAGCAATCAGTTTAACTACTTTCATGGGCGCCACACTTAAATCACTGGAGAAAGAACTCGAGATCACTCTCGAGGACTTCAATCTGGTCGGGCGCAGCCCTGATGCCAGCATCAGGCTCGTGGACGGTGGTGTCTCGCGCCAGCATGCCACGATCCGAAGGGACGGGCAGTTGTTCTGGGTTTCCGATCTTGGCAGCGCGAACGGCAGTTTCGTCAACGACGTGGCAGTGACCACGGCGCGGGCTCTGCGGCATGGGGATCGTGTGCAGTTTGGCACCAGCACCTTTATTTTTGACAGCCAGGACGAAGAACGGCCGCCGAGCGAGTCTGGCAACGTCAGCACGCAATCGCTGCATACCATCGCGCTGCCGGTCAAGACGGTTCGTGCAACGCTGCTCGTCGGCGATTTGCGCAACTTCACCACCATTTCCTCCCAGCTCAGCGCTGAGGAAGTGGCTGCGATGCTGCGTGAGTGGTATGCGCAGTGCGAAAAAGTTCTGAAAACCCGCGATGCCATCATCGACAAGTTCATCGGCGACGGTGTCTTTGCCTACTGGCCGTGAGATGACATCAGTTCCCGCATCAAGGCCACCGAGGCCGCAAAAATCCTGAGCAGCCCGGATTCCAGTGAATCTCCCAAGCGCAAGTGGTTGAAGGAGAACATGAACCTGGAAGTTCATTGTCACATCGGCCTGAACATTGGCGATGTCGCCCTGGGTGCCATGGGCCGTGGAGTGAACACTGCCGTGGGTGAAGCGGTGAACGTGACCTTCCGTATCGAGAGTCTGACCCGCAAGCTGCAGGTGCCGGTGCTCGCTGGTGCGCCGTTTCTGAATGGCTGGCCAGAGGGGCTGCAATTGTACCAAAACGCCGGTATTCATCCGGTGAAGGGGCAGCCTGATCCTGTTGAGGTCTATTCGCTGATCGACGTGCCGACGATGTCGTTCTAGGACGCCGCACAGTGGCCATCTCGCTCCCGCGAGATGAGCCCACGGCTCCCGCACTTGCCACGTCTTCAATGACTCGAAAGCGATCTGTCTCGTCGAGCGCGTTCAGCTCCTCTCGCGGAGCGAGAGGGCTACTATGCTTCGCCTTCGAGCAGCCGCTGCATGTCTTCGCGCGTCATGCGGTAGAGCAGCCACTCGCTCATGCGTTTGGCACCGATGCGCTGCTCATAGACTTGTTGGGCGTTCACGTTCCAGTCCAGCGCCGTCCACTCCACGCGGCCACAACCGCGCTCATGCGCGAGGCTTACCACCTTCTTGAGCAAAGTGCCGCCCACGCCGGCTTTGCGGTGCTCTGGGAGGACAAAGAGGTCTTCGAGATAGAGGGTCGGCAGTGCGAGAAAGCTTGAATAGGTCTCCACGAGAATCATGTAGCCGCAGGGAGCGGTGTCCTCATTCACAAACGCGAGCCAGACTTCGATGCGTGGCTTTGCGCCCAGGGCATCCTCGACCAAACGCGCCTGCGCGGACTCGTCGGGAGGTGGGAGCTTTTCGAACTCGGCCAGGGCTATGACCAGCTGGCAAAACGCAGGCGCATGCTCATGAATGAGCGGGCGAAGCTCGATTTGCAGCGCTGTGCTCATGCATGCAGCACGGGATCGCCAAACAAGGTGAAGTGTCCGGCTTCAGCGATGCGGACCTTGAAGATTTCGCCCGTGTGACGCTCGGGATTGCCGTCGAAAACCACGATGCGGTTTGAGCCTGTGCGGCCGGTGAGGCGCTGGTCGTTCGTCTTGCTGGGGCCTTCGCAGAGGATTTCGACCTCCTTGCCGACGAGCTTGTCATACATTGGCAGAGCGATGCGATTCACCAGACCGAGCAGATCCTGATTGCGCTCTTCTTTGACGCGCTCTGGGACTTGAATGGCTTCTTCCATCTCAGCTGCGGGTGTGCCACGGCGTTTGGAATAACGAAAGACGAAGGCGTTGTCGAAGCCGATGGTTTCAAACATCTGCCGCGTTTCCAAGTAGTTCTCTTCGGTTTCTCCGGGGAAACCGACGATCACATCCGTTGTCACGGCGATGTCCGGGCGCGCCTCGCGAATGCGCTGGACGAGTTCGGTGAACTTGGCCGCGGTGTAAGGGCGGTGCATGCGCTTCAAGATGGCATCGCTGCCGCTTTGCACGGGCAGATGCACATGTTCCGCGAGTTTCGGCAGGTAGGTGAAGGCTTCGATGAGATCCTTTTTGTAGCCAATCGGATGCGGGCTGGTGAAGCGGATGCGTTTGATGCCGGGCACCTCATGCACGGCTTCCAAAAGCTGCACGAAGGGGCTTTTGCCGTCCACTGCCGGGAATTCATGCCTGCCGTAGAGGTTCACGATCTGGCCGAGGAGGGTGACTTCCTTCACGCCACGATCCGCGAGACGTTTCACTTCTTCGACGATGTCGGCGATGGGACGGCCACGCTCGCCACCGCGGGTGTAGGGCACGATGCAGAAGGTGCACTTCATGTTGCAGCCCTGCATGATGCTGACGAAGGCGCTGGCCTGCTTTTCCTTCAGCGTGTGATCACGGATGGTGTTTTGGGAGGAGGCTTCCTCTTCCACATCGACGATGGAAAAGCGTTCGTCGTCCATCTGCTTCGCTTCTTTCGCGCGGATGATCTCGTCCACGTAATCGACCACGCGATGGTACTTCTGCGTGCCGACCACGAGGTCCACGTTCGCCTTGTTCACCAGTTCGCTGCCGCGGCTCTGCGCCATGCAGCCCATGAAGCCGGTGACCAGCGGTGTGCGACGGCGGCGAACCATGCCCATTTTGCCAAGTGCTTTCTGCTCCGCCTGATCGCGTACGGAGCAGGTGTTGATCAGCACCACGTCCGCGTCTTCGTCACGCGGCGTCATGGTGTAGCCGCGCTCGACGAACATCTGCGACACCTGTTCGGTGTCGCGTTCGTTCATCTGGCAGCCGTAGGTTTTGATGTGGACGCGTGGCATTGGGGGTTGGGAGAATACCCAACCCCGGCCAAAAGACAACCTCAAGGCGCTTTGGCCCTGCCCGGTCAGGCCTTGATCTCAAAGATCGCCTCGACCTCCACGGCTGCGCCGGTGGGAAGCTGGGCGAAGCCGAGGGCGCTGCGGGCGTGGTAGCCGTCGCCTTCCTTGCCGAAGATCTCATGCAGCAGATCGGAGCAGCCGTTGATGACGAGGTGCTGGTCGGTGTATTCCAGGGTGGAGTTCACGCAGCCGAGCACCTTGAGGACTTTGAGGCCGTCCAGCGTGCCGTGGGTGTCCCAGACGGAACGCAGCACTTTTTCGGCGCAGTTCTTCGCGGCCTTGTAGCCGTCTTCGGTCGAGACACCGGCGCCCAGCTTGCCCTTGAGATCGCTCACATGGCCGGAGGTGAGGAGCTGATTGCCGCTGCGGATGCAGAGGTTCAGGTAGGCGGGTGGCTGTTTGGTAAAAACGAGACCGAGGGATTCTGCTTTTTGCTGGGGTGTCATGATGGAGGTGAGAAGTGAACGCAAAATACGAACTGGGAAAACGAAAACTGGCAAAGCACTGCATTCATCTGGCATCCTTTGTCCATGCGTCTTGCCGTTCTCCTTTCCACCCTCGCTTTTGCCGCCAGTGCCGCACTACCGGATCTCAAAGTGGCCGCTGATCATCGTCATCTGGCCACGGCTGATGGCAAACCGTTCTTCATGCTCGGGGACACGGCCTGGGAGCTGTTTCACCGGCTGACGCGGGAGGAGACGGAGCTGTATCTCAAGAACCGGGCCGCCAAAGGCTTCAACACTGTCCTCGCCGTGGCGCTGGCAGAGTTCGAGTTTGATCAACCCAACGCCTACGGCGAGATGCCGCTGGAAAACAACGACCCGACCAAGCCACGGGAGGCCTATTTTAAGCATGTCGACTGGGTTGTGGATCAGGCGGCGGCGCTCGGCTTGTACACAGCCATGCTGCCGACCTGGGGTGATAAATGGAACAAGAAGTGGGGCAAAGGCCCGGAGATCTTCACGCCGGAGAATGCAGCCATCTACTGCGAGTGGCTGGCCAGACGCTACAAGGACAAGCCCATCATCTGGGTGCTCGGTGGTGACCGTTCCGTGGATACTGACGCGCAGCGCGCCATCATTCGTGCCATGGCCGCCGGATTGAAGAAGGGCGATGGCGGCAGGCACCTCATCACCTTCCACCCCAAGGGTGGGGCGAACTCGTCTGACTATTGGCCGGACGAGCCGTGGCTGGACTTCCACATGTTTCAAAGCGGTCACGGCAAAAGGGCAGCCGCCAACTACGACATGAACGCTAAGAACCTGGCCCTTCCCGCGCTCAAACCGACGCTGGACGGGGAACCCTGCTATGAGGACCATCCCGTGCGCGGTTTGATGAAGGACAAGAAGCCCACTGAATGGTTTGACGATTACGACGTGCGCCGCGCCGCGTGGTGGAGTGTACTTAGCGGCGCCTGCGGGCACGTCTATGGCACGCACAGCATCTGGCAGTTTCATGATCTCGCGAAGCGCAAAGCTCAAACGGATGCGCGCACTCCATGGCAGCAGGCGCTGGAACTGCCCGGCGCGGCGCAGATGGGGTTGATGAAGAAATTCATGGAGGGACTGGACTGGACGAAGCTGCGGCGGGATGATGACTTTCTGGTGAGTAAACCCATCGCCCCCAATCCGCCCAAGGCCATGGCCGCAGTCGCCACGGATGGGAGCTTCGCAGTGGTTTACGTGCCCGATGCAATGATCACCAGCGTCGCGCCCAATTTCAGCAAGTTATCTTTCAAACCGGCTGAAATGGACGCCAGCAGCATTAATCCGGCCGATGGCAAGCCCATGGCCCACCTGTCCTTCACCGCCGGTGTTTTCGTGTTCGCCGCAGGCATGGAGTCAAAAGACGAAACGGGAAAGGTCGTCTTCCGCACTAAAGACTGGGTCTTTCTGCTTCAAAAGAAAAAGCCATGAGGGAGTGCACGCTGTTCAGAACTCTCAAGCCTTCAGTGCGTCGCTCATCTGCCACATCAGTTTGTCCAAAGTGAGACCCAAACCTTCCTTGCGACCATTGAGCAGACCAGCCCAGCAAAATCCTTTCGCGGTATGGACCATGATGGTGGTGGTGCCGGGCAGCGATCCGGTGTGCCACCAGTTGGGAACCTTGTTCACGTTCCAGCCGCGTGCGTAGCCTTCGCTGACTCCATGCGTGGTCATGGCACGAATTGAATCCTGTTTGAGCAAAATCGGGAGCTGTGAGGCAAAGCGTACCAGATCGCTGGCGGTGGCGATCCAGCCGCCGTGCGAGTCCATGCGTGCGACATTCATGACGTAGGCGGCGCCCGGTTTCTGCGTGAGATACATCACCTCCTGCGGCCGTCGTTCCGCCAGCGTGTTGCCAGCGATCTGCATGCTGGTGATGCCGCATTTTGACAGAACCTCCTGTGTGATGAGCTTGTCGTATGACAGCTTCAGCACCTTCTCCAGCACGCGGCCCAGGACGCAGTAGCCGAAGTTTGAATAGGCGAAGTGTTCTCCGGGCTTGTGGGTTTGTTTCTGATTGGCCAGCGTCCAGGCGATGAGCTCCGCGTGGTCCAATCGCGGGTTTTTAAACATGGGATCATCTTTGTCGTTCGCCCAGCCGCCGCTGGCATGGGTGAGCAGGTGGTCCACGGTGATGGCCGCCACGTCTCCGCTGTAATCGCCACCCAGGATGCCCTGAGGGCCGAAGACCTTGGTGTCGGGCTGGATAAGACCTTTTTCGATGCACATCATCACTGCGGTGGCTGTGATTGGTTTGGAGATACTGGCGATGCGAAAGCGGTGATGCGGCGTGACGACCTCGGAGCCATCCGTATCGGCAAAGCCATAGCCTGCCTCGAAGTCGAGCTTGCCATCTCTGCCGTACGCAATGCTCATGCCCTGGATGCCATGCTCGCGCAGAAAGCCTTCGGCGATGGCGCGGATTTTTCCCTCCTCGGACGTGGGTGCCGCAGCAGCAGCCATCGGCCATGCGGCCAGCGAACTCACAAAGGCGCGTCGTTTCATGCGGACCACATCACACCTTGACGCCCAGCTGACGTCAATGAAAACATCCTGCATGCTCCGGTTTCTCATTCTGCCTGCTCTCCTCACCTTTAGCATCCATGCCCAGACGGTGGATACCAGCACGCTGGCGGGCAAGATTGTCTGCGGCTATCAGGGCTGGTTCCGGTGTGAGGGTGATGGCAGCAACAATGGCTGGCACCATTACGCCGCAGGCAAAAGCTTCGAGCCGGGGCATTCGCACATCGAGCTATGGCCGGATGTGAGTGAACTGCCGAAGGAGGCCCGTGTGGCGACGCCGTTTAAGCATGCCGATGGCCGCACCGCTGAAGTCTTCAGCTCCGTCCATCCCGCTGTGGTGCAACTTCATTTCAAGTGGATGCGCGACTACGGCATCGACGGCGCCTTTGTGCAGCGCTTCGCCGCCACCACACGCGACAAACGCTTTCGTGAACCGATGGATCTGGTACTTGCCCACTGTCAGACCGCCGCCATCGCCAACGGTCGCGGACTGACGCTGATGTATGACCTCAGCGGCATCAGGGAGGACGGCATTCAGCTGGTGATCGACGACTGGAAGCGCCTCATCACGGAGAAGCGCCTGGACCCCAAGGGCTCCAGCTATTTCAAACATCATGGCAAGCCCCTCGTGGCGCTGTGGGGCCTAGGTTTTAATGATCGTGCGCCGATGCTCGAAGAGTGGTCGCGCCTGATCACCTTCCTGCGTGATGATCCTGAATTCGGTGGCTGTGCCATCATGCTGGGAGTGCCCTACTACTGGCGCACGCTGGATCATGACTGCATCAAAGACCCTCAGCTGCATGCACTCATCGCCCGAGCGGACATTGTCAGCCCCTGGGCAGTCGGGCGGCTCGGCACGCCGCAGGACGCCGCAAGCCGTAGGGAGAAAATTCTGAAGCCGGACATCGCGTGGTGCGCAGAGCACAAGATTGATTACCTGCCGGTCCTATTCCCGGGCTTCAGCTGGACCAATCTCTCAAAGTCACGCAATCAGGAGTCGAAGTTTGATGCGATCCCACGTCTGGGCGGTCAGTTCCTTTGGTCACAGGCGACTGCGGCCAAGAGGGCCGGGGCGCAGATGCTCTACGTGGCCATGTTTGACGAACTGGATGAAGGAACGGCCATTTTCAAAACCGACAATCATCCTCCTGTGGGTGAAAGCCGCTTCCTCGCGGAGCCTGAGCTGCCGAACGATCACTATCTGTGGCTCACGGGAATGCTGGGCAAACTGCTGCGTGGTGAGACACCGGAGGCGATGCCCAAGCGCTGAGCCGGATTTACGACAAATCGGAGGCCAGCACCGAATTCGCGGCACGCAGCGCGAGCTCCTTGGCCTGTGCAATCACGCGAACGGAGGTGGCGTCAAAGAGGTAGGCATGGCAGCTCGGGCAGGTGATGGCGCGCGTGACCACGATGGAGCCGCAGCCTTCGCAGACTTTGTACTGCTCCGGATGGGTGGCGATCTTCTCGGCCTGCTTCAGACGTGAGTCTGGTTTGTGCTCATGCGCGCTCATTAAATGACATTACGATGCTACGACGACATTGGCCGAGTGCAATGCCGCTGATAAACAACTTACACTCTTTTTTGTGCTTGCTTTGCGGATGTTCGGGCACTCTCAGCCCAGTCCGGCGACGCTCCAGCCATCGCGGTATTTGCGCGTGAGCTGGGCATTGAGTGCGGGCTGGTTTGTCACCTGGCCGGCGGCAGCGTCCCATTCGATCCAGCCGCCGGGATTGCGCTCGGCAAGGACGCCGAGGAGCACGGCCTCCGTCACGGGACAGCCGTAAGTAGGCAGGTCGGCGGCGGCTTTTTCGCCCTTGATGCAGGCATCCACCCAATCGGTGTAATGGTTGGCAATGCGATTTTCCGGGTAGGCGAAGCCGGTGAATTTTTCTTCTGGTACCAGCCAGGGGCGCTGGCTATGCGGCTTGAAGATGCTGCCGTTTTCTCCAATGAAGAAGATGCCGCTGGGGGTGTCTTTGGTGAGCACGCTGGGCTTGAAGACGCGGGGGTCATACGGATAGCCGCCGTCGGTCCAGGTCATCTTGATCTTGTCGCCCGCCGTGAGCGGTGTGCCGGGGAACTCGAGTTCCAGATGGCGCTTCTGTGCATAGAGGTCTCCCTTGCTGCCTGCATCGAGACAACGGACGCGGGTAGGTGCCGCGAGGCCGAGGCAGGCAAAGACGACATCGAAATAATGGCAGCCCATATCCCCCATCATGCCGACGCCGAAATCGACCCAGGAGCGCCACATGGAGGGATGATAGGCACCGTCAAGAAAGGGCACTTCATCGGCCACGCCAAGCCACAGGTTCCAATCGAGATTCGCCGGCACCGGATCGGCCTGTGCTTTGCGTTCGGTGACTTTGGGCCACCAGCTGGCCTTTTTGTTCTCCCAGCAGATGATTTCCGTCACCTTGCCGATGGCGCCGCTCTTGATGAGATCGACGGCGAGTGAGGTTTCGACGCTGGAATGGCCCTGCGTGCCCATCTGGGTGGTGACTCCAGCCTTTGCTGCCTCGGCACCGAGAATCCGCGCCTCGTGGATGTGATGGGTGAGCGGCTTCTGCAGATAGACGTGCTTTTTGGCCCGTAGCGCCGTCACTGCCATGGCCGCGTGCATGTGGTCCGGCGTGCCGATCGTCACCGCGTCGATGCTGTCGCCCAGCTTGGCGATCATCTCGCGGTAATCACGAAAGGGTGCCGCGCCTTCCAGCCGCTTGGCGGCATCGGGGTCTTGAAGTTCTTTCCGCCGGGTCGCATTGCCGCCACGGGCGAGTTCGAGAGTCTTCGCGTCCACATCGCACATGCCCACCAGCCGCACTTTGGAGTGCTGAAGCACGCTCATCATCGTCACGGCGCCCATCCCGCCGACTCCGATCGAGGCCACCTGGAACATTGAATTCGGCGACCGCGCGCTCAGGATGGCGGGCGCGGATATGGACGCGGTGGCGGCGAGGGATTGCTTGAGAAAATGGCGGCGGTTCATGAGGGGGATGGGAACGCGAATGCCTGGTGGTTTGTAGCGTGGAAACATTATTTCGCAGCCTGATCAGCCGCGAGAGCGTCCTGGAGTGCGCCGGTCCTCCGGCGCTTTCGAGCGTCCATCGGCCTGCGAAAAGCTCCAGAGGACTGGAGCACTCCAGAACGCTCTCGCGACTTACTTGCCAAGTCCTTCTATTTTCGGCAAACTCACCATATGCCAAGGATCATCGACTGGCCTCACGCGCCACCGCATCGGCTCACTGAGCGTGGCACTTACTTCGTCACAGCAGCCACTTACCTGAAGGCCCATCACTTCCGAAGCGCCCAGCGTCTTGAAGTTGTCCAACGTGGACTACTAACGGTCGCCAAAGAATACGGCTGGGACTTGGAAGCCTGGGCTGTTTTTTCAAATCACTACCATTTCGTTGCCAAATCACCTGCTGATCCCGGTTCGTTGCAAGGCATGCTCAAAGTGCTGCATGTGAAGCTGGCGGGTTGGGTTAACAGAATCGACGGAACACCTGGTCGAAACGTATGGCATAACTTTCGTGAGACCTTGCTCACGCATCCGACCTCGTATTTTGCCAGGCTGAATTATACCCACCGAAATGCTGTTCATCATGGATTGGTGCATGCAGCCAAAGATTATCCATGGTGCTCTGCGACTTGGTTTGAAGAAAACACGAGCGCGGTAATGGCGAAGTCAATTCAACGCTTCAAGACAGACAAAGTGAAAGTGGATGATGACTTCGAGGTTGATCAGGACTGGTGACCTGACGGGTACTGTGAGACGCTCGAAAGCGCCGGAGGACCGGCGCACTCCAAAACGCTGTCGCGCTTATCTAAGCTCACCTCCCCGCCACACCCGCCGGCTTCCGGATCTTCAGCAGGATCGGAAAGCTTGTCTGCAGTCCGGCGCTGTCATGTTCGTTGCGGGCGGAGCTGAGGGCGGCGTGGATGAGTTTGTCCTGGTCTTTGACCCAGTTGGCGGCGCGGAAGAAGATGGGGCGCTCGTTTTCTTTCTCGCGGATCTGCACGCCGTTGAGGCCGATGTCATCGACGATGACGCCGTGGGGCAGGCCGTGAACATCAAGGCTGAGAATACCATCGTTGCCCATGCGCACGGCGCGAATCCAAGCCTTCACGGTTTGACCGGGGGCGAGGGTGATTTCGAGGGGCTTGGTTTCGTCTTTGATTTCACGCATGACTGGCTTGCCGCCAGTATCGGGCTCCATGACGATGACGAACTTCGGAGCGGCACCGAGCGTGACTTTACCCAAGGTGCCGGCGTCATGCGCTAGGGCTTTGGATTTCGCGGTGATCTTGAGCTTGCTCCAATCAGCATTCGCAGGGGCATCCGGCGCGGCGTGGAGGCTGCCGCTGATCAGATCGTGCCCAGCTTCGATGAGGAGAGGTGAGGAGGCGTAATAGCCGGAGGGCAGGCCGGTGACTTCGATCTGGATGGGATCATCGTGGCCATCCGTGCGATCTGCGCGGAAGGAGAAACCGACGGAGGCACCGGGCATGATGGTGGGATTCATGCCGGCGAGTTTCACGCTGAAATCGGGCATCGGCTGACGGATGGAAAGCGCATAGACATAGCGTTCGCCACCCCAGGCACGGGTGTCGGAGACTTTGATGATGTAACGGCCATCCGCTGGTGCGGTGAAGGTGAGGCGCGAGTCGCTGCCGAGCTTGCGATCGCCGCTGTCGTCATTGGTATAGTTCAGGGTGAAGACCGGCAGGCCGTTCGGCACGATCTGGCTGCCGATGGGCTTGGGCTCGACGATGTAGCAGGGCTCATCGAGCGAGTGCGAATTCGCCGTGGTGTCAAAGTAAGCGCGGCGTTTGCCACCCGTGGTGTAGAAGAAACAGCCGCCATCCGGGCCGCGCGGCATGCGGATGATTTTCATCACATCGCCATTGAAGTAGGCAAACTCGTTCAGCTCCATCTCCTCCCAGTTTTGCAGACGGATGTCGGGGTTGTTGGCATCGACGCTGCGGAAGTTGTTGTAGCTGTCGCGCACGGCCTGGAGCAGGATGCGCTGAACGGGTTTGCCGTCTGCATGCAGGACTTCCAGTTTCGTGTCGGCAGGGGAGCCTGCCAGATCGGCCAGAGTCTCGATGATCCACTCCTGCCCTTTTTTGGCATTGAAGGCGAAGCAATCGATGTCGCTGGCTTTGGCCAGAAGTCCATTCACCGTGACAGGCGCGGTTACGTTTTGTGCCTTGGCAATGTCATCATTGCCTTCCACTTCTTCGGTTTGCGCCAGTCCGCTCACACGCAGCGCGGGCGTGGAGCGAAACCGCAACGCCTTGGCATCGAGCGGTACGTTCATCTGGCCTTCCTTGTCGGGCTTCATCATCACGGTGGCCTTGTCGCCGAGGTGATGGCCGATGAGGGTGACTTTTGTCTCTTTGCCGATCTGCGCGAAGAGGGGAGACCAGGCGGTGACGTAGGGCAGTGCGCCAAGGGTGAGGCGGTAGGCGTGATCAGCGCTGCCATCCATGGTGGTGTTGCTCACGAGCACGATGTAGTCACCATCCGCAGGCGCTTTCCATGCGAGGAAGGGATCGCTGCCACTGTCGAGACCGCGATTCACGGCGAGCACGGTGCGATTCGTGTCCATGATCTCGATCGCCGGTGATTTGGCCATGCTGCCGACCTGCGCGACGGCGAGATCAAAGACGAGTTCCTCGCCGGCTTTGGCTTTGAACTGATACGCGTCATGCTGGCCGATCTCGGTGAGGGTGCCCCAGAGGCTGGCGGGCAACGAAGGGACGCTGACGGGTGCCGCTTTGAAATCAGCCGACTGTGTGATGGTGGGGGCAAGATCATCGGCATAGATCTTCATCCGAGCAGATTCGCCGCCGGCGTTCTTGAGCCACACTTCGTGCGCGCCGCGTGGCACTTCGGCGCTGGCGGTGATTTGCACGCGGGCCGTGGTTGGTTTGACCGAGGTTTTGATGAGCTGCACTTTCAGACCGGGATGCGAAGCCATGGCTTGTGTGTCTTGAGTGAAGCCTTTGCCAGCAAAAGTCACCAACAGTTCGCCACCGATGTGTGCGGTGCGTGGGGTGACGCGAGTGAGTTCGGGCTTGGCGACCATGGCTGGCTTCGCAGGTGCTGGTGCCATCACCGTCTTGCCAGTGGTCGATTCATAGACGCTGAGGCTGCCATCCACGCGACCGGCCACGAGCTGGGCTTTGTCGGTGAAGGCGAGTGCGGAGGACCAGTCAGGCTGTTTCTCCAGCGGGATCTTTTCCGTGAGATCGGCGGTGTTCCAGATCTTGAGCGACTTGTCGGTGGAGGTGGAGGCGAGCAACTGACCATCGATGGACAGCGCGAGATTCAAGATGCCACCTTCATGGGCGAAACGGCTGGTGATGATCTTGTTGGTGCCCTCCTTGGCATCGGCGCTGATCTGCCATTGGCGGATGCGGTTGTCACCGCCTGCGGCGAAGAGGTGCTTGCCATCGGCGCTGAAAACGACGCTGGTTTGCTCCTTCGTAGGCTGAGAAAGCGTGTCGAGACGCTGACCTCCCGGAATGCTCCAAAGCTTCACGGTTCGATCGGCGCTGGCGCTCGCGAGCACTTTGCCATCCGGGCGGAATGAGAGACCATTGACTGCGCCGTTGTGGCCTTTGAGCAGGGCGAGTTCTTTGCCCGTCGCAGCATCCCACAGGCGAATTTTTTGATCATAAGCTCCTGTGGCGATCATCTTGCCATCGGGCGAAACGGCGAGTGCATAGGCGGCATCGAGATGACCTTCGAATGACTGCAGGGGCGTGCCATCGCTGGTCTTCCAGCTCTTCACGATGCCCACAATGCCTGCCTCGCCGCCGGCGGCATATACCGTGGCACCATCCGGTGAAAATGCGACGGCATTGGCCTTGCCCTTGAAGCCCGTGAGCTTGCGCACCACGGCCCGCGTGACGGGATTGAGCAGCTCGACCTCGCCGTAACGACCCACCGCGACGAGCTGTACTTTCGGCGAAAATGCCACGGCTTGGATTGCATGTTTCAGCGGCACAGTTGGCATGATCTGCGGGGTGATGACCTCCCTTGGCATCGGCTTTGCATCGGCGATCACCGGCCCCTTGGCACCGATGTCGATCCAGGTCTTGATCAGCGCGATCTCCTCGGGCTTGAGTTTTTCGCGCTTGCCGGGTGGCATGAATTCGTTCTTCCCGCCACGGCCCGAATGACCTTCGAGAAACTTCACCAGCATGCTTTCATTAGCTTTGCCCGCAACGATGGCCACGCCCTCCTTGCCGCCCTTCATCAAGTTCGCAAAGGTGTCCAGACGGAACTCGCCGTCGGCATCGGTGTCGTCATGACAGTCGATGCAGTAGGTGTCCCAAAGCGGGACAATCTGCTTGGTGTAGTCCACGGTCTGGGCGTGGGCGGCAACCGTGAAAAACGCGAGGAGAAGGATGGAACGGAAAGGGATCATGCAGTGTTCCTTGTTAGTGATTGAACAAAAATTCCTTCGAGCCCATCAGGCTCCAGAAGATGTCTTCCAGGGTGGTGCGGCGATCTTCGGGTTTGGCGGTGGCAAGCATCGCGCTGGTCTTGGTAATTTCGCGCTCGGTGGGGAGACGGGCGAGGGCGATGAGGTAGGCTTCTTCGACGATCTTCTCGTTGCTGAGCTTGCTGGCGAGAAGCGCATCGAGACGGTTGTCTTTTTGGGCGAGTTTTTGATTGAGTGTGTCGCCGTTGGAGATGTGCAGGGCCTGGGCCATGCTGGGTTCGTTGGTGCGTTCGCACTCGCAAGTGTTGACGCGGTCAGCACGACCGAAACTTTTCAAGAAGTAGCTGGCGATGTTGCTGTCTGGCAGCTGCAGGGCGCGGAAGCCCATGGGGTAGCTTTCGCTGGTGCCTTTGTTGGCGTTGCGTTTGTCGATCTTGAAGGTGGTGGGCGCTGCGGTGACCTGGGACACGGTGTCGAGGAGGACTTCGGCTTTCAACCGGCGCGGTACGTAGTGCGAGCCGTAGCGGAGATCGGTGATGTTTTCGGGCAGGGTGATGCTGCTGCGCTGGTAGGTCTCGCTTTGCAGGATGGTGCGCATGAGGGCCTTCAGATCGAACTTCTGCTTCACCAAGTGCTCGCAGGCAGCGGCGAAGAGCGGCTCGTTGCTGGCGGGATTGGTAACGCGCAGATCATCCACGGCTTCGACGAGGCCGGAGCCGAAGAAGTTGGCCCACACGCGGTTCACGATCGCGCGCTGGAAGAGTTTGTTGTCGGTGCTGGTGAGCCATTTTGCGAGGGGTACGCGGCGATCCTCGTTGGAAGTCATTGAGACAGCCGTGGTAACATTGAGGGGATGTGGCGGCTGCGGCTTGCCGGTGAGCGGCTGCACGAGTTCTCCATCAGCGGCGGAGAAGAGCACGCGTTCATCTGCCTGCGCACCGTTTTTTGTGCGAACGCGGGAGAGCATGTTGGCAAAGGCGAAGTACTCGTTGTTCGTCCACTTTTCCATGGGGTGGTTGTGGCACTTCGCGCAGGCGATGGAGGTGCCGAGGAAGGCGACGCTGATCGTTTCGGCGCACTTGGTGGGCTCGTCGTTGAGGATGAAGAAATTGCCTGCGCCGTTTTCCAGCGTGCTGCCAGTGGCGGTGAGGAGATCGCGCACCATGACGTCCCACGGAGTGTTCGCAGCGACGTTGCGGCGGATCCAGTTGTAGTAGGACCACATGGCCTGGGGCATGAGTTTGTCGCCATTGACAAGCAGAAGATCGCTCCAGCGATGTGACCAGTAATCGACGAACTCAGGCCGCTGCAGCAGCGCTTCGATCAGGCGGTCGCGTTTGTCCGTGGCTTTGTCAGCGAGGAAGGCGCGTGTTTCCTCCAGGGAGGGCAAAACGCCGATGGTATCGAGAAAGACACGGCGCAGAAATTCATGATCATCCGCACGGCCGGAAGGAGGGATGTTCAGGGCGCGCAGTTTTGTCAGCACCTGCTCGTCGATGAAATTGCGTGGCTTCATCTGCGCAAACGCCGGCTCATCGAGTGCAGCATCGCTCGGCACCACCAGTGTGGAGACGGCGAGGCGGCTGAGATACCACGCACTGATGACCGTTTCACCACGACCCGTGGTTTTGACGACGCCATGCTCGTCCACGGTGGCGACGCTGGCGTTGACGCCGTTGTATTTGGCCCAACGCGTCACGTCCTCGCTGTGGCCGTCGCTGAACTTCGCGGTGACTTTGAGGGGCAGCGTGACACCGGGCTTCGTCACCATTTGCTTCGGCTCCACATCGAGCGCGACGATGAGCGGATCACTGGCCTTGGGTCCCGGCGCACCTGCGGCGATCCAGTCAGCGATGGCTTTGTATTCCGGGGAGTTCACCTCGAAACGTTTGTCGCCCTTGTGCGGGACTGCTTTAACGGCCTTGAGCAAAAACAGGCTGCGTGCCGGATCTTCCATGGTGAGGCGGCGGCCATTCGCGCTGCGCGTGACGGAGATCCAGTCCCCTTCGTCATCGAACCCGCGCAAGGAGAGACGAAATCCTCCCTGCCCAGCGGCGGCACCGTGGCAGGCACCCATGGCGCAGCCGTAGCGCGTGAGGATGGGCTGGATGGTGTTGCGGAAGGACGGGGCTTCGGCGGCAGCAGCCGAAGTGAGAGCCGCGAAGGCGATGAAGGAACGAAACGTCATGGAAGACACGCGATGAGGGTTGGCGGGAGGCGGGCACTCGTTCTACGCAAACAGCTCTTTGATGGCCTGCGTGCCGAAATCGACGACGGGGTAGGGCCTGCCCTGGGGTCCGGGAAGCTCGGTGGTGAGATCGATGCCGAGGGCCTGGTAAATGGTCGCAACGATTTCTTTGGGGGCGACGGGGCGCTCGGTGGGGTAGCCGCCGATGTCGTCGGATTTGCCGATGACTTCGCCGCCTTTGATGCCGCCGCCGGCGAAATTGACCGTCCAGCAGTTTGGCCAGTGGTCGCGACCACCGGCGGGATTGATCTTGGGCGTGCGGCCGAATTCGGCGAGGCAGGTGACCATTGTGTCGTCAAGCATGCCGCGCTGGAACAGATCCTCGATGAGGGCGCTGTAGCCCTGGTCATACATGGGGGCCACGATGTCGCGCATGCCTTCGATGCTGGTGAAGGGCTTGGAGCCGTGAATGTCCCAGGTGATCTCGCCGAAAACGGTGATGAAGGTGTTCACGGTGACAAAACGCACACCGCGCTCGACGAGGCGGCGGGCGAGCAGGCAGCTCTGGCCAAAGCGGTTCATGCCGTAGCGCTCGCGCACTTTGAGCGGCTCTTTGGTGAGATCGAAGGCTTCGCGGGCCTGCGTGCTGGTCATGATGCGGTAGGCGGATTCGAAATTGGAATCCATGAGCTTTGCCTGCTCGCTGTATTCAAAATTGCGCACGCTGCTGTCCACCAGCTCGCGCAGTTCGCGACGGCGTTCGAGGCGCACCTCGCCGATTTCCTTCGGCGGCAGGAGATCGGGCACTTTGAAATCTTTGACCGCAGGGTCAGCATTCAGCACGAAGGGATCGTAGGCTTTGCCGAGGAATCCGGCGTCCTGACCGTGTGGCATATTCCCACCCGTGGGGCCCATCGACTCGGGCAGAATCACATGTGCCGGCAGATCGCTGCGCCGGCCTTGCAGGAACTCGAGTGCGCTGCCGACGTGGGGAGTATTGACCCCGCCCGTGAAAAGCCGGCCCGTCTGCATCATCTGATGTCCGGTGTCATGCACGGCCGCAGCCGTGTGATAGCAGGAGCGCACCAGGCTGAACTTGTCCGCGATCTTCGCGTGCATCGGCAGGATTTCGCTGATCTCGAACTCGTCGCTCTTCGTGCGGATCGGTTTGAAGGGGCCGCGGATCTCGCTTGGCGCGTCCGGCTTCATGTCGAACAGGTCGAGCTGGCTCGGCGCGCCCAGGTTGAAGATCATGATGCACGCCTTGTCGCTCTTTTTCGGGTTCA